>CAZCUR010000005.1:0-24378 GCA_964501815.1 uncultured Geothermobacter sp.
TCAGCCCAGAACCACCAGCAAATCGCCCTGGTCGACCTGGTCCCCCTCGGCGACCAGCAGTTCCTTGACTTCGCCTGAGACCTTCGCCTTGACGTTGGTCTCCATTTTCATCGCCTCGGTCGTCAGCAGGACATCCCCTTCCTTGACCGCATCACCGACCTTGACCAGCAACTTGAACACCTTGCCCGGCATGGGCGCACCGACCTGCATTTCGTCCGCAGGATCGGCCTTGGGACGGCTGGAGGTTTCGGACTCCACCGACAAATCCTGCACCTGGGCGGTGCGCGGCATGCCGTTGAGCTCAAAGTAGATGTTGCGGGTGCCGTCCTCATGGACCCGGCCGATGGCGTTGAGCTTGATAATCAGGGTCTTGCCTTCCTCAATGTCGATGGTGACCTCGTCTCCGATATCGAGACCGTAGAAGAAGACCGGAGTCGGCAACACCGAGGTATCCGAATACTTCTGCCGATGACGGTCAAATTCCTCGAACACGCCGGGATAGAGGACGGCGGACAGAACATCCCTCTCCGAGACCTCATGACCGAGCTTTTTCTCCAGCTCCTCCTTTTTGGCGGCGAAATCAACCGGATCGAGCAGTTCACCCGGCCGGCAGCTGAGCGGCTGCTCGTCCTTGAGGATAATCTTCTGCAGTTCCTTGGGAAAACCGCCGTAGGGCTGGCCGATCATTCCCTTGAAGAAGTCGATCACACCCTGGGGGAAGGTCAATTCGTGGCCGCGTTCGAAGATATCTTCCGGCTCCAGGTTGTTCTGCACCATGAACATGGCCATGTCGCCGACAATCTTGGAGCTGGGTGTCACCTTGACGACATCACCGAACATGTCGTTGACCTTGCGGTACATCTGTTTGCACTCTTCCCAGCGGTCCCCCAGCCCCAGACCTTCGACCTGTGGCTTGAAGTTGGAATACTGGCCTCCGGGAATCTCGTGCTCGTAGACCTGGGCGGTGCCACTGCGCAGCTCGGACTCAAACGGCGCGTAGTAGGTGCGCACCGTCTCCCAGTAGTTGGCCAAAAGCTGCAGCCCCTGGCGGTTGAGCATCGGATCCCAGATGGTTCCCTCAAGGGCCGCCAGCAGCGCGTTGAGGTTGGGCTGGGCGGTCAGTCCGGAAACCGAGGAAAGCGCTGCGTCGACGATATCCACTCCGGCCTGGGCGGCCATCAGCAGCATGGCGCCGCCGTTGCTCGAGGTATCGTGGGTATGCAGGTGCACCGGGATGCCGATTTCGTTCTTCAGGGCCTTGATGAGCTTCTCGGCGGCAAAGGGCTTGAGCAGACCCGCCATATCCTTGATGGCCAGGATATGCGCGCCCATCTTCTCCAGTTCCTTCGCCATGTCGACGTAGTACTGAAGCGGATATTTGTCGCGTTTGGGATCAAGAATGTCGCCTGTATAGCAAACCGCCGCCTCGCAAACCGCACCCGCGTTGCGCACCGCCTCCATGGCCACCTGCATCCCCTTGGTCCAGTTCAGGGAATCAAAAACCCGGAAGATATCGATGCCGCTTTCGGCCGCCCTGGCAACGAATTCGCGTACCACGTTGTCGGGATAGTTGGTGTAGCCGACGGCATTGGAACCGCGCAGCAGCATCTGGAAACAGATATTGGGGATTTTGGCCCGCAGCCGGTCGAGGCGCTCCCAGGGGTCCTCGGAGAGGAAGCGCATGGCGACGTCAAAGGTCGCGCCCCCCCACATTTCAAGGGAGAAAAGTCCGCCGCCAAGGTGCGCCGTCGCTTCGGCAATCCGCTCCAAATCGACCGTGCGGAACCGGGTGGCCATGAGCGACTGATGGGCATCGCGCATGGTGGTGTCGGTCAACAGCAGTTTTTTCTGTTTCTGGGCCCACTGCGCCAGCCCTTCGGGGCCTTTTTCCCTCAGGATGTCCCGGCTGCCGCGCGGCAGGGGGGTCCCGTAGGGGATTTCGGGTACGGTCGGTTCACGCAGGTCACGAAAATGCAGGCGCTTGTGCTCGGGAATACCCGGATAGCCATTGACGGTGACATGGCCGATGTAGCTGAGAATCTTGTTGGCACGGTCCTTTTTCACCGGCAGTTCGAAAACCTCCGGGTGGGTGTCGAGAAAGGAGGTGTCGTATGCGCCGGAGAGGAAATCGGGATGGTTGACGACGTTTTCGAGAAAGCCGATGTTGGTCTTGACGCCGCGGATGCGAAACTCCTTCAGGGCCCGGTCCATGGTACGCGCCGCCATCGGCAGATCACGCCCGAAGGTCGAAACCTTGACCAGCATCGAATCGTAGTGCGGCGTAATCTCGGCCCCGGCGTAGGCACTGCCGGCATCGAGACGGACCCCCAAACCTGCGGCGCTGCGGTAAACCTTGAGAGTGCCGAAATCGGGCGCGAAATTGTTGGCCGGATCTTCGGTAGTGATGCGGCACTGAATCGCCGCTCCACGCAGCTCGATATCCTTCTGGCTTTTGATGCCGATTTCCGGGTCGGAAAGCCTGTGCCCGGCCGCCACATGGATCTGCGCCTGCACGAGGTTGCGCATGGTGACCAGCTCGGTAACCGTGTGTTCAACCTGGATGCGCGGGTTGACCTCGATGAAGTAAAAGTTGCCGTCCTTGTCCATCAGGAACTCGACGGTGCCGGCATTGACATAGCCGACCGCGTTGCCGATGGCGAGAGCATAGTCGCACACCTGCTGCCGCTGCTTTTTGGTCAGGGTGACGGCCGGCGCGACCTCGATAACCTTCTGGTGCCGGCGCTGAATGGAGCAGTCACGCTCGTACAGGTGCACCAGATTGCCGTGCTTGTCCCCGAGCAGCTGCACCTCGATGTGCTTGGGGTTTTCGATATACTTTTCCAGGAAGATGGCGGCATTGCCGAAAGACGCCTGCGCCTCGCTGGCCGCTGCGCGCATTCCTTCAATCAGCTCTTCCCGGTTGCGCACCACCCGCATGCCGCGCCCGCCGCCGCCGGCCGAGGCCTTGATGATGATGGGATAGCCTGACTGTTTGGCAAACAGAAGGGCTTCTTCTTCGGTCTGAATCGGTTTTTCGGTCCCGGGAACAATCGGCACTCCGGCTTCGGTCGCTACCTGGCGGCCGGCAACCTTGTCGCCCAGGGCACGCATGATGCGGGCGTCGGGGCCGATAAAGGCGATGCCGGCGCGCTCGCAAGCTTCGGCGAAATCAGGATTTTCGGACAAAAATCCGTAGCCGGGGTGGATGGCGTCGACCTCCTTGCGCCGGGCCAGTTCCACAATCTCCTCGAAATCGAGGTAGGCATCGATCGGCCCCTTGCCCTTGCCGACCAGGTAGGCTTCGTCCGCCTTGTAGCGATGCAGGGAGAGCCGGTCCTGTTCCGAATAGATGGCGACGGTGCCGATTCCCAGTTCGGTGCAGGCCCGAAAGATGCGAATGGCGATTTCGCCCCGGTTGGCGGCCATGATACGACGAAATTTTTTAACAGCCATGAAACCTCCTCCAAGTCCCCGTCGGGTCACTCCCCTGACCCGCAAATAAAACGTTAGGTACTCTAAAAAAATTTACTGTCAGTAAAGTTTACGTTTAATTTCAATAACTTACATCAGCAAACAGGCTTGCACATATAAACAGAGCAAGCCTGATGAGTCAATATAAAAAAGCGTTTTAAATTCTAAGGCATTGAAATCCCAGAGCTTTTTCTTCCCCGTTGTCGCACTTATTCCCCAAAATGGTAAATGGATACCATATCGTATCATTTACCAAATCTGGTCTCAGACCAAAAGACTCACGCGTCCTTTGGGGACGTCTTGTTTTCCATCTCCAGAAACGGCCGCACCAGGTCCAGAGGCAGTGGGAACAGGATGGTCGAATTCTTCTCCGTGGCGATTTCGGTCAGGGTCTGCAGGTAACGCAGCTGCAGGGCTCCGGCTTCACGGCTGATAATACCGGCGGCCTGGCTCAGTTTTTCCGAAGCCTGCAGCTCCCCTTCGGCATGAATAATCTTCGACCGCCGTTCGCGTTCGGCTTCGGCCTGACGCGCCATGGCGCGCTGCATCTCGGCAGGCAGATCAATATGCTTGACCTCGACATTGCTTACCTTGACCCCCCAGCAGTCGGTCTGCCGGTCGAGGATTTTCTGCAGTTCGATATTGATCTTGTCCCTGTGGGTCAAAAGCTCGTCCAGCTCGGACTGCCCCAGCACACTGCGCAGGGTCGTCTGGGCCAGCTGGCTGGTGGCGTAAAGATAGTTCTCGACCTCGATCAGGGCCTTTTCCGGCTCGATGACCCGAAAGTAGATCACCGCGTTGACCTTGACCGAGACGTTGTCTTTGGTGATGACATCCTGGGGCGGAACATCCATGGCCACCGTACGCAGGCTCACCTTCACCAGCTTGTCGACCACGGGAATGATAAAGCGCAGCCCCGGGCCCTTGACGCCGACAAAGCGGCCAAGCCGGAACACGACCCCACGTTCGTACTCAAACAGGATACGGATGGCACTGCCGATGACAACAACGGCGATCGCCACCAGGATGGCCCACAGCAGCAGGTTCAGGGGAATCATGATCTCTCCTCTTTCTCTTCGTGTTTCCGGACCGGTCGTACCCTGAGCCTGAGTCCGGGCAGTATCTGGACGACTTCCACCGGGCTGCCGTCTTCGACGGGCTCGTCCGCTTCGGCATCCCAGTATTCACCATGAATGAACACCCGGCCACCGGCGCCCAGGTTGCCGCGCACCACCCCTTTTTGGCCGACCATTCCCTCACAGCCGGAAACAACCCGCCCTTTTTGCGCACGCAGTACGCTGCGCACCACCAAAAGGATGAGACCGGACAACAGAGCGACGGTTGTTCCAACCACGACCGGGTCGATCCGCACGGCTGGATCGGCACTGTCGATCAGCATCAGCGAACCGAGCCCCAGACAGACGATACCGCCCACCGACAGCATGCCGTAGCTGGCCACCTTGATTTCGAGCAGGAAGAGCACCAGCCCCAGCAAAAGCAGCAGGACTCCGACGCCGCTGACCGGCAAAGTCTGCAGGCCGAAAAAGGCGAGCAAAAGGGCAATACTGCCGATGGCGCCGGGCAGAATAACACCGGGCTGGCTGATTTCGAAAAAGATACCGAGAAATCCGAGCATCAGCAGCAGGTAGGCGACATTGGGGTTGCTCAGGACATTGAGGATTTTCTCCCGGGTGTTCATGTCGACGCGAACCACCTGCAGCCCGCGGCCGTGAAAAACCCGTTCTTCCCCATTGCGCCGGTAGACACGCCCGTCCAGTCTTTCCAGGGCGCGGCGCCAGTCGTTCTCCACCAGGTCGGCAATACCGATTTCATGGGCTCTGGATGCAGGGGTCGACAGGCTCTCCCGCACGATCTTTTCGGCCCATTCCCGGTCGCGTCCACGCTGTTCGGCAATACTGCGCGCGTAGGCGACGGCATCGTTAACCACCTTGGTTGTCATAACATCGCTCTGCCTGCCCTCTGGCGCGGGCCCCGGCCCGATGGCAACCGGATGGGCCGCCCCGATGTTGGTCCCCGGAGCCATGACCACGAAATCGGCCGCCAGCGCAATCAGGGCGCCGGCACTGGCGGCCCGGGCGCCCGATGGATGGACGTGGACAATGATGGGTGACTGGGAGGCAAGTTCGGCCTGGATAATCCCCCGCATGGAGCTGTCCAGCCCGCCCGGGGTGTCGAGCAGAATCAGCAGCGCCTGGGACTGCTCATTGGCCTTAAGGATCTGGCGCACGATGAAGGCTTCGGCCACCGGGTTGATGGCCCCCTGCCACCGAAGGACCCGAATCCCCGAGGCCATGTCCGCGGCACCGGCCTGGGCCCCAATCACCACGGGGAGCACCAGCAAAATGCAAACCCGGCAAAGCTGTCTCATGGTTTTAGCTTATCAGCCCCCGTTACCCTGTCAAATTCATACTATTTCAATGACTTGCGTCTTGCAGCAAAGAGTGCTAACGTGCCAGGCGTCAACGATATGACGCCTTCTGCAGTCCAGGGCCCGGAGGGAAAGAATGAAGGAGCTGACGGACATCCTGCTGGTCGACGATGAGCCGAACAACCGTGACGCCTTGTCCCTGCTTCTGACCGGAGCCGGCTACCACGTGGACGCGGTGGGGACCGGAGAGGAGGCCATCCGGCAGCTGAACCAGACCCCCTATGCCATCGTCGTGACCGACCTGTTTCTGCCCGGTGTCAGCGGCATCGACATTCTCAAACAGGTCAAGTCCGACGCGCCCTACACCAATGTCATCCTGATTACCGGCAACGCCTCAGCCGAAACGGCTGTCGAGGCCATGAAGGAAGGCGCCTTTGACTACATCACCAAACCGGTCGATTTTGAAAAACTGAAAATTCTCGTGGCCAAGGCGATGGAAAAAAGCCGCCTGGTCGCCGAAAACCTCTATCTGCGCCAGCAGTTGCGCGGCCGCTACAGCTTTGACAACATTATCGGCCACAGTCCGGCGATGCAGAAGGTCTTCTCGCGGCTGGAGAAAATCGTCCACACCGACTCCACGATTCTCATCCTGGGAGAGTCGGGGACCGGCAAGGAGCTGGTGGCGCGAGCCATCCACTACAATGGCAACCGGCGCAACAAACCTTTCATCGACATCCATTGCGGCGCCATCCCGGCGGAGCTTCTGGAAAGCGAACTGTTCGGCCATGTGCGCGGGGCCTTTACCGGGGCGGTGGCCGACAAGCCGGGCAAATTCGAGCTGGCCAACGGCGGCACGATTTTTCTGGATGAAATCGGCACCATGCCGATGCACCTGCAGATGAAGCTGCTGCGGGTCCTGCAGGAACAGGAAATCGAACGGGTCGGTGGCAACCGCAAGATCAAGCTCGATGTCCGGGTGATATCGGCGACCAATGCCGACCTGGAACAGGATGTGCGGGAGGGGCGGTTTCGCGAGGATCTGTACTACCGGCTCAACGTCATTCCCATCGAACTGCCGCCCCTCAGGGAGCGGCGCGAGGATATACCGTTGCTGGTGCGGCATTTTCTGCAGAAAACCTGCACGGTCATGGGGCGGGAACTGATGTCGGTCACCTCCGAAGCCATGAAAGCCCTGGAAAGCTACGACTGGCCCGGCAACGTCAGGGAAATGGAGAATGTTATCGAACGCACCGTGGCCCTGACCGAAGGGACCAGCATCGGGTTGGCCGACCTGCCCGCCGCCATTTCCAAACAGGCGCTGCCCGACGAACCGGGAAGCCAGACGCTGGTCAAACTGACCGACGAGGGCATCGACATGCCCGGGCTGATCGCCGATATCGAACGCCGCCTGATTCGGGAGGCCATGGAGCTGGCCGGCGGAGTCAAGGCCCGTGCGGCCGCCCTGCTCGGGCTGAACCGCACCACCCTGGTCGAAAAGATCAAGCGTCTTGACCTGGACCTGTAACGGCTTCAGGGCAGATTGTTCTTTTCAGCCTGCAACAACTTCACGAAGGCCTCGGCAAGAGGGGACAACTGACGCCCCTTGCGGCGGACCAGATACAGCCCGCGCCGGTTATCCATCCCCCGTACCTTCAGAACAGTCACCCCGTCCCCGTCAACCCCCTCGACGGCCAGGGAAGAGATGAAAGCGACACCGCAGCCTGCCCGGACAGCCTGGCGCACGGCTTCGGTGCTGCCCAGCTCGGCCACCACATCCAGTTTTTCCGGGTCAACGCCCATCTGAACCAGGGACCGGTCAACCTGGGCCCGGGTTCCGGAGCCGGGCTCACGTCTGATGAAAGCACAGCTCGTCAGCTCGGACGCTTCAACCGCATCACGACCGCTGAAAGGGTGGCTGTCGGGAACAACAAGCACCAGCCGGTCTTCGGCCACCTGTTCGAATGCAAGCCGGCTGTCACGCAGGCGGCCACCGACCAGGCCGAAGGCATCGTCGCCAGCCACCACGCGCTGGCAGACCTGTTCACTGTCACCAACCCTGACTGTCATTTTGGCCGCCGGGCAGGACTGATGGAACAGGGCCACAAGGCGGGGCAAAAGATAGGTGGCCGGAATGGTGCTGGCCCCGATTGACAAGGGTCCGCCCAACTCGCCCCGAAACGCCGCCATGGCCTGGAGACTTTCTTCGCGCAGCCGGACCATCTTGCGCGCGTAGGGGTAAAGGCACTGCCCGGCAGGAGTCGGCACCACCTGGCGTCCGAGCCGGTCCAGCAATTTTTCCCCGAGTGATTCCTCCAGCAGGCGAATATGTTCACTGACCGAAGGCTGGCTCAGCCCTGCCTCGGCGGCAGCCCGGGTGAAGCTTTTCAGCTCCACCACCTTGCAAAACAGGTCCAGGCGCTTGATATCCATATCAATTTTACCTTTCATCCATGATGCGTGTCAGGCCAAGCGGCGTAACACCATTTTCATATCTTCCCAGACATCCCTCTTCTTTTCCGGATTGCGCAGCAGATAGGCCGGATGCCAGGTCGGCATCACCGGAATGCCCTGATAGCTGTGCCATTGGCCGCGCAACCGCCCCATGGGTGAGGAGTCCCGCAGCAGGGTCTGGCTGGCATAACGTCCGAGAGTGACAATGATTTCGGGCTCGATAACCTTGAGCTGCCGCAGCAGAAAAGGCTCACAGGCAGCGATTTCATCATCTTCGGGGTCCCGATTGTTGGGGGGGCGGCACTTGACCACATTGCAAATGTAAACCTGGGAGCGGTCCAGGCCCATGGCTGCCAGGATCCGGTCCAGCAGCTGACCGGCTTCACCGACAAAGGGTTCCCCTTTGCGGTCCTCCTCGCGCCCCGGCCCCTCGCCGACAAACACCAGACGGGCCTTCGGATGCCCCACGCCAAACACAATTTGCGTCCGCCCTTGCGCCAGTTTGCAACGCTGACAGTCGCCAAGGTCCTGACGGATCGATTCCAGAGTCTCCGCAAAGGCCGGGCACCAGGCCCCGTCGGCCTCCTCCCCGGCAGGAAGACTTCCCGGTTCCGGCAGAGGAAGATGCTCGATGCCGAGATTGGCATAATCGGTCAGCAGACCACGGGCCTGTGCGAGCAGATCGGCAAATTCGCGATGGAGCTTGTCCGGCATGAGCGCTTTACTCCAGAGGTGTCCTTGACTATTCTTGAAAAACACGGGCGCGGCGTTGCCGGCCCGAAGGACCTGTCCGGCGACGGCGGCCGACGTCCGGGCACGTGTGACCTGATCTGACCGACAACGCGGTGCCGGCATCAACAACCGGCCCGGATGGCCCGCGCATGCTGCTGATCTTGCTTCTGACCCTGACCCTTGTTGTCCTGCCGGACAACTGCTGGGCCTGGGGTATCGGATTTCATCTTCAGGTCGGTTCCTGGCTGCTGGACAACAGCGCCGCACTGGCCGAACCGCTGCGCCAGCTGCTGGCGCGCTGTCCCCAGGACTACCTGTACGGCTGCATTGCCGCCGACATCACTCTGGGCAAAAAATTCACCCACTATCTGAAACACTGCCACTCCTGGCGGGTTGCGCTGCAACTGATCGACCAGGCACGCACCGACGGCCAGAAAGCCTGTGCCTACGGCTATCTGAGTCACCTCGCCATGGACACGGTGGCCCACTCTTTTTTCGTCCCCTTCAAAATGGTGCGCACCTACCCTTCGGTCATGCTCAAACATGCCTACTGGGAAATGCGCATGGAGGGGAACGTCCCCCCGGAAACCTGGCTTTTGGCCCGCCGCATCGCCCGGCACGATTTTCGGGCCAACGACGAACTGCTGCGCTCGATTATCGCCAACACCCTTTTTTCTTTCGGCACCAACAAGCGTATTTTCAATTCCCTGCTGATGCTGAATCGCCTGCAGCATTGGCAGAAAATGATGAGGTCGATGGGGCGCAACTCACGCTGGGACATCCCGGCGGAACGACGCGATGACTATTTGACCCTGGCCCGGACCGTGACAGAAAGCATCCTGCGCCAAATGGACCAGAGCCCTTTCTGGGCGGCCGATCCGGCCGGAGAGCGCGCCCTGTACGCCGCCAGGCTGCTGCGCAAGAACCTGCATCTGTTGCACGTCAGTGGCAAGCTCTCCCCGGAAGAGGGCACCGCCCTGGTCCTGGAGATCCACCCCCGTTTTCGCCAGGGCATGACCTGCCCAGACCAGCTGCTGGAACTCCTGTCCGCCTACTGACTGGTACTCAGGAAGAGCGCAGGCTCAAAGCCCGGTCAAGCAGCCGATCGGCCAAGTCCTGCTTGGCCATCTTCGCAAGGGATTCGCACCGTCCGTCCGCGAAAAAGAGGCGCACCTCGTTCTGCTCCGCGTCAAAACCGATATCCTTGCGGCTGACATCGTTGGCGACGATCAGGTCCGCCCCCTTGGCAGCGAGTTTGGCCGCGGCATGGCCATCCAGGTCCTCGGTTTCGGCGGCAAACCCGACGAGAACGGCTTTCAGCCGCCGCCGTCCCAGTTCAGCCAGAATATCCGGGTTGGCTTCCAGCTCGATCCGGTTCAGCACATCCCTGCCCTTCTTGAGCTTGTCGGCAGCCCGAACGACAGGCCGGTAATCGGCAACCGCCGCCGCCTTGAAAATCAGATCCATCGTTTCGGCACGCTGCAGAACTTCCTGATACATCTGCCCGGCACTGACCACATCGACCCGTTCAACTCCCAGGGGCGCAGCCAGACAGGTCGGACCGCTGATGAGGGTCACCGCTGCGCCGCGCCGGGCGGCCGCCAGCGCCAGGGCATAGCCCATACGGCCGGAGGAATGATTGCTGATATAGCGCACCGGATCGATTTCCTCGCGGGTCGGGCCGGCGGTGACCAGAACCTTGAGTCCCGCCAGGTCCTGGGGCCTCAAAAGCCGGATGGACCGCTCAAAGATATCCGCCGGGTCGGGCAACTTCCCTGCGCCCTCCCAGCCGCAGGCCAGCTCGCCCACCACCGGTGACATGATGTGATAGCCGTGATCCGCAAGGCGCTGCTGGTTGGCCTGGTAGATGGGGTTTTCGAACATGTTGACGTTCATGGCCGGAGCCAGCAGGACCGGCGCGCGGGTGGCCATCAACGTCGTGGTCAAAAGGTCATCGGCGATCCCATTGGCCAGCTTGCCCACCAGGTTGGCGGTCGCCGGAGCGACAACAAACAGTTCGGCCCGGTCCGCAAGGGAGATGTGGCCGATCTCGCGTTCCTGAATCAGATTGAACAAATCGACATGCACCGGGTTGCCGGTCAGGGTCTGAAAGGTCAGAGGCGCTATAAACTCCGTGGCGCTGGCGGTCATCACCACATGGACCTCAGCATGGGCCCGGCGAAAATGGCGCACCAGTTCGGCGGCCTTGTAGGCGGCAATCCCGCCGCAGACTCCGACGACAATCGTCCTGCCCTGCAACATCAACAACCCTCCCGCTCTTTCAGTCCCCGACAAAGGGATTGAAACGTTTTTCCCGGCCGATGGTGGTATCCGGACCGTGCCCGGGGTGCACAACCGTCTCCTCGGGCAGCCCCAGCAGTTTGCTGCGGATCCCCTGGACCAGAGTCTCGTAGCTGCCGCCGGGCAGATCGGTCCGCCCGATGGACCCGGCGAAGAGCACGTCGCCGACAAACGCGTGCCCTTGTCCAACCAGACAGATACTCCCCGGGGAATGCCCCGGGATATGCAGGATCTCGAACACCAGTTCACCGACAGAAATCCGGTCCCCTTCGTTCAGAAACCGGGTCGGCGGTGGCGACTCCTCGGTGCTCAGGCCGTAAAGGGCCGCCTGGGCCGCGGCCTGACTCAGAAACGGCAGATCGGCCTCATGCATGGCGAAGGGGACCGCGGTGGCGTCCAGGATCCTGCGGTTGCCCCCGATATGGTCGAAGTGCCCGTGGGTCGCCACCAGCTGATCCAGCACCAGGTCATGCCGGGACAGAGCCTGAAGCAGCACCTCAGCATCACTGCCGGCATCGACCAGCAGTGCGCGCCGGGTGACAGGGCAGCCAATGATGTAGGCGTTAACCTGCAGAGGGCCGACAGGTATGGCCTCAACAATCATGAGTCCTCATCTCCCTGGGGAAAAAGGTTGAGATTACGGCCGGCAAGCTGCTCTCCGAGACTGAAGGATAAAGGGCGGTCCGAACGGCGCGTCCGGCGTTTGTCAGCACCGGCACCGGTTTCGGCGGGCCGAAGCGGTCCCTGGTTCGATTCAGCCGCGGCGGTCCCGGAGGCTTCGGTTCCGGAAGCTGCGGTCGCCCCTTTGAAAAAGTAACGGTCGTACAGGCGGTGGTAACTGGTCCAGTCGCCCTCTTTTTCCGCCTCTTTTTCCATGTGGCTGCGGATACCGTTCAGTTTGGAATCGAGGTCATCGAGAAAATTGAGCGCAACCGCCTCGAGGGTTTTCGGCCGCTTGGGAGAACCGAATTCGTACTGGCCATGATGGGAAAGGAGCAAATGCTTCAGCTGCATGGCCAGTTCACGAGGAAAACCGTCGATGCGCCGGATGTGTTCGTCGATCAGTTCAACCCCCATGATGATGTGGCCGAGCAGCTTGCCCTCATCGGTATACTCAAAACTGCGGCTGTACCGCAGTTCGAAAATCTTGCCGACATCGTGCAAAAGTGCGCCGGCGAGAAGCAGATCCCGGTTGAGAAAATCGTAATGGCTGCAGACCAGATCGACCAGACCGGCAATGGACAGGGAGTGTTCCGCCAGCCCCCCCAGATAGACATGGTGCATCGATTTGGCCGCCGGAGCGCGGCAATAGGCGCGGGCAAAGTCGTCATCGGCAAGCAAACCATCCAACAGCGCCCGCAGATGCGGTTGCCTGATGGTCGCCACCACCTGCCGCAACC
This sequence comes from uncultured Geothermobacter sp., assembly GCA_964501815.1. Classification (GTDB taxonomy): domain Bacteria; phylum Desulfobacterota; class Desulfuromonadia; order Desulfuromonadales; family Geothermobacteraceae; genus Geothermobacter. The sequence continues at coordinate 12,745 of CAZCUR010000005.1, forward strand.
GTGAGGCGAGCTGCCCGGCGGACTCGGCGGCCACCGGGAGGAAGTCGGCGAAATCGACCTCCTTTTCGTCAATGCGTTCAATATCCTGAACCACCAGCTGCATGCGCCCCAGATAGAGACTGGCCCGGCCGCGCACCCGGACAAAGTCGTCTCGGGCAAAACGGTTCTCGAAGTCCTCGACGCGATCCCAGATGCGCCCTTCCAGTTCCCCGGTTCGGTCCATCAGTTTCAGCGTCATGTAGGGTTTGCCGTTGCGGGCCATGGCGCTGGTTCGGTCGCGCACCAGAAAAACATCCTCGACCCAGTCCCGCTCGCGGATATCACGAACATAAACCTGTTTCACATCATCCCCCGGCTGAAAGTTGCTTCATGATACTACCGGCGACACGCATACCGTCAAGGGCGGCACTCATGATGCCGCCGGCATAACCGGCGCCCTCACCGGCCGGAAAGAGCCCCGGATGGGAGACCGAGGCCCCGTCTTCCCCCCGTACGATGCGCACCGGCGCCGAGGTCCGGCTTTCAACCCCCACCAGCACCGCCTCGGCCGTCACAAAACCGCGCATCTTGCGGTCGAACATCAGGATACCACGCCGCAAGGGCGCCAGCAGCTGCTCCGGGAAGAGCCGGCCCAGATCGGCCTCGACCACACCGGGACGGCAGACGGGCCAGACCGGCCCGGTGCCACGACCAAGGAAGGCGAGCAGATTCTGCGCCGGCACCCGGTCGTCCCCCCCTCCCAGCCGCCAGGCCAGATGCTCAAGGCGACGCTGAAAGGCGACCCCGGACAAGACGTCAGGTCCAAAGTCCTTCGGCCCGACACTGACCACCAGGGCGCTGTTGGACCAGGGGGCGTTTCGCCGGCGGCGGCTCATACCGTTGACCACCAGGTGTTCCGGTTCGGATGATGCGTTGATAATCTCCCCGCCGGGGCACATGCAGAAACTGTAGACACCGCGTCCGCTGTCCGGATCATTCCAGGCCAGCCGGTAGTCGGCCGCGCCGACGGCCGGAGCGGCGCTGCCGTACTGAATCCGGTTGACAAGAGACGCCGGATGCGCCACCCGCAGCCCGACGGCAAAGGGTTTGGCTTCCAGCCGCACCCCCTTGTCCTTCAACATGGCGTAGGTATCGCGGGCGCTGTGGCCAGGGGCCAGCACCAGAGCCTGGCAGGGGAGGATATCCCGGTCATTGACCACCGCCGCAGTCACTCGCCCGTTCTGAATCTCGAAACCGGTGAGACAGGATTCAAAGCGCATGTCGACATCGAGGCTTTGCAAAAGACGCCGAAAGCGGATGAGAACGGCGCGCAGGCGGTCACTGCCAATATGCGGCTTGGCATCGATGAGAATATCCCGGGGCGCGCCGCAATCGACCAGAGTCTGCAATATCCGGCGGATGTCCGGATGATTGATACGGGTCGTCAGTTTGCCGTCTGAAAAGGTGCCGGCCCCGCCTTCACCAAACTGGACGTTGCTGACCGGGTCAAGTCCGTCCCCCCGCCAGAACCGATCGACATCACCAATCCGCTGCTCCACCGGCCGCCCACGTTCGAGCAGGGTCACCGCCGCCCCGCCGCGGGCCAGCTCCAGAGCGGCAAAAAGGCCCGCCGGCCCCATCCCCACCACCACAACGGAAGGCGTGTGGGCCAGCCTCACTGTCTCGGGCGATGCAGGGCGTTCGAAACGACTCAGTTTCTTGTGCCGGCGCAGCAGGCGCTCTTCCCGATCGGTCTCAAAAGAGACAGCCAGAACGTAATACAACCTGGGTTTGCGGCGGGCGTCAATGGAGCGCCTTTGGATGACGGCGTTGCGCACCATCTCGGGCGCTATCCCGAGGGTCTCAGCGACCAGCCTCGCCGGATCGAGACGACTCTGTTCCACCGGAACGAGGATGTCACGCAGCAGCAGGGCCATAAAGAGGTTCAAGCACCAGAGTCGGCAACAGGCAACGCAATGTGAAACGTCGCCCCCTGCCCCGGTTCACTTTCGACCCGGATGCGACCGCCCAGCGTCTTGACGTTGCGCAGCACGACAGACAGGCCGAAACCGGTGCCGCGTTCCTTGGTGGTGAAAAAGGGGTCGAAAATTTGGTTGAGATGTTCACTCGGGATGCCTCCGCCGGTGTCGGCGACCGTAATCTGATGCCAGCCGTCCTCGCGCCGGAGCCGGACCTCAAGCCGGCCGCCGTCCTGCATTTCCTGCAGGGCATTGGCGAAAAGATTGGAAAAGATCTGCTCCACCTCATCCGGGTTGCCCCGCACCCGTGAATCGGGCTGCAACTCCATGGAGATGCTGACCTGTTGCTGATGGGCCTGCTCGACAAAGCCCGCCATGACCTGTTCGATCAGGGCTTTCAGATCGATATCGACAGGCTCGCCCTGAGGCTGGCGGCTGACCCCCAGCAGCTTGACCAGCAGATCGTCGATGCGCTCGACTTCCCCCAAAACCCGGTCGGCGTAGGAAACCATTTCCGGGTCGTCGGCCAGCGCACCGCGCAGGACCTGGGTAAACAGGGCAATGGAATTGAGGGGGTTGCGAATTTCATGAGCCATGCCGGCGGCCAGGTGCCCCAGCGCCACCAGCTTTTCCGCCTGCAGGATTTCGGCATGCGCCCTTTCCAGCTCCCGGCTCTTCTCCAGGACCCGTCGTTCCAGTTCGAGATTCCACTCCTCGATCTCCCGCAACAGCCGTTCGCGCTCATGAATCAGCTCGAGATTGTGCAGTTCGATGCGCCGCAGACGCAGGACATTTTCGATGCGCTCTACCAGATTCTGGTTGGAAAACGGCTTGAGGATGTAATCGGAGGCACCGGCCTTCATCAGTTCGACGGCTATCTCCTCCGAACCTTTGCCGGTAAACATGATGACATAGGTTTCCGGATACTCGGCGCGGATGCGCTTGAGCGCCTCCAGACCGTTCATGCGCGGCATCATGTAATCGAGCAGCACCACCTCGGGCCGGTGCTTTTTGATCAGGTCGAGACCGACGACGGCATCCTCGGCGGTCATCACCTCATAGCCGCGGCTGCCCAGAACCATGGATGTCAGTTCGAGAATGATCTTTTCATCATCGATAATGACAATGAGGCTTTTTTTGTCGTCTGCCATGTTCCGGTCCCGTAAGGGTCGCAATCGAAGGTGAAGGGTCGATGGGGCCAAAGAATACCCCCTGCCTCGCCCATATGACAAGGGGAAACAGGGGGTTGCAGACGTTGGTGGCAATCCGGGACCGGGCCGGGTCAATCCTCCTGGCAGCGGATGGTCAACACGGGGATGGTCGACTTGCGCACGACCTTTTCGGCCGTGCTGCCGAACAGGACATGGTCAAGCCCGGTCCGTCCATGGGTCCCCATGACAATGAGCTCTGCGCCGACCTCGCCGGCCTTGTCAATGATTTGCTCATGGGGGATACCGGAGACGACATGGGTGACATACCGGTCAAAATCAGGCAGATGGGTCCGGCAGAAACGCTCCATCATTTTGTTGGCCCCTTCGACGATTTCGGCCTCAAGGGTATCGAAAGAGATATGCGGCACATAAAACCCGCGCAGATCGACCGGTTCGTTGATGACATGAATGAGGTGCAGTTCGGCCTGAAAGTGGCGGGCCAGGGACAGGGCGTAGTCGAAGGCGAAATCGGAGCCAGGGGAAAAGTCGGTGGCAAACAGAATCGTTTTGAATTCCTTCATCGCGACCCCCTTTCTCCCCCTTGCGGCTGCGTGAGGGATCAGTTGGCGATCTTGTTCATGACCGATTTCAGTTCCGCCAGTCGCACCGGCTTGTGCAGGTACTCCATCGCGCCCAGATTCATGGCGTCCAGATAGGTATCAACACCACCATAGGCGGTAATCATGATCACGCGTGTATCGGGGTGTTCGGCGTGCAAATGGCGCAGAAAATTGAGGCCGTTCATCTCGGGCATGTTGATGTCACTGATGACCAGACTGACCTTCTTTTCACGAAGATATTCCAAAGCCTCGGCCCCGTTGGCCACACTGTCGACTTCGTAACCCTCCTGGCTGAGCAACTTGGAGAGTCCGATGCGGGCGTTCTCCTCATCGTCGACAATCAGAATTTTCTCTATGGACTGCATAAATCACCAAACTCCCGGTTGATATCTCATCCAATCTTTGGAAAAAGCATATCACCGCCAAGGTGGCTGTCAAGCTGGCGGGCGTGAACCCGTGACGACATTTTTGACGGTAAAACAGGGACTTGCCTCTTCTGACACTGAAGCCTTCAGCAACGGTCCAAACAGGACAGAAATTCGGCAAGCAGCGGACGCAGCTGCCGCACATGTGATTTGCCGGCCTGCAAAACCTCATCGTGGTGCAGGCTGTTACTGGCACGTCCGGCAGCCTTGTTGGTGACCAAGGCCAGTCCCATGGCACGCAGGCCCAGAGCACCGGCCATAATCATCTCGGGAACCATCGACATGGAAACGACATCCGCACCCAGGCGCTCCAGCATCCGAATCTCCGCCGGTGTTTCATAACTCGGCCCCGGCATGCAGGCAAGAACCCCGCGGCGCAGAACCAGCCCTTCCCGCTCCACCGCATTGGCCAGCTCAGGATACACCTCAACCGGATAGAGCCGGGTCAGGTCGACAAAGGGTGGAGGCGACAGGGCGCGGAGCGGATTATCGGCGGTCAGATTGATGTGGTCTTCGACAAAGACCGGGTCGCCCACGGCAAAACTGCGATTGATGCCGCCAACGGCACTGGTGACCAGCAGTTTTTTCACCCCCAGGGCCGCTGCCAGACGCACCGGCCAGGCCGCCTCGTAGGCCGACACCCCCTGGTAGAGATGCAGGCGTCCATAAAAGACCAACCCTTCCTGGTCACCAAGACGGACCCGGGCAAGTCGACCCGAATGCCCGGGGACAGGAGCGACAGACGGAAATCCGGGCAGCGAGGCGGCATCGACACTCAGCACCTCTTCCAAATCGGACGTCAGTTCGGAGAAACCGGAGCCAAGGATGATGGCAAAAGACAAGGGCCCGGCTCCCACCTGCCGTTGGGCCGCATTTTGGTCAATTCCGAGTTCAACCACCTTGCACCTCCAACAGAGTCCTGACCCGGGCGAGAAGCTGCTCGGGGCGGAAAGATTTGTTGAGAAAGTCATCGGCGCCCGCGGCCATGACGCGGCGTACCTCATCTTCGCTGCGAAAAACACTGCTCATGGCCAAAAGGCGAATGCCTGCAATCGCCGGGTCGGCGCGGACCTCCCGAATCAGGCTGTGTCCATCCCTGCCGGGCAGTTTCAGATCGAGAATCACCAGGTCAGGATGCTCCTGACGGATCAGGCGCAGGGCCTCATCACCGTCTCCGGCCTTGATGATATCGAGGTCAAGAGGGCTGAGAATATCGAGCACCACCTGCCGGAAAAAGTTGGCGTCATCCACGATCAGAACCAGCGGTCGCTCCCTCCGGGCCAAATTGACCTCAAAGCCGCACCCGCACTTGGGACACCGCACCCGGGCGACCTTCTTTTTGACTCCGGACGGGTCAATGCGGTAGCGCGCCTGGCATTCGGGACAGCTGATAACCATGTCTTCCTCCAGGAAAAGAAACGGCAGTCTTCTTTTCGGCGCCGAAACCGCCGTACTTTAGCGGGACCGGCCCGTTCCCTGAAAAGCGGGGACGGCCGGGCCTTGAGCCGCATCGCGTTTGCACCGAACCCCGACAAACAGATCGGCCCGCGCAAAAAGAACGCACAGCCCCACAGATGGCGGGCACCTGGTTCCAGCATAGCAAACCGGCGCTGCGCGGCCAGAACCCGGTCGATAAAAAGAGGAGTCAGTCCAGAAGAGACAGATAGTCTCTGGCCATGCGGGCCTGTTCAGAGCGGGGCGCCAGCTCGATAACCTTTTCCAGCTCGGTGCGCGCCAGTTCGTTTTGCTTCAGCTTGAGGTAGACCTTGCCCAGACTGTAATGGGCCAGCAGGTAGTTGGGTGCCAGTTCAATGGCATTTTTATAGGACGTGACAGCCTGATCCAGCTGCCCCAGAGCCGTGTAGGCTTCGCCGAGAAAATAATGGGCCTGGGGCAGCTGATAATCGTCGCGCAGCGCCTTTTTGCCCGCCTCGATGGCGGACACATAATCCCCTTTCTGGATGAGGGCCGCAGCCATGCCGGCGCGGGCCACCGCGGGCCGGTCGAAAAGAAGATTGTTGGCCGCGAGTCGGAAATGACGGACGGCGTCATCCCACTGACGCATATCCAGATAGAGAGCGCCCAGATTGTTGTGGTACTGAGGGTTGTCGCCATCGAGCTCGAGAGCTTTTTGATACTGCTCTTCGGCGAGTTGATAGGCCTTTTTGCGGTGATAGGCCTGTGCAAGACCGGCGTGAATTTCGGGTTTTTTCGGCGCCAGCTTGACGGCTTCGAGAAACTCCTTGAGCGCCCGGGTATCGTCCCCTTCCTGCAGGTAGGAATAGCCGAGCTGCATATGAGCCTCGGCGTTCAGGCCGTTTTCCGACGGGTTGACAGGCACACAGGCTGTCAGCAGCAGAATGACAAACCAGGCAAGGTGACGCATGTGACTCTCCCGCAAAAGACTTGTCAGATCAGAGCATGGCCAGAAGCCGGCCCAGGTTTTCAATGAAACGACGTCGTTTTTGCTGCATCTGCTCTACAGTCCAGACAGCCGCACCGTTTTCCGCACCCGTCGCTGCCGCCGGTTCCGGTTTGCCGGCCTTGCCCGCCGCCGGCTCAGAGCCTCCGGACAATCCCCGGGCGAGAGGAAGAGAACGCCAGAGCTGTTCCCGCTGTCCGGCGTCCAGACGGTGAAAGTCCAGATTGGCCATCAAAAAGCCCAAAGACTCGGCGAAACGGATCGCCTCGCCCAGGGAACGGTTGGCGGATTCCTTGTCCAGAACCCCTTCCGGATTGAAAAAGAAGGCCAGATGATTGGATGCCAAAAGGTGCAGAACGACGGTAATGCGCAACCCTCCCTGGACCTGAAACACGCAGAGATAGGCACGGGCCATCTGGGAGGGGAAACCGGGTACGCTGACCTGGGCATCTCCATGCGACTGTTCCAGGCGCACCACCTGTCGGGCAGGGATGCCCAGACGCGTCCGTTTTTCATCCAGCCGGAACATCGGAATCAGCCAATCCCCTCAAAATCGGTCAGCAACTGAAAATGGCGAAATCGTTCTTCAATGTCCTGGTAATCCAGCCGGCGCAGCCGGTCGAGACTGAACTGTTCCACCACGTAGGACGCCATCACCGAGCCAAAAATCACCCCCCTGCGCAGGGAGGTGGTGTCGAGGTTGTCGCAGGAAGCCAGATAGCCGAGGAAACCGCCGGCAAAGGTGTCACCGGCTCCGGTGGGATCGAACACCTCCTCCAGCGGATAGGCCGGAGCGGCGAAAATACTGTGGCGGTCAAACATCAGCGCGCCATATTCGCCACGCTTGACCACCAGGGTGGACGGACCCATGTCAAGAATCGTGCGTGCGGCCTTGACCAGATTGGGCTCTCCCGCCAGCTGCCGGGCCTCGGCCTCATTGATAAGCAGCATATCGACCCGTTCGAGCGTTTTCAAAAGCGCGTCCCGCTTGCCATCGATCCAGAAGTTCATGGTATCGCAGGCTACCAGTTTGGGACGGCGCACCTGTTCCAGAACATTAAGCTGCAGTTCGGGGTCGATATTGCCGAGAAAGACATAGTCGGCATCACGATAGGAATCCGGCAGCGTTGGTGCAAAGCGCTCGAAGACATTCAGCTGGGTATCAAGGGTATGGGCTTCGTTGAGGTCGTAACCGTAGCGACCGGACCAGCGAAAGGTCCGCCCCGGCCGGATCTGCAGCCCCTCAAGATCGATATTGCGGCCGGCAAGAAAGTCGATATGTTCCCGCGGGAAGTCCTCCCCGACCACGGCCACCAGACTGACATCAGTGAAAAAACTGGCTGAGGTGGAAAAGTAGGTACCGGAACCTCCCAGAACCTCCTCCACCCGGCCAAAGGGGGTTTGAACCGAATCAAAGGCTACCGAACCGACCACCAGAATTCCCATACAACCTCCTGACCAGCATGTATACCTGCAAAACCGATTGACAGCAAGCGGACGAATCAAATCATTTCAGATATTTTCCGATAATAAGCTCCAGATCTTTCCGGGTTTTTTCCGGAATGAGCTTCGGATCGGTCATGATGGCGTGCTCCAGGGCACGACTGCAGCCACAGTCGCGTTCGCCGGCCAGACGTCCGGCTGCTTCGGCGATAATCTTTTTGGCCAGGGCGACATTCTGCTGGATCAGCGCCACCACGGCTTCAACCGAAACATCCTCGTGACCTTCATACCAGCAGTCATAGTCGGTGGCCAGCGCGATGGTGGCGTAGCAGAGCTCGGCCTCACGGGCCAGCTTGGCCTCGGTGGCGTTGGTCATGCCAATCACATCCACCCCCCAGCTGCGGTAGATGCTCGATTCGGCCCGGGTGGAAAACTGCGGGCCTTCCATGCAGAGATAGGTACCACCCTCGTGCACGGTCGCTCCGACGGTCCGCGCGGCCCCGGCCAGCAACCCGGCCAGCCGCAGACAGACCGGATCGGCAAACTGGACATGACCGACGATGCCGTTGCCGAAAAAGGTTGAAGGACGCAGCCCCCTGGTATGGTCGTAGAACTGATGCGGGATGACGATATGGCCCGGGACAATCTCCTCCTTCATGCTGCCGACAGCGGAAACGGAAATGACCTGAGTTACGCCGAGGCTCTTGAGTGCATAGATGTTGGCGCGATAGTTGACTTCACCCGGAAGCAGCCGATGCCCGCGTCCATGGCGCGGCAGGAAGACCAGCCGGGCATCGCCGAGGCGGCCTGAGACCAGCAAATCGGACGGTTCTCCAAAGGGTGTTGAGATTCTGTGTTCCTGTACATCGGTCAGCCCTTCCATCTGATACAGGCCGCTGCCGCCGATCACACCGATAACCGTGTCACTCATGATTCGTCCTCCTGTCGGGTCTCCTGTCAGGTACGTGGGTTATCAAGAGCCGCCTTGAGCTGACCGCAGGCGGCGAGGATATCCTGCCCTTTGCTGGCACGCCGGACCGCCACCAGGCCATGGTTGAGCAGGTAGCCCTGAAAGGCGTCCACCGCTTCGGGGTCCGGGGCCTGAAAGGCGGAGCCGTCGTGCTCGTTGTAGGTGATAAGGTTGATTTTGGCCGGCACACCATGCATGAGCCGCACCAGCCTTTTGGCATCAGCCAGGCTGTCGTTGACCCCACCGAGAAGCACGTATTCGAAGGTGATACGCTCACGCGGCTGCAGCGGATAGTCCCGGCAGGCCTGCAGCAGCTCCTCGATGGGATAGCGCCGGTTGACCGGCATCAGCTGATCCCGCAGTTCGTTGGTGGTGGCGTTGAGGGATACCGCCAGACCGACCCGCACCCGGCGGCCGAGTTCGCGCAGTTCCGGAACCAGGCCCGAGGTGGACAGGGTCACCCGCCTCGGCCCATAGTTCAGCCCTTCTCCGGCATAGAGAATGTGCAGCGCCCGGACGACATTGTCGAGGTTGTGCAGCGGCTCGCCCATGCCCATGAAGACGATATTGTTGACCGGACCATCGCGCCGGGCCGCCAGAACCTGGTTGACAATCTCCGCCGCGCTCAGGTTGCGCTGCAGTCCAAAGGTACCGGTCAGACAGAAGGCACACCCCATGGCGCAACCCACCTGACTGGAAATACACAGGGTGGTCCGCCCCTCGTCCATGGGGATCCGCACACTTTCGACAGTCTGGCCGTCACGCAGGCGGAAGAGGTATTTTCGGGTTCCGTCCCGGCTGATCAGAACCTGCTCGGGGCGCAGGTCCGAGACCGTCGCAATTTCAGCCAGACGGGCACGCAGCGCCTTCGACAAGTCGGTCATGCTGTCGAAGTCGCTCACATCCCGCTGATAGAGCCAGCGCAACATCTGCCGGGCACGAAAAGCCTTTTCGCCCAGCCCGGCAAAAAAGTCCGCCAGCTCGTCAGGAGACAGATTTTTCAGGTCGGTACGACTCATGGTCCAGCCCCGCAGGCCATGGGTGGAAAACATCGGGCCCAGCGGATTCTATCCGCTGGGCCCGACAGACGCAACCGAAAGGCCCACAGAAGAGGCCTGTGCGGAAAACGGAATCAGAGCAGTTCCATGCCGCTGAAAAAGTAGCTGATTTCAAAAGCAGCGGTTTCCGGAGCGTCGGAACCGTGGGTGGCATTTTCCCCGATGGAGGTGCCGAATTCGCGCCGCAGGGTCCCTTCGGCCGCCTCGGCCGGGTTGGTGGCGCCCATCAGATCCCGCCACTTTTTGATAGCGTTTTCAGCTTCGAGCACCATAACGATGCACGGACCGCTGCTCATGAAGTCGGTCAGCTCCCCAAAGAAGGGGCGCTCGCGATGGACATAATAGAAGCCCTCGGCTTCCTTTTTGCTCAGCCAGAGTTTTTTCAGACCGACAACCTTGAACCCTTCGGCGTAGATGCGCGCGAGAATCTTGCCGGCGTGACCGGCGGCAAAGGCGTCGGGCTTGATGATGGCGAATGTTCTTTCCATGACAGTGGCCTCCGTATGGATGATGTAAAAGTCTCCGGATGTCGTAAAACGCGCCCTTTTAGCACTGCGTCCGTCCCCATGTCAAGCCTGCCGGCGCGACCGCCTTTTTGCTTTCATGAAGCGGCGCTCCGGTTATACTGGCTGCCATGTTGATCCGATTGCTGCCCTGTCCGTTGGTTTTGCTGTTGCTGGTGCTGTCCCCGGTGGATGCTGTGGCCTGGCATCCCCGCGGGAAAGTCCCGCTTTACCGGCCCACCCTGCCGGCCCATATCGGCAAAAACCGCAGCTATTTCCCCGCCCCCGGGGAGACCCTCATGGAGATCGCCCGACGCGCGGGCCTGGGCTACCGCAATCTCATCGACGCCAATCCCGGCACCGACCCCTGGAAACCACCCCTTGGCCAGCCTGTGCTCCTTCCGCTCAAGGCTGAGGTCCCGGCGGGCCTGGACGAAGGGATCACCATCGATTTGGCGGCGATGCGCCTTTGGTGGGCCCGTCACGACCACCGGGGCTGGCAACTGCGCTGGTATCCCATCGGCATCGGCCGGGAAGGATTCTCCACTCCGGCCGGGCGGTACGCTGTGACCGTGGTGGTGGAAAAACCGACCTGGTTTCCCCCGGAATCGCTGCGCGCCATCGAACCCGAACTGCCGCCGGCCGTCCCCCCCGGGTCCGACAATCCACTGGGAAACATTTGGATCGGCACCACGGCACCGGGCATTGGTATTCACGGGACCAACCGGCCGTTCGGGGTCGGCCGCCGTGTCAGTCACGGGTGTATCCGCATGTATCCCGAGGACATCCAGGACCTGGCCAGCAGGGTTCAACCCGGCACGCCGATCCTGATTCTTGCGGAAACGCCCTGACCCACCCGATAAAAACGAAGGGGAACCGACCTTGCGGTTCCCCTTCTCTCTCCTCCAGGCTGACAGACCCGGATTCATGCCAGGCACAGCCCACAGTCACACGACTGCAGGCGGACCCGTTTTGGGCGGATTATTTCTTCAGTGACATCTCAAAAGCCTTTTTCGCCGCGGCGGCACTTTGATCCGCACGGTCGGCAGCGCTTTCGGCCCGGCTTGCGGCATTTTCCGCCCGG
>CAZCUR010000005.1:24478-42342 GCA_964501815.1 uncultured Geothermobacter sp.
TTTTCCGCCCGGCTGGCGGCGTTTTCAGCGCGATTCGCGGCACTTTCCGCCCTGGCTGCTGCACTTTCGGCCCGTGCCGCAGCAGAATTGGCCTGCTTACCTGCCGCCAGAGCCTGGTTGAGCAGATCACGATCCGCCTGCGACAGCTGGGCAGCACAACCGGCCAGTCCCAACCCGAAGACAAAGATTACGGCTACCGTCATCAATGCGCGCATAAGGGCCTCCCTGTTGATTGATAGCGATAGTCCTACCTGTATCCCAATTTCGGCCAATGTCAACCTCCGCCGCCGCGTCCCGGTGAATTTTCTCTATAAACTTCCTTTCATGCCGGTCGATATGAAGAATACCGGCGCTGCCGGCCCGCACCGAGCGCGGAGGATCACCCCATCAGGCAAGGAGGCTGCCGTGAAAAGCGACAAACCGATCCAGCCGGTCTTCACCTTGAAATTCCAGTTCAAATACAGCCTGGTCATGATTCTGGGATCTGTTCTGACCAGCCTGTGTTTTTTCTATCTGCTCGACCAGAGCCTTGGGGACGGCTATTTCGAGTCCCTCCTCACCCTGTCCCAGTTTGAGGCCCGGCTGCCGGAGCATTTGCTCTGGTCTTTTGCCATACAGCTGTTCCTCATTCTGATGATGACAATCGCCATTCACCTGTTCGTCTCCCACAAGATCGCCGGCCCGGTGTATCGCTATGAACTGTCCCTGACCAGCATTCTCAAAGACGACCTGCGTTTCGACGTGCGCACCCGGCAGGGCGATCAGCTCAAGTCGATGGTGCATGCGCTGAATGATTTTCTCGAAGCCATGCGCCTGCTTTATGGCGGCATCGCCGGACTGAGGGAAACCATCGACAGGGAGCTCGCCAGCGACCAGCCGGACCCGGAGGTCATCCGCAGCCACATCGCGCAGGTTCGGGCCGCCATGGGTGAGCACCATCCGACCTTCAGGGAGGAACAAAAATGAAACGACTGCTGGCGATAGCGTTGGGGCTGGTTCTGCTGGGAACCCTGGGCGCCTTCAGCGCCCTGACTCAGGGCCGGGGCAAACACAATTTCGAAGGCAAATGCGAACTCTGCCACCTCGTTGCCCCCCAGAAGGGGCAACCGGGTATTTTCGTCCAGGACATCGATTACCTGTGCAAGACCTGCCATCAGATCGTCGAGGGCAGCTCCCACCCGAGCGAAGTCGCACCGAGCATGCCGCTGCCGAAGATCTACACCCTCGACTGGCAGGGGCGCATCACCTGCGCAACCTGCCACCGGGCTCACGACGAGGACAGCCGGGGCAATCCCTACATGCTCAAATCCGCCCTGCGGGGCAAGGATTTTTGCCAGTCCTGCCACAAGGACCTGTTCCGGGATCCGAAAAAACACCTTTCGGCCACCCGTATCGCCCACACCAAGAGCTGGACGCCACCCTCGAAGGAAACCCTGGGACAGACCCTCGACCAGGTCTCCCTCGACTGCCTTGAATGTCATGAAGGGAGCGTTGGGCCGGCAGCCTCTTTCACCACGCCCGACCAGCACAATCTGACCTTCCAGGGGATGAGCTTCAGTCACCCCATCGGCATGGATTACGCCCGGGCGGCTGCCAACAACCGCGAGCTCAGACCGGTCGACGATCTTTCTCCGATGATTTCCCTTTATGAGGGCAAGGTCGGCTGTGCCTCGTGCCACAACCCCTATTCGCACGACAACGTCATGCTGGTGTTCGACAACAAACGCAGCGCCCTTTGTCTCGAATGCCATCTGAAATAGGAGATTGAGCCATGACCAACCCTTATCCCTGGCGTCGCCGCAACTTTTTCATCAAAAAGGAATTTCAGGGCAAATTCATCCTGACCTATGCCCTGACCCTGATCGGTCTGGCCGGTCTGGTCACCTGGATTCTGTCCATCCAGATGCGCACCGCCATAGAGGACCATCTGTATTCGTCCCATCTGAATATCCAACGTACCGGCGATTTCATGTTCGACCTGCTGGTACGGACCAACATGTTCGCCGTTTTCGGTATTCTGGCTCTGGTGCTGGTCATCTCCAGCATCATTGTCGGCCGACTCAACCGCCATTTTCACCGGATGTGCAAAACGCTGCAGGCGATGAGCCGCGGCGACTTCACCACTCCGGACATTCCCGAAAGCCGTTTTCACGAAATCACCAACCTGATCCATCTGGTGGAAGACCTGAAACTGCACTACCGGAAAAAATTTGCTACCATTCATGATGCCCTGGCGGAAATCGAGCTGGGCTGTGACCAGCTTCCAGACACCATCCGGCTCAAACGGGGCAGGGACCGTCTGCAGCACCTGCTCGACCAGGTCTATCTGCCCGAAGAATGACCCGGTGCGGCCCGGCATTCGCCGCACAGGCAGCAGGACGGATTCAAACAGGGAGGGATCATGCGCACCATCGTCCAGATTCTTGTGTTGCTCCTGCTGACATGGGGCGGTTCGGCCCTGGCCGACAGCCGCATCAATCGCAGCGGCTACATCGCTGTCAGCATCGACCCGATCCTCTACGAATCCAACCTGTGGGAGACCTCCCACCGAATTTCCCTGGACCGTTTTTTTACCGAACAGGCCCAGCTACTGGGCGAAGCCCTGGCCGAAGGTCTGGAAAAAACGACCTTTCGCGGGCGCCTTCGGGTCGTTCCGGGCTATCGCCTCGAAGACCAGAAAAAGTTTCGGGAACAGGGCCGGCCGGAAACCTTCCTTTTGACTGTTGACCTCCGTTCCCGGTACGGTCTGACCAAAGGCAGCCCGGCCGCAGCCTGCCTTTCCGGCATGACCTGTCTGCTCCTCTCGCCCGCCCCCCTGTTTACCTACCAGACACGCACCGAAGCGACGGTCACCGCCTTCTATTTCACCAGGGAAGGACGCCGACTGCGACTGGTACAGGAAAACTTCACATCCCAGGGCAAGGTCTCCGGCGATTTTTACGATGCCATGGACATGACTCAGGAACTGGAATGGATCACCAAACTCACCAGTGACGCCATTGAGGATATCCGGCGCAAAATTCTCGCCGAGGTCCCCACGGAACTGGTGTCGCGAAGCTGGCGCAAGGCGGCGGACGATTTGCGCCAGGCCCCCGAAGGGGTGGAAGGCATACCGGGGCTGCCCCCCGAACCCGAAATCGCCGCACGCAAACCGGTTGAGGTCAAACCCTCGACCGGCAAAAAGCGTCATGTCCGGGGTGAAAAGGCGCTCAACCTGCAGGAGCTGGTGCGCCAGGTCAGTCCGGCTATCCTGAAGGTGCGGACCGAAAAGACCGTCGGATCAGGCTTCATCATTTCCCGGCGCGGGTTTGCCCTGACCAGCCTGCATGTGGTGGCGGGTGCCGAATCCGTTACCGTTCAGGGTCATGGTCGACAGCCTCAGAGAGCGCGGGTCGTTCAACGCTATCCTGAGCTGGACCTGGCGGTTCTGGCCTTCGAAGGCATCGTCCCGGGAACGGTCCGGCTGGGAGAATCGGCGACTCTTGAACAGGGGAATTCGGTCGTCGCTATCGGCTATCCCCAAGATGTCGGTCTCACCATCACACCGGGTCTGGTCGTCGGCCTGGAAACCTGGCGCGGACAACCACTTATCCGTATCGACTCCGAAGTGCCGGAGGGGAGCTCCGGCGGTCCACTGGTCGACGACACCGGAGCGGTGGTGGGCATCATTTTCCGCAGGCAGGACACCCAGCCCCAGCGCGGCACGACCCTGGCCCTGCCCATTGGGTCGGTGCGCCACAGTTTCGAGCAGTTTCTCGATTTCAATCCGGACTAGACAGGGTCCGGATGTCCTGACGACAGCTCTCCTCCAGACTGGTCAGGATGGCTCTGACCTCGTCCCGGTCGTAGCCATCCTCACTCAGATGGGTGCCGTAATCGCGCAGAACCTGACTGGCCAGATGGGGTCTTTGGGACAGCAGTCCCGCCCTGTAAAGCCTGCGCACCACATCCTCATTGGTGGCATCGTATTTCAGCGCCCGCTGACCCAGGCCGATCAGCTCATCCCATTGGCGGCTTTCCTGCAAAAGGTCCATCCAGGC
This sequence comes from uncultured Geothermobacter sp., assembly GCA_964501815.1. Lineage (GTDB taxonomy): Bacteria > Desulfobacterota > Desulfuromonadia > Desulfuromonadales > Geothermobacteraceae > Geothermobacter. Next base: position 28,519 of record CAZCUR010000005.1, read on the forward strand.
GATAGTGCTTTCCAGATAGAGGAGCAGCAGTTCCTGCCGGTAGTACTCCTGGTTATGGTCGTTGGGCAGGACAATTTCGACCTCGCCGCGCCAGAGTCGGTGAGCCCGCCGAAAATGCTGGTCGGCCAGCAAATGCTCGCGCCTTTTGGCATGCCTTAATCCGGCCCTGACCAGGGTCTCGAATTCGGTGGCGTCCAGCCAGCAGTTGTCCAATCCGATGACTCCGCGACGCAGATACAGGTAGTGTCTGATGTCAATGTCGGGAAGCAACCCTTCCAGGGTCCGGCGCAGGCGCGACATCAGCGAGTCAATCCGCGACCGGCCCTGTTCCGGTGGACTGTCGGGCCAGAACTGGCTCTGCACCTCACCAACCTCCAGGTGGCAGCCGCGACTGATCAGAATCAGGCCGAGCAACTGGCGCAAGGCAGCGGTCAAACCATCCTGAAGGTGAATGGTTTTCCCGCCTATGGAAACCGAGTAATCACCGAGGATACGAAAGCGCAGTGTTGGAATGGGACTGCCGTCCCTGAGATAACTGACATAAATACGATCACGCGAAAGAACACGGCTATTTTCGCCGGCGACCCCCAGACGAATCATGGAGGCAAAGACATCGGTCATCAGGCGCGGATTCCAGCCGAGCAGATTGCGAAGACCACACTGGTCCATAAGGACCTGCGCCTGTTGGTAAAATTCTGCGGCTTCCCCGGAACGGTCGAGCCGGTAGCAGGCATAACCAAGGATAGCCAGGGCACTGGCCTGCAGGTAGGGGTTTTCCAGGGATTCGGCCATTTGCAAGGCGTTTTGTGCCAGCAACTGTGCCGCCTGCCAATCACCAAGGGCCGTTCTGGCCCAGGCCAGAAAAATCTCCTCCCGACACCGGTAAATGACAGCGTCCTTTTTGACACCGAGAGCGGCGACCTCTGTGAAGGTCTGCTCGGCCTCCTCGTGCTGGCCGCTCAGCGCGAAAATAAGGGCTTGCAGCGCCAGGATTTGACCACGCACAGGGTGGCTGTCGGCCCCAGGAGCCGCCATGTGGGCCGCCAGCAGGTCCTGAGCCGGTTCCACGTGGTCATGGGCGATTTCGTTCTGGACCTCCAACAGGGTCAACTGGAGCTGAAACAGACTCTGCTGCAAGAAAAGACCGTCTACCTTCCGGGCGAGAGCGATTTGCTGCCGACAGCCCAGAACATCCCCCATGTTTTGCAGCAAAAGAGCCAGCACATGGTGGAACATGAGCCGCGTTGAAATGTTGACCTCATAGCGTTTGCCATAACCGGTCGCCAGTTCGAGTTCCCGCATGGCAGCATTCCAGCGCCCCTGGTACAGGGACAACAGCGCGCGCCCAATGCGGCCGGTGAGCAGGTATTCAGGCAGGTACATCTCCCGGGCTGTTTCAAGAGCCAGGGTCAGATAAATATCCGCCTTTTGCAGGTTGCCAAAAATCAGCATTTCGGTCAGCCCCAGGGAAAAGGCCCCCAGGATACGAATGTGCCGGTTTCCGGACAGGTCAAACTCGGCGTAGAGCCCTGTCAGTTCTTCGTAAATCTGGCCGCCGCAGGAAAAATCCCCGCTTACCAGACAGATATGCTTGAGCAGGATGGAGGCGGCAAAAACCGTTCCCGCACTGTCGCCTGCGTGCCGGAACTCCTGCAGGGCCGCCCGCAACCAGACAACGGCTTCGGCAGGTTCGGTCTCGAACAGAAGCAGCCCCAAAAGCATCCTGCCCCAGGGTCTGCTCCCGTCAGACAGGACCTTGGACAACGCCTCAACGTGGGGCCGCAAATGGCGCATCCTGCCTTCGGCATAAACCTGGGGAAGGATTTCGGAACAGATGCGTTCAAGACCCTCGCCGTCTCCCGACTGAATCAGGTAGTCCAATCCCCGGACCAGGTCGCCCCGCTCGAAAAACCAGTCCGAGGCAACCACAAAGACCTGACGTTGTTCCCCGGCGGACAATTCCTGCCTCGCCATCCTCACCAGGTAGTCCTTCAGGGGCGGATTGACCTGATAGCAGTCATCCCGGGCCGAGTAATCGACAAAATAGTTGTGGCGGACCAGATAGTCCAACGCTCCCCGGACATCGTCGATTTCGGCCAGTTTGAGGGTCAGCGCCCCGGGCACCTGGCCGATGAGGCCGATACGCCACAGGGTGCGGCGCAACGCGTCGGGGAATCGGGCAAACAACTGCCCGTCAAATTTTGACAGGTCAAGTTCGCCATCTTCGGCCAAAAGCGTCTCCAGCTGACGCACGGTCTCCGCAGACGTGAGCGCCCCCGTTGAGTCGGCCGCGCTGAGCAGACCGGAAACCCAACGCAAGGTGGCATTTTTTCGCGCCATGCGCGCCTGCAGCTCACTGTTGCTGCTGCGCAAGTCCCGCTCCAGCTGGCGGATACGCAACAGGGCACGAATGCGTGCCAGCAACTCGACATTGCGAATGGGCTGACAGATAAAATCCTGGGCACCGGCATCCAGTCCGTCAGCCCGCAACTCGGGCGTGGACTGATGCGCCGTCATCAGGATAACGGCGGCGTGGGCTGTTCTGGGATCCGCCTTCAGTCGGCGGCAGACCTCGATGCCATCCATCCCGGGCATCTGCATGTCCAGAAGCACACCGTCCGGCGGTTCGGTATTGGCGATTTCGAGGGCATCCGCGCCGTTGCTGGCCGTCAGGACCCGGCACTGCGGCAGGTTCTGGTGAATCAGCTCGCACAACAGCGACAGATTGGTCGGGTTGTCATCAACAAGCAGGAGAAGGTAGTCGGCCCCTTCTGTATGCGCCATGGTTCGTCCTCCTCAGTCAGCCAGCCGGACAAGACCATTCCGGTCGACTTCGATCAGTGGGAACGTATCCCAGCTACGATCATCGGCGGCAAAAAGCAGATAACGCCCCGGGTCCTCCGGAATCCGGGTTTCGATACGAACAATGTCCCCGTCGTTGGCCAGAATGCGACCGGGGATCGGTATCGGCTGGCTGGAGACCGCCCTGAGTTTGTCGTCATGAACAATCAGGCGTCCATCACTCACCTGCAGGTGGCGACAGCCGTCGGTACCGGGGACCAGGGCGACCAGTGCCGGCCGGGCCGGCATGCTGATATCGAACTCCATAACCCCCAGATTCCAATTGGAGAGAAACAGCCGGTTCCCGGCCAACGAGAGCGCGAAAGGCGACCCCCGGACCCCATGCGACCCCACCAGCGTCAGGTGACCGTCCGCCGCAATCTTCAATACCAGAAGTCCCAGGGCATGATCCGCCACGTAGGCGATATCCCCGCGCACCAAAACATCAGCCGGGCGGCTGATTTCGTCCGCCGGCGGAATCAGACGCAGTTCGTCCAGAAGTGCGGGAGCATCCGGGCTGGACGTATCCAGAAGGCGAAACACCCCCTGTTGCGCAGAAGCCACCAACAGCCGGTTGCCTTCCACCGGGGCGACCAGACCCAGACCGTCCGCCGGAAAGCGGCCGCGGACCACAGGCTTGGCCGGCACGCTGCAGTCAACCAGAACGACACCAAAGTCCCGGATATAACAGGCAACCTTTTGTCCGATCCAGGCAACATCCTGGACCATTCCCGGCAGGGACAGCCGCGCCAGCTCGGCGGGGGCATCCGGAACCGTGACGTCAATCAGGCGCAGCTGGCTGAGGTTGGCAAGGGCGACAATGTGGTCCTTCACCGCCAGGGCCTTGCCCTGGCCACCGAAGCTGGCCGGTTCACCACCGTCGCCGGACAGAGGCCAGAAGGCCACAAAGCGGCGACCGTCATAGGACAGGATAAAGTCCTTCACCCAAAGGGCTTTTTTACCGGCTTCGGGATTGTCGAGTTCGACCAGGGTGCGGAAGGCCGCGTCGGGATTCGGGTCCCGGACCCTAATACGCCCGGTGGACTGGACCAGCACCAGTCCCTGCGGTTGCAAGCGAATCGAGTCGACATGCCGGCTGACCAGCTCGGGGGCCTGCAGCACCAGACGCCCCCCCTGCCGCTGCAGCCGATAACGGTAAAGGTCCCCATTGCGCAGACGAACCAGAAGCTGTCTCTGGTCACCGGCCAGCTGGCGGACCGGCCCCAAAAACTGCATGGGCTTCAAGGTTTCAGCAGGAGCTCCGCCGGTCCCAAGACGGCTGGTCAGCACCCGGCCATCGGCTGTTACCAGAAAAAGCCGACCCGCCAGCAACTCCACCTCTACCAGGCGGGCGCCAACAGATCGCGACCACACCTTTTTGAGCCCGCCTCCGGAACCGACGGCAACGCCGACAACCTCCCCCGTCGATTCGATGGCCACCAGCTGCCCTTCCCGGCGTGCCAGGTCAACCACCGCATGAGGTGTTGACAGGGCACCAACCAGGGCCGCCTGCCCGTCAGCCGCCAGACGGTAATGCAGCACCCCGGCATCGCCGGCAGCAACAAAAAGGGAGTTTTTCTCCAGCACAAGCTCATGGGGACGGCCCGGAAGGGTCAGCCGCCGCCGCACGACCGGAGTTTGGGAGACATCGACAAAAAGCAATTCCCCATCCGCGGCCCCCAGGCAGAGGATGTCCCCATCCGTGGCCGCACTGGCAATCGCAAGGCGCTCTACCATGCGACCTGCAGGGAGCAGGCGCCCCCGTTTTTTCACACGGACGACCTGCAAATCGAAATCGTTGCCGGTCAGATAAATCCACCCGTCTTCAACGGCCATGTCCATGGCCCGTCCACCAAGATGGAACAGGCTGCGATCAGCAACCGAAAGATCGGCACGCAAATCGAGAGCCGTCAGCCCATTCTTCTGATCCGCCACCCAGAGAAATTCGCGGTCGGCGAGCAGGGAGCGGACACCGGAAGATACGACGACCATCCCCGGTGCCAGCAGTTCGCCCGTTGAGGCAATACTGGCAATAAAAAGGCCTTTGTATCCCCCCCAGCAAAGAACGTCACCCCGCCGCAGCACACCGCTGCCGCCGGCAACCATATCCCGGTAAATATCGACGGCCGGCTCGCCGGGAGAGGAGGTGTTGACCACAAACAGATTCCTCTGTCCGCGCACGACATAAAGGTCCGGCCCCAGAACGCCGACCTGACGGCAAAAGTCCGGCAGTTCAACCCGGAAAGCCCGGTGCAGCCGCCCCGAACCATCGACCCGGTACCCCGCCATACCTTTGCGGCCGTGGACCGCTGCCAGAACATCCCCATTAAGCTCCAGCTCCCAGGTATCCGCACCGGGCTGAAAGGTTGTCACAAATTCGAGGTCCCCGCCGGTCAGACGAAAAATGCGAATCCCCTGACGCGGGGAGGAAATGTAGAGATAACGATCGTTGGCAACCATGTCATAAGACACGTCCTCCAACGGCAGGGTGCGTATCAGATGAGGGGAATCCGGAACAGAGATATCGACCAGATGCAGGCCCTGGCGGACCGAAAGGACCAGGGCCAAACCCTGGCGCAGGAGAATGCGCATGGCCCGCCCGGGCAGAGCCAGGCTGCCAAGAACCTGGGGCTGGTCCGGACGGCTCACATCGACCACGACCAATCCATCCAGGTTGTTGGCCAGATAGAGGAGATGGCCGGACTGAGCCATATCCTCCACGGTGGAAAAGAGCTGCAAGCGGCTTCGGACCAGGCCATTGTTACCAAAGGCCCGGACCAGACTGACGCGCGTTTCGCGACCAAGGCCAACGCCCTGGATATCCGCCAGCAAGCGGCCATCTCCGGTCGTCGCCACCCGTCCCACGCCCGTCAGTTCAACCGGGAACAGTCCGTCTGCATGCAAGGGTGCCACAGTCGACAGCCCCATCACCGCGGCCAGGAACCAAATCAGCCAGAGACGTCTCACAGGTCCCCCCCCTGCGTGCCATCACCGGCAGGAAGCCAGCGGTTCAGGACCTCGACCAGTTCGCAGCGTTTGAAGGGTTTGCACAGGTGGGCATCCATTCCGGCATCCAGACAACGTCGGATGTCTTCTTCAAACCCGCGGGCAGTCAGGGCGACGATGGGCCCTCTGAAACCTGCGGCCCGCAGACGCCGGGTCGCTTCCAGCCCATCCATGACCGGCATCTGCACATCCATAAGGATCAAATCGACCTTGTTGTTCCCGACATAAGCCAGAGCCTCGGCTCCGTCACGGGCCAGCTGCAAACGGTCGCTTTGGCCCCCGAACAAGCCCATGACGTAGTCGCGGGTCGTGGCGTTGTCCTCCACCAGCAAAATGCGGCATCCGGGCGGCAGGGACGGGAAATCATCTTCCGCCAAGGCCTGCTCATCCAGGCCCAGCAGGCTCTGCAGGGTCTCTTCCAGCTGCCGGCGGCGTACCGGAACATGCAGCCAGACCAGGTCAGGCAAATCGGAGTGCGGCATCTCCATAGTGGTGTCATCGGCCGGGCAGAGCATGATAACGGGACGCTTCGGCAAGGTCTCGTCCCTGGCAAGCACATCTACCAGACGGGCTCCGGCCAGACCCGCCATGCTTTGATCGATCAGGATCAGGGAAAAATCCTTCGGCTGTTTCCGCCGAAGTTCCGCCAGAGCCCTGCTGCCGCTTTCCGCAACGACAACATCGGCCCCCAGCGCCTCGAGCTTGCCGACCAGGCTGCCCATGGCGGGGTCATCACTGACCAGCAAAAAACGGTTTTTCTCCTCAGGAAGCCTGAAGACCCGCGAGGGCCGGGGCTGCAGCCTGAAGGGCAACATGAGTGTGAACCGCGTACCGGCGCCAGGACGACTTTCGAGTTGAATCTCCCCTTCCATCATACCGACCAGCTGTCGGACAATGGCCAGCCCCAGGCCCGTTCCCCCGTACTGGCGCGTCATGGTTTCATCCGCCTGAACAAAGCTGTCGAAAATCCGCTCCTGCATCTCCGCCGGGATACCGATACCGGTATCTTCGACCTCGATCCGGTAAAGGCAGGAATCGGTCCTGTCCCCGCCGGCATCATCTCGGACCGGCGCAATTCTCAGGGCCACCCGGCCTTCTTCGGTAAATTTGATGGCGTTGCCAACCAGATTGACCAGAATCTGCCGGAAACGTCCGCTGTCGCCGCGCACTTCGGTCGGCATTTCGGCATCGAGATCCAGCTCAAAGCGCAACCCTTTGCGTTCCGCCCCGTCCCGCAGCAGGGCAACGACCGCCTCGGCCACCTCGGCGACATCGAAATCCTCTTCGGCCAGCTCCATGCGACCGGCTTCAATGCGCGAAAGATCCAGCAGGTCGTTGAGGATCTCGAGCAGACTTTCTCCGGACTTGAACACGGTTTCCGCCAGTTTGCGCTGCCGTTCATTGAGCCCGGAGTTGAACAGCAGCTCTGTCATCCCCAGCACCCCGATCATCGGTGTCCTGATTTCATGGCTCATATTGGCCAGGAACCGGGATTTGGCCCGATTGGCCTCCTCGGCGCGATCGCGGGCAAGGCGCAGTTCCTCCACCGTCTCCTCCAGCTCGCGCGTCCGGTCGGCCACCTGCTGCTCCAGATTGTGCCGGTAGTCCTCCAGCTGGCGGTCCCGAATCTGCAGCTGTTCCAGCATGCGGTTGAAACCATGGCCCAAATCACCGATCTCGTCCCTGCTTTCGACCGGAATCCGGATGGAAAAATCGCCTTTTTCCGACACCTCCTCCATGGCCTGATGCAAGCGATGGATCGGCCCGGTCACCATCCCCTGCAGCCGCCTGGACAGCAGGTAACTGACCAGGGCACAAACAGCCAGCAGGGCAACCAGCAAACCGAGGTACTGGGACAGACGATCATTCAGCTCGTTAAGCCCTGACTGCAGGTAGATGTGGCCCACGATGCGGTTCTGATAGCGGATGGGCCGGGCGAGGGCAAAGTGGGTTGCGGTGAAATGGGAGCTGGGTTGCTCAAGGGTGGACAACTGGTCCAGCAAGGTGCAGTTGCCATAGGGCAATCCGGTCTCGAGGTCATGGGGCGCACCGCCCGAACGCAGGTAGGAAGCGAAGACGGCTCCCTGGCGCAGGATGAAAACAGCCCGAACCTGCCGGTCCCCCCCGAAGGCATCGAGAACTTTGGCGACAAAATCCTTCCGGCCGAGGACCAGGCCTTTTTGTATCTGGGGGGTGACACCCTCCAGCATGGCCTCAAGCCGCTTCGCCATGCTGGTCCGGTAACTGTAGATCTCGAGGATGAAGACGGCGGACATCGCCAGAATCAACACCACGACCCCGACCAGGGACATCAGAATGGTCAGCCGTCGACGTACCGGCAGATGTCTCAGCACACCCCCTCCTTGACCCGACCGTATCAGAAGACCAGCTCGGCGCCGAGCCAGACCTGGCGGCCAAGCCGATAGTGGCCGGGCTGAACCGCAGATTCAATGGAATGATCCAGCACGTTGAAAATATCGATATGGGTATTCATTTCAGGCCAGCCTTCCCGCTTCACCTTCCAGGAGAGCCGGACATCAACCTGCAGGGCAGATGCGTGGCGCACCTCATCATAAACGAAAAGGGACTCATCGACAAACTCTCCGCGAATCGCATCGAAGCGGCGCTCGCCATTGGGGACCGGCAGCTCGCGATAGGTGTTTTCCACGCTCCTGAAAGCCGCCAGCCAGGTCGCCTGGGTGGTCACGGACAGGCTATACGGCAGAGCGACCATGTGCAACAGCTTGACAACGTGCGGCCGACTGAAATCGGTGCGCGGCAACTCGCTGCGATAGACGATATGCCCCCGATACCAGACCCTCGGCTCAACCTCCTCGTCATTGAGCAGATCATCGTAGCTTTCATTGCTGGTACGATTGGCCTGCCAGACCCAGCTTGCAAGCAGGGTCTGGTTGCGCCAGCTGCGTTCCCAGCTCAGACGCAGACTGCGATGGCGGCTGCGGCCGTCGTTGGTCATGAAATAGTAGCGCAGGCCATCATCCTGCACCGGGCCGAAGGTGCGGGCGAACTCGTCCCGTCCCTGCCTCTGGATCAGCTTGAGACTGAAATGCCCGCCAGCAAGAGTCCGGTCATAACCGAGGGCGATTTCGTCGCTGTAGGGCGTTTTCAGATCGGAAAACCGGGCGACATTCTGCAGAGAGGCCGGATAGAATTCCCAAAGCCCCGGGTCCGCAGGATCGACCGGAACATCGGGATCCTGGGTTCCGGCCCCGACGGCGCTGTTGCGCTTGGCCCGATACTGGCTGACAACCGGCAGGCGGGCTTCGCGCAGCTTGAAGGCAAGAAATCCCCGCCCGTAGTAGCGGTTCAGGCCAAGAGTCAGTCGGGATGAGGCGCTGTCGGCGAAATCCCATGTCGCCAGCAGCCGCGGGGCCGGATTGATGTTGTCGAGATAGTCGTCCCAGTCGACGCGCAACCCCGGCCGCAGGGTCAGCGGGCCGGTCGAAAACTGATCCTGCAGATAGAGTCCCAATTCCTGCAGAGTTACCGACTCGCTGGCGGCGCGCAGGATCTGGCGGCGCGAAAAGTATTGCTCGCCGTCGATGCAGCCGAGGGTGTCATCGGTGCAGATGACATCGGGGGCGAAGACGGCCTCCTTGAAGATGAAGCTCGAATTCTGTCGCTCGTAGTAACCGCGCTGCAGCTGCCACTGCAGGCCGGCCTCCAGGGCATGCAGCTGCCCGGTCGAGGTTTCGGCTTCCAGGTTGTGGGACAGATTCAGGCCCAGGCCCTGCTGCCCCTGCTCCAGGTCACCGAATCCGCCTTCACGGCTGAAGTCCGATTCGACAATCGCCCCCCAGGGCTTGCTGGTGGTTGCCCGCCAGTTGCGGAAATGCTCGGGGGCCGAACGCCGCTGACGGGACAGGCGGGTGAAAACCTGAACATCGGTTTCGCCCTTTTCGCTGAACCGCCGCCAGCCACCGGCCAGGCGCACGCCATCCTGAAACGTGGAAAAATTGCTGTTCTCGACATCGGGCAGAAAATAATCGGCCCGGTAAGGGGCATAAATCAGGCTGCCGTCCCAGAGAGCGTGGTTGGCATCTTCATGAGCAAACCGGGCAAGAGCATTGAGACTGAGCCGCCCCTGGGATTCATGCCGTCCGAGATGCAGCAGGGGGATCTCGGACCTGTTGCCGCGCAGCTCGACCAGCACCCCGGTCCGGTCGTCGATGGGCAGGTCGAAACCCGCACCGAACTGATACTTGTCAAAGCGCGGCTGGCGGCTGGCGGAATTGGACTGGGAAAAATCGAAATGCTCCTCATCGGCGACGTGAAAGCGGGTCCAGTTATCGCGGGTATGGCGCAGGCTCAGCCTTCCTTCCGGTTCTCTTTTCGGCAGCCGCAGACTGGCATCGACGACGCCCCCGGTAAAACCGCCGAACCTGGCCGGGATGTTGCTGTCGTAAAGGTCAATGCGATCAACCAGGGAGCTGTCGACAAAAAGCTGCTGGGGATGGCCGGGCAGATCGCTCAGGCTGTTGGGATTGCGCGCCATCGGGTCAAGGGAATCGTTGTTGTCGATGCCATCGATGCGGAAGGCATTCTGAAACACCTTGCCGCCGGAGATGGAAATATCCGGGGGCACGATTTCGCCCCCGCTGGTGCTGGAACGGACATTTTCGGAGAACTGGATATCGGGCAGGATGCCGAGCAGTTCGGTCAGGCTGCCGTCGCCGGACGGCAGTTGGTCGAGCACCTCCCGGTCAAGGCTGGAGTGACCTGCGGCGCGGATACCGATACGGTCGACAATGGTGACCGGGGCCAGCGCGACCGGTTCATCTTCGGCTGCAAAACCCGGTGCAGCCAGGCAAAGGCAGGCGAGAATCGGCAACAGGGGCAACAGGAGGCGGAAGATCATGACAGGCTGTGATCCAGGATTTCGGGTCAGAGACCGCTATCGAAATACATCGGCCGGGCATCCTGCGCATCCGGCACACCATCACCATCCATGTCATCATCGAGAACCAGACCGGACGCATCCATGTCGGCCTGGGACAGCAACGGGTGGAAGAAATCGGGACGGCCGTCGCCGTCCAGGTCGCTGACGGCGACATCTCCCGCCCCCAGGTCATCGCGCAGGGCATAGACCTTGCCGATGGCCTGAAGCGCCTGGTTGCGCCCTGCCGTGGAGAAATGCTGTTCCACCAGGCGCGCCGCATCAAGCGCGCTGTCAAACTCATCGATATCGGCCCAGGCGGCGGCCCATTCGACCATCTTGGCGAGCCTGTCCTGCGCATCGGCAATGTCGAGCACGACATCCCGGGCCTGGTTGAGCAGATCGACCGCCAGGGGCTGGTCGCCCAGGGCATGGGCGTAACCGGCGGCGAAACGCAGATGTTTGGCAATGGCGAACAGGTCGGAGTCGCTGGTTACCCCTGGCTGGTAGAGGGACAGCGCCAGCTGGGCGTAGGCATCGAGCTGACCGGCGGCGCCGGATGCGCCGGCTCGCAGCATGGCGTCCAGCAGGACCTGGTAGGCATCGAGCGACAGGCCGCCGCCGATCTGACCGAGCAAAGCCGCCGCCCGGTCACCGTCCCCCAGGCGCAGCCAGACATCGGCCAGCGCCGCCAGGCTCCTGGCGGACATGGATGCGTCAGTCATCAGACCGACATCCTGCTCCGCCTCGACCAGCAGCGACCGGGCTTCCGTCTCGCGCCCAAGATCGACATAAAGATCTGCGATCTTGGCCAGACCGTACTCGACCCGTGCCGACCCGCCGAGAATGTTCTTGGCCAGATTGACATCCATGCTGCGCGCAAGATCCGTGGCCAGCTGCAGAGCGGTTAGAGCGGCGGCATTCTGGTTCTCCTCGATCAGGCGCAGCCCGACATAAGCCCGGCTGCGGTTGCTGACATAGTAGGTCAGCGCTTCCACCTGGCTCTCTTCCACAGTCAGGTTGAACAGGTCGGTTGGCACCTTGTAAAAGACCAGATCCAGGGCATTCAGATCAGCCACGGCCGGTTCGCTGGCGTGTTGGGGCTGCAGCCCGCCCGACTGCGCCTCCATGACCGCGACCTCTGCTGCAAGCTGCTTGGTGCCCCAGGACCTGGACAGACTGGTCAGGGTATCGAGCAGGCTCAGGGCACCGGCCTTGTCGCCGGCCAGATACAGGGCCACCGCCATGTCATCCATGTAAACCTTGGTGCGAATTCCGGTTTTGTTGGCCAGGCCGTCATTCGCCCGCAAGGCCTCGACCATGCCGGGGCCGTAATACAGGTCAAGGGCGTCCTGGCTGGAGCCGGCCAGGGCATAGCGCCGGGCCGTCTCCACCATGTGGAAGACGCGGTTCTTGTAGCTGAGGCTGCCGGCGATGCTCTCGGCCGGCGTGTTGATCGCGATCTGCCGCATCAGGTCGATAACCTGCAAGGCGGTCGCGCTGTCGCCCTGCGCCAGCAGGTCGTCGGCAATCGGCATTCCCGCTGAAAAGGCATGGGCGTAGGCCTGGTAGGTGGCGACGGGGACAGCAATGTCCTGGTAGAGGTACTGCAAGACCGCGATGGCGGATGACAGGTCGCCGGCGGCGAGATAGCCCCGAGCAAGTTCGCGGAAATTGGCCGCATCGGTATTATTGAAAAAAGCGGCCCCCTTGACCACCAGGGCATCACGAAGCAACTGCTCGGCCTCGGCCAAAGCGGTCAGGGCATCCGCTGTTCGGCCCCAGCGCCCGGCACCTTTGCCAAACGCGATCAGCGCCAGCGCCTGATTGACCGGATTGGCCATGCGGCTGTGAATCATGAATACCGGATCATAGGGAAGCAGATCGTCCGGCACCCAGCCGCGCACCAGGCCGGCCCGGGCGATGCCTTGAACCAGATCGATCAACAAGGCATCGTTCAACTCGTCATCGAGAACGGTGCGGGCCAGCCGGTCGGCCCGGTCGAGGTGGGAACGGTCTGAAGCGTAGTAGTAGCGCACCCGGGCCATGTTGTCCCCGGATGGCAGCAACTGGTCCGCCGGCAGGGGCAGATGCGTCTGGATGCGCTGCTGACCGGCGAGGACGGCAGCCACGACAGGATCGTCGGCCGGAGTATAACTGCCGGTGCTGTCGGTCCGGACCAGAGCGGCGGCAAAGCTCGCAGGCGGGTCAAGCCAGCGAGCCGGATCGTTCAGGCCGTACCCCAGCAGAAAGTGCTGCAGCAGGCGCTGGGGAATCCAGTCGTACAGCGGGACCGGAAAGCCCTGGTCCTGCATGCGGTCGAAAAGATAAGTGCGGTTGGCAAGGTAGTTGGCATCGGCAATGTCAAACGCACCATCCTGCGCCAGCAGGTAGTCATCCAGTTCCGGCGCAAGAACAGCCTCGAGCATGGCCCGGTTGGCAAGGGCAAAGGCCTGGCTGGAGTCGGCAACGGCTGCGAGATTGTCAGCCAGATTGGTCAGGCGCTGGACATCCTTGTCAGCAAGTCCCAGGCCGGTGGAGAGCAGGGCAGAATCGATACTGCCACTGTTGTCAAGAAGGGTCGGGTAGCTCGCGACCTGGTCCGCAATAGCGGTCCAGGGGTCCACGGCCCCCTGCCGCTGGAGAGAAAGGGCCACCGAGGCCAGAAGGAGATTGACCCGTTGCAGGGCCAGGGATGAGCTCGAGCGTTCGAACAGGCTGCCCGCCGGCAGGGAGAGCCAGCCGGCCGTTTCGCTGCGTGCGCCGTTCAGACCGGTCTGTTCGGCCCGACGCGTTACCAGGGTCGTCACCGGGCTCAAAACGGCTTGGCGCAATGACTCAAAAGCGGCAACCGGCGCCTGGAGCACCAGGCCGGTTTCGCTCAGACTGAGCCCGGTTTCCAGATCCAGGCCGGATTCGGCCTCCAGCAGGTAACCGTCAGGCTTCAGGTCCTGGGCCAGAACCAGGCTGAAATAGCCTCGATCGTCAGAGCGGGTCTCACATCGCCCCCGGCCGCTGGACCAGCAGCGCTCCAGCGTCTCTCCCGTTGCCGGGTCGACGAGCCGCACCCTGGCATCCGC
>CAZCUR010000005.1:42442-64345 GCA_964501815.1 uncultured Geothermobacter sp.
TATCAAACCGTTTTTTACCAAGGCAAACCAAAAAATACTCATAATTTTAGCGATACTGAATTGCCTGTGTCATTTCGACGGCTTGTGAAGGGAACATTTTTCAAAAACATGAAAACCGGTCGGTATGAAACAGGTCAACCTTGTTCCTGGGCGCTAGACAAGTGGCTTCGCGGATTGACGCCCGTGCCATCCTCCGGCAAGATGGCGGCAAACGACAGAAACCGCTCCCCATGAAACGACCTTTGCGCCAGGAACATCTGTTTCCCCTTGCCCTGCTGGCAGCCCTGTCCATTCACCTGCTGCTGTTCTGGGGTTTGCCCGAGCCCCCCCGGCCGCCAGCACCGGGCGCAAACCAGCCGATCCGTATCGGTCTCAAGCCCATGCCCTCTCCCTCCGGAATGTTGGAGAAAACCACCAGGCCGGTCGACAATCGGGTGTCTGCGAAACCAGAAGCCTCCCCCCCGCCCCTTACGAAGCCACAGGTACAGAAACCTGCAGTCAAAAAAGCGGCTGCCCGGTCCAAGCATGTGGCTGCCCGGACCAAGCGGCGCATCGCGCCGAAACCGGCAGAGCGCATCAACGCCGCAACCGGCCCGGCAAGATTGATCCAACCTGAGCCGGCCTCCCCGGCCGTCCCATCCGCACCGGAGCCTCCGGAACGAAAGACCGCCGAACAGGCGGCTGCCCCTCCCGGAGAGACATCCGAACCGCCCGGGCCTTCGATCGGGGACCGGCAGGCCGGAACCGGGTCGGCGGCACTCGAAACCACCAGCCCCCCTTCCCTGCTGCAGCCGCCGAATCCGGTCTATCCGCCGCTGGCCCGACGCATGGGCTGGCAGGGCAAGGTTCTGTTGCGACTCACGGTCGAACCGGACGGCCGGGTCGGCAGGGTTGAGGTGGAAAAGACGTCCGGCTTTCCACTTTTGGACCGTTCGGCGCGCAATCAGGTGCGCAGCTGGCGGTTCCAGCCGGCCAAACAGGGCGGGGTGCCGGTGCGTGGGGATGTTCTTCTTCCGGTGGTATTCGCGTTGCGAAAAGGATAGAAAAGAGGAGCAGCTCAGGGCTTGTAGCCGAGTTCACGCAGGAATTCGAGCACCTGCTGCAGCGACTGGCCCTCCTGTTCTTCAAGCTTGCGCGCTTCCTGAGCAGCCCGTTCGGCATCGAGAAAAGCCCGGCTGGCGGCAGCAGCGGCCTGCTTGTTTTTCAGGGCGGCCTCATCCGCGGCCTTTTCAGCACGCTGAGCCGCCTTTTCAGCGCGGTCCGCAGCAGCTTCAACCCGTGCGGCGCTCTTCTCGATTCGCTGGGCGATTTCCTCCATGCGGAGCACCAGGGCCCAGGCTTTCTCCTCCGACCGGGCCGCCTGCTGGCTCGCCTTGACGGCATCCTGCATCTGCTTCGCCGTAGCGGGAAGATAGGCTTCACACCCGGCAAGCAGAACGAGACAAACCAAACTGATGACTGACCGCAACGACAGTTGCATGAGCGGGCCTTTCCCGGGGGGTTCAAAGATGGGTCAGCAGTTCAGGAAGAGCCTCAACAAACCTGGCAAGAGCCTGCCCACGATGACTGATGGCGTTCTTCCGGTCCAGCGGCATCTCGGCCAGCGTACAGCCGTACCCCTCCACATAGAATAAAGGATCGTAGCCGAAACCACCAGCCCCGCGCGCTTCAGTCAGAATCCTGCCCTCCAGTCTGCCGGTAAAATGGCTGCAGCGACCGTCCGGCAGGCAAAAGGCAAGATCGCAGACAAAGGCGGCTGTGCGCTCCGCTTCTGGCACACCTTCCAACTCCTGCAGCAGCCTGCGGTTGTTGGCGGCATCATCGGCATCCTCCCCGGCATAACGGGCCGAACGGACCCCGGGGGCACCACCAAGGGCGGCAACCGTCAGGCCGGAATCATCGGCCAACGTCGGCAGGCCCGTGGCCCGGGCCACACTCAAAGCCTTTTTTTCGGCGTTGGCCGCAAAGGTAGCGCCATCCTCGACCACCTCGGGCAAATGGGGGAAATCGGCCAGGGAGAGCAGCTCGACCGGGTCATCCGCCAGCAGTTTGGCGATTTCCCTGAATTTTCCGGGATTTCCGGTCGCAATGACGATTTTCACAGCACATCCCCCAGGGCCTCTTTCTGGGCCAGATCGAGCTTTCGGCACCCCTTGAGGGCCAGTTGTTGCAGGGTCAGCAGCTGTTCGGACGTGAAAGGCTCGGACTCCGCCGTCCCCTGGACCTCGACAAAACGCCCGGAGCCGGTGATGACAAAGTTCATATCGACCTCGGCACGGCAATCCTCGTCGTAGCAGAGGTCAAGCAGCGCTGTGCCATCCACAATGCCGACACTGACGGCGGCAACACTGTCGCGCAGGGGGTCATCCAGCAGCAGTCCCTCTCGTTGCAGCTTGCGCAGGGCGTCGACCAGGGCCACGTAGGCCCCGGTAATGGCGGCCGTGCGCGTCCCGCCGTCGGCCTGAAGGACGTCACAGTCGATCTGGATGGTCCGTTCCCCCAACCGCTCCAAATCCATCACCGCCCGCAGGGACCGGCCAATCAGCCGCTGAATCTCCATGGTCCGCCCCCCCAGTTTCCCCTTCACCGACTCACGCGGGCTGCGGGTATGGGTTGCGCGTGGCAGCATGGCATATTCGGCCGTAACCCAGCCACGCCCCTCGCCCTTCATGAACGGCGGCACCTTTTCCTCGACACTGGCATTGCACAGGACCCGGGTATGCCCGAAACTGACCAGAACAGATCCTTCGGCGTAGCGGGTGAAATTGCGTTCGAATGTAACAGGGCGCAGCTGATCGGCTGCCCGACCATCAGGTCGTCGGTACGGCTGTTGATTCACCTGGTTCTCCTTTGCTCGAGACTGAAACGCTTCACCCCCTCCACGACAGCCCGGGCAAGCTCCTTCCGGGTGTCGGCATCGGTCAGGTTGACGACATCATCCGGGTTGGTCAAATAACCCGCTTCAATCATCAAGGTCGGCAGGTCTCCCCGCCCAAGGGGCCGCAGCGGCATCTCAAATATGCCATTGACCTGAAAACCGCTTTCTTCCAGAGACGCCCGGACCTCCTCGGCCAGGCGCCGGCTGCCCCGGCTCTGCTCGTCTCTGGCCTGGCTGACGGACAACGTATCCGCAGGCCGGATGTACAGCTCGACCCCGGAGGCCGAGGGCGAAAAGTGCCCCTGAGCATGCAGCAGGAGCAGAATATCGGGCTGATGTTCAGCCAGACTCTGTAACCGGGCCTTTGGTGAAAGGCTGTAGTCATTGTCCCGGCTGAGATGGACTTCAAGGCCGAGGTGCATCTTCAGCTGTTTTTCCAGCTGGCGGCCCAGCGCCAGGACCACATCCTTTTCCTTGACGCCGTCCAGACCGATGGTCCCGACATCCTCGCCGCCATGACCGATATCAATGCCAACCGTTTTCAGACCGGAAAGCCTCTGGCCGGTCTTGCGCTTCAACAGCAGGGCAAACAGCTGGTCAATGGGATTGTCGCCCGGTTCCGGGCCATTCTCAACCGGACTGAGATTGCGGTAATAGACAGGCCGGCCGACCAGGTCCGGCAATTGTTCGACGATGAAATCCTCGCCAATGCGCAAGCGTCCATCGATAAACCGGGCGGGATTTTGTAACGGCAAAAAACGGCCTTCAACTTCCAGGTAATGACCGCCGGGAAAAAGAGACGCCTTGCCCTGGGGCAGGGAGAAGACATAGCGATGTTCCACCGAGCGCCAGCGTCCCGACATCCCCAGGGCCCGCAGGACATCATCCATGGCGAGATACGCGGTTCCCTGCAGGTTGTAAACCTCTTCGATGCGCTGGGGCCGGCGACCGCTCCAGGCGAGCTCCACCGCAGCAAGACAATCTGACAGGGGCAGCAGAACAGCCGCCAGCAGGATGAAAGGAAGATACAGCCGCACAATCGGTCTCCAAAGACGGGACTTGCCGGGGCCCGAAACAGTGCCCCTATATACCTTGCCGCCGCCGGGGTGTCAACGCGCGCTCTCCTCCTGGGGGATGAGCCGCCGCCCCTTGACCGGCCGGCGACCGAGGGCGTCCTGCAGCCTTCGGGTCAGTCGACGCTCCAGTTTGCGCAGCGCGGTCTGGGAGTCGGGAAAATCCCGAATCTGCCCGCCAGCGGTGGTGTGATGGCCGCCGGCCGTCCCCAAATCGGCCATGAGAGTGCGAATCAGACTGCCGGCGTTGATGTCGGGCAGGGACGTGCGCAGCGAAAGAAAAACATCCTGACCGTCGTGGCCCATGCCAAGGACCAGCTCCACCCCCTCCATGCGCAACAAAAAATCCGCCATTTCGGCCACGATATCGGCATTGTCCACCCGGTAGAGATTGAAGACCAGCAGGTCTTCATAGACTCGGGAATTTTCGATGGCGCGGTTGTAGCTGAAATAATAATCACGCGGCACCTTGGGGTGCGTCACCCGGTAGAGAATGCGATTGTTGGCCAGCGGCAACAGATAAAGATAGGCCTCCCGATCGGCCCGCACCCAGTCGCGCCCCAGGTCCTGGGTCTCGGACTTGATGGCGTAGAAAAGGATGGTTGCCAGCCGGGTGCCGAAACTGACGTCGTTGGCGAGCAGATATTCGAGAAGAATGGTCGCCGAGGCCCCGTAGTCCTCGCGTACATCGACCCAGCGGCAGATATCGGTCGCCTCCCGGCGCGGATGATGGTCGATAACCAGATGGACCGGCCGGTTGTCCGGGTAGCTGTTGTTCCCGGTGCCAGGTTGGGTATCCACCATGCAAACGACCTGAAACTGGTCGGGATCGACCTGATCCATATGGACCGCGTCGATCTCCAGTTCCCGGGCCATGGTCCGGTTTTCGCCCCGGCCGATCATGCCGCCGTAGGCAATAACCGCTTCCTGGCCGGTGGTCTTGAGCAGCAGATGCTTCAGGGCCGCAGCTCCGGCCAGAGAGTCCGGGTCGGGGTTGTCGTGGGCGACAATCAGAACCTTGCCCTTGCCACGGACCCACTCCAGAAATTGACGGGAAAATTCCCGCGAGCGTTCAAGCTGCACGTCACATCCCTCTTCCAGCCCTCGCGGGGCGATCAACAACCGGGCCCGGCAAGCTGCAGCGCCAAACTCACGGCTTCAGCGGCCGTTTCGGCCCGATGCACACCGGGAATATCATTCCAGCTGTTCAAAGCGACCACCGGCCGCCCCAGCTTCAGGGCAATGGCCATCTCGGACAGCGTTCCGTACTCCCCCTCGATGGCAATCAGTGCGCGCGCCGCCTGGCAGATGAGAACATTGCGCGCGTGTCCCAGACCGGTCGGCAACACAATCCGGACGTAGGGGTTGGCCGCTAGCCAGTCGGCGCCCGGAATCAGACCGATGGTTTCTCCCCCGGCAGAAACAGCGCCACGGCAGGCGGCCTCCATGACGCCCCCCAGCCCCCCGCAAATGAGGACAGCACCTGATTGCGCCAGCAGACAGCCGACCTCCTCGGCGAGCCTCATGCCGTCCTGGCTGGCGCGCCCGGCGCCGATAACCCCAATCAGCAGTTTCGGGTTCAAAAAATCAATCCTCCATCAACCGCCGCGCACGTCGGTACAGCAGCAGGCTGTTGCTCACGACCGATACACTGGAAAAGGCCATGGCGAGACCGGCGAATTCCGGTTTCAAAAGCCACCCGAACCAGGGATAAAACAGACCGGCCGCCAGAGGGATACCCAAAAGGTTGTAAACGAACGCCCAGAAGAAATTCTGGCGGATCTTGCCCAGGGTCGCCCGCCCCAGCCGGACCGCCTTGACAACATCCAGAACCCGGTCCTGCACCAGGACCAGGTCGCCGGTTTCTCGCGCCACATCGGTTCCACTGCCGATGGCAATGCCGACATCCGCGGACGCGAGAGCCGGCGCATCGTTGATGCCGTCACCGACCATGGCGACGCGAAGCCCCTGATGCCGGTATTTCTGCACAACCTGAAGTTTTTCCTCCGGACGGACTTCCGCCTCGACCTCGTCCAGACCCAGCTCGCCGGCAACACTCACCGCGACCTGCTTCCGGTCTCCTGTTACCAGCACCGTTCGCAACCCCAGCCGTTTCAGCTCGGCCACAGCCTGGCCCGCATCCGGTTTCAGACGATCCGCAAGAGCCAGAAAACCGACCAGCCGCCCCTGACAGGCGAGCCAGACGCTGGTTTTCCCGGCCTGCTCCAGGGCCTGGGCCTGGACCTCAACCGGTGAGATATCCCCGGCAAAGGGCCGCACAAAATCGCGATGCCCCAGCCGCATCCGGACCGGCCCGATGTCCCCTTCGATACCGCCGCCGCCAATTTCACGCACAGCATCAGCCCGGACAACAGCACCCTGCCGCGCAGCTTCGTCGGCGATGGCCCGACTGAGCGGGTGATTGCTGTTTGCGGCCAGGGCTCCGGCGTACGCTAACAGCTCCTGACGGGAACCGCCCGGCGCCGGAACGATATCGGTGACGTCGAAAACTCCCGTCGTCAAGGTGCCGGTCTTGTCGAGCAACACCACATCAATGCCGGCGATACGTTCCAGCACCGAAGCCTTTTTGAACAGGATGCCGTGCCTGAGTCCGATGGCGCTTCCGACCATGATGGCGGTCGGGGTCGCCAGGCCAAGAGCGCAGGGACAGGCGATAACGACCACGGCGATACCGGTCTGAAAGGCAAAGAGAAACCCGGCGCCGGAAAGCAGCCAGCCCCCAAAAGTCACCAGAGCCAACAGCACCACAGCCGGGACAAAAACATTGGATATCCGGTCCGCCAAACGCTGAATCGGCGCCTTGTCGGCCTGAGCTTCAGCAACCAGGCGGGTGATGGCCGCCAGAACCGTCTCGCCCCCAACCCGACGCGCCTCGATGACAAGCCGCCCGTCCCGATCAAGGGTGCCGCCGACCACCTCATCCCCCACACCGCGCACGACCGGAACCGATTCACCGGTTATCAGCGATTCATCGACCGCCGCCCGGCCATCGACAACAAGGCCGTCCACCGGGATGGTTTCCCCGGGGCGCACCAGCAACCGGTCGCCGGGCTCAACCAGTTCGGCGGGGATCGTCTTCTCGCGCTCGCCCACCAAAATGCGGGCCTTGGCCGGCTGAAGATCGAGCAGTTGACGCAACGCCCGGCTGGCCCGGCCGCGCGCCCTGGCTTCCAGAAATTTGCCAAAACGAATGAAAGTAATCAGCAGAGCGCCGGTTTCGAAGAAGACCGGGCTGTCCGGCCCCAGCAGTCCCAGCCAGGCGAGCATCGAGTAGCCCCAGGCGGCACTGATGCCCAGGGCCACCAGCACATCCATATTGCCACTGCGATTGCGCAAGGCATGCCAGGCGCCGCGATAGAAGGTCAGGCCGGCGGAAAACTGCACCACCGTCGCCAGAAGAGCGATCACAGAAAGGGTTCGCGCGCCCAAAGGTTCGAACCACAAAAGCGGCATGATGGGCAGGGACAGGACGGCGGAGACAATCAGCCACAGGACCTGCCTGTCGGCTTCCTGCTTGCGTTCCTGGGTCCCTTTCGATTCCAGGGCCTGGTAGCCCGCCTCGGCGACCGCCTCGACAATGCGCCGGCGATTGACCCGCTTCGGATCGTATCGCACATGGGCGCTTTCATCCGCCAGGCTCACACGCGCCTGAAGGACCCCTGCAAGGCCCTGCAGTTTGCGCTCGATGGTTCCGGCGCAGTTGCTGCAGGTCATGCCGCCGATGGCCAGGTGCAGCTCCCCGGTTTCGGTCTCGTCGCTCCGTCCGGCGCGGAACCCCAGGTCGCGAATGCGACGGCGTATCTCTTCGAGCTCAATCTGGTCGGGATGGTAGCGGACGGTCAGTTGCTCCAGGGCGAAATTGACCTCCGCCGCCACCACGCCCGGAAGCTCCCCCACCCCCTTTTCAATGGTTCGGGCGCAATTGGTACAGCTCATGCCGTACAAGGGCAGATGGACCGAAACCACGGGCGCAGCCTCGGCCGGTTCCGGAGTCCCGGTCACATCCGGCCGGAACCCAAGTTCGGCGATCCGGCTGCACACCTGCGAACGCGCAGGACCGGAGTCGGAGACCGTCACCTCGGCCAGACCGGGGTCCAGGGTCACCCGAACCGACTGGACACCGTCGATGGCCTCCAGGGCTTCGGTCACCCGGGCGACGCACTTGCCGCACTTCATGCCGGCGACGGGAATCTGGTACCGTTCGGTCATTTGCGCTGCAGCAGCGCCTGAAAGGTCGGACGCTGACGAATGGGGTCAAAGTCGGGGTCAACCAGGGCATCCCGCAAAAATCCGGGCTCCCGGGCGATAGCCTGTTCCAGAGACCGCACGGCCTCACGCACCTGCCGCTTGCGCGCCATGACGCAGGCCCTGTTGTAGTGGGCGACGGCCAGATCGGAAGACTCGGCCAGCAGCGCGTCGAAACAGGCCAAAGCCTCATCCAGGCGGCCGAGTTTGAGCAGCAGGTTGCCACGGTTGTTGCGCGCCATGCCGAAATCGGGATCCCGTTCCAGACAACGTTCGATCTCGCGCAGCGCTTCGGGCAGACGTCCCCACCGTTCCAGCACCATGGATCGGTAAAAGGCCGGCTCCGAACTTTCCGGATCCAGTTGCTCCGCCCGGTTCAAATCGGCCAGCGCTTCCTCAAACCGGTCCTGATGACTGAGCTGGATGGCACGCTCTATCAGGGCCTCAAAAAAATCGGGGTGACGCTCAATGGCGCGATCGAAAGCCTGTAACGCCTCCTGCTCCCGGCCCAGGCGACGCAGACTCAGCCCCAGATTGTAATGATAGTTGGCCGTATCGGCCTGTTCCAGGGCTCTTTGGTACCAGACAAGGGCTTCTTCGTCGCGCCCCTGGTTGGCCAGAGCAAAGCCGTAGCCGTTCAGGGCGGCCGGATCTTCGGGTTTGAGCGCCAGGGCCCGCTCAAAAAACTCCATCGCTTCGGCGAATTGACCGATGCGGTTCAGGGCATAACCGATGTTGTAGTAGATGTCCGGGGCCTGGGGCAGCCGCTTGAGGGCGCGCCGGTACATTTGCAGGGCCTCGTGCGTGCGCCCCATTTCATCCAGAACATTGCCGAGGTTGACATAGGCCTCGGGGAAATCCGGTTGCAGCTCCAGGGAGCGCCAGAAATGGTCGTAGGCTTCCTGATACCGCCCCAGCCGCTCGAGCAGCACACCGAAATTGTGATGCAGGGCGCCGTTGCCCGGATCAAAGCGCAGGGCCTTGCGGTAGAGCATCAGGGCCTTGGCGTGGTCCCCGAGGTTGGAAGCCGCCACCGCACAGTAGTTCAGCGCCTCGACATCGAAGGGATTCTCTTCAAGACAGGTTTCGGCAAGCTCCAGGGCGGTTTCGTTATCCCCCTGCTCCAGGGCCTGCTGGACGGCATCCAGCGGATTGTCGCGCAGTTCGGGAAATTCGTAGCTGTCGTCGAAATGTTCGCTCATGTCCTCTTTTCCGCCTGTCTTTTCAGCCGGATTGCGTCTGTCAGTGTAGCAGAAATCCCGGTTGCGGGCATCTCATTTTGCGCCGGCTGCACCCGTTGAGGATGAACATTTGTTCACTCTTTTCCGATAAAGAAAAGGCCGCGATTCACCGAAAAGAGCAGCAGAAGGTTTCCTGCAAGGAGCGGCTGGAAGATGCAATCTGAAGCGGAAAATCGTTCAGCAGTCCCTTCACCGGCCATGCCGGCTCCCGGAGCGGATCTTGCGGGCAGGGATTTTTCCGGACTCGACCTGTCGGGGGCCAACCTGTCGGGCGCCAATTTGCAAAAGGCGCGTTTTTTCCAGACCGACCTGAGGGGAGTCGATCTGAGTGAAGCGGACCTGCGGGGCGCGGAATTCGCCGGGGCCGACCTGAGGGATGCGATTCTGGATGGAGCCCGGGCCATGCGCGCCGGTTTTGGCGGCGCCAACCTGTCGGGGGCGAGCCTGTTCGGGGTGGATCTGCGCGAAGCCAGTCTCACGCAGGCCTGTCTTAACGGCGCCAATCTGGGCTGTGCCGATCTGAGAGGCGCGCGCCTGAGAGAAGCCTCGCTGAAAAAAGCCCATTTTGACGAAGCGGACATGCGCCAGGTCGATATGTCCCTGAGCGATGTCAGCAAGGCAAGTTTTCAAAACGCCGACCTGCGGCAGGCGCGGCTGCGCCGGGTGAAAGGCTTTCGCAATGCCGACTGGCTGGGCGTCGATATTCGCGATATCAACTTTGCCGGCGCCTACATGATGCGCCGGGAAATCATCGACCAGAACTACATTCGCGAATTTCGCAATCACAGCAAGGTCACACGCCTGCTCTACTGGCCCTGGTGGCTGACCTGTGACTGTGGCCGCAGCATGCTGCGATGGTGTTTCTGGATCGGGGTTCAGGTGCTGTTTTTCGCCTGGCTCTACACCCTGACCGGCGTTGACTACGGGCGTTATCCGACCGACCTGTCGCCCCTGTACTACAGCGTTGTGACCCTGACCACCCTCGGCTACGGGGACGTCGTTCCGCAGACGCCGGCTGCACAGCTTGTCGCCATGATCGAGGTGACCATCGGCTATGTCATGCTTGGAGGGCTGCTGTCCATATTCAGCAACAAACTGGCACGACGAGGTGATTGACATGTTGAGTGTGTTCCGTCGCAAAAAGAAGAATGCCGAACTTGACAAGATTATCGCCGGATACGAATTGCCCTCCTTCCCGGCGACAGCGATGACGGTCCTGGGCAAACTGCGCGACCCGGATGTCCCCCTCGACGAGATTGCCGATGACCTGGAACTGGACCCCGGTCTGCACGTGCGGGTGCTGCGAACTGTCAATTCTGTTGCGTTCGGTCTGTCACGCAAGGTGAGCAATGTCGCCCACGCAGTCACCCTGCTGGGGCGCAACCGGCTCGAATCCCTGGTTCTGGGGGTAGCGGCCAAGGGGACCCTCGACCGCTGTCTGGTCCCGGGGTGGTTCGACATGAAGGGGTTCTGGCTGTCGGCGGCCCGACGCGCCTCCATTGCCCGGTCCATTGCCATGAAATATCAGCCGGCCGGACAGGCCGAAGCCTTTACCGCCGGCCTGCTGCAGGACATGGCCGTTCCGATTCTGGCCGCGACCCGGGGCGCAGCCTATCAGACCATCTACCAGAACTGGCAACAGGGAGTCGAAACGGATCTGCCCGAGCTGGAACGCACCAAACTGGGCACCTGTCACGCCGAAATCGGAGGAGCGCTGGCCCAGCGCTGGGACTTCCCCGAAGAGCTGATCAAAGGGATCGAGGAACACCATCAGGGCAGCATCAACAATCCGGGCATTCTGGTGGCGTCCTGGATTGCCGACCGGCAGGAGCCTCCCAGCCGCAGTGATCTGGCCAGACACCTGGAAAAGTACGCCAACATCGCCGACTCCAGCCTGGATGAAGCCCTCGCCCAGGCGGAAGAGGAAGCCGCGGAGCTGCTGGAGTCCCTGTCCTGCTGACCCTGGCTGATCCGGCTGCTCAAAAAGAACGCCCGGACGGAACCTGTCCGCCGGGCGTCGTTGTATCGGGCTCATCCAGCCATCGGGCGGCAAATTTTGCCGGCCCGGGTGCAAACTTTTCACACACCGCCTTCTGTCGCCTGGCCTTCGCCTGCAGACGGTTCCTCGCTGTCGCGCAGCGCCACGCAGAGGTCTGCGGTTTCCATGCACAGCCCCCGCATCAGGTCAAAAGAGAGGCACAGCCCCGCGCAAACATCCTTTTCCGGTCGGTGACAGCGACTGAAATCGAAATCGGCTATCTTCATGGTCCGCCTCCCCTGGTCTGGTGACAGGTGCAGGGTTACCTGCACCACCCGCTACCAGAGCAAGGCCCATGCCAGCCGTTCAGCCATCCTGCGCGGACTCCGCCCTTGCCTGCCATGTCTGTCCCGACCGGGAACAACCGGCAAGCGGCAGAGCGGGTGAAACAACCTGCTAGCCGGTCGTCTCTTCGCCGCCATGTTCGGCATTGTAGGCTTCAACGACCTGTTTCAGCCAGCCGATTTCGTCCGGGACAAACTGCTTCTGCTGTTCGGTCCCGACGTTCAGGGCCCAGTGCAGGCCGGGGACGGTATATTCGGCAAGAACATAACCGGGCAGCACCACATAGTCGGGTTCCCCTTCGGCCCAGGCGTTCATCTTCTCGCGCGAATCGAACAGCATCAGGTAGTCATCCCCTTCGGCTTCGAGAACCAGAGGGACGGCCCCTTCCTCGCCACTGCGGTCCCGGCCGGGCGCTACGCCTTCTTCCGGATGGACGGGGATGAACATGGGGGTGTTGAGAAACAGATCGTAAAAACGGGACTGGTTTTCGGGGTTGGTCATGTCCTGATGGAAATGCTCCAGGGCCTGATCAAGTTCGGTCATGGTTCCAGGTGTCTCCGTGCCCAGAGTGAAAAGATCGACGATCCGCATGCCGGACCGCATCAACGCTGGGCCTGCGTCAACCGGACTCGACCGTTCCCCGGACGGGAACCGCGGCTCATCTTTGTGACTCTAACAGGTCCCTTCCCCTTTGGCCAGTCGTAAAGGCGCGCCTAAGGGCGCCATCCTTGACTTGGCCGCAGGCGTCCCCGCATAATCCGCGCCATGAAAGACCTCTTCCTCGCCGACGCCCATCTGCTGGATCCTGCGGACAGCAACTACCGGGCCCTGCTGGATTTCCTGTCTCAACAGGCGCACAGCATTCGCAATCTGGTCATCCTGGGAGACCTTTTTGAATTCTGGATCGGCGCCGGCAACTCCGCGCCCCCCCGCTACAGGCCCCTTCTTTCCCTCTTCGAGGAGCTGCATCGACGCGGAGTTCGCTTTACCTACGTCGAAGGGAATCACGACTTCCATCTGGGGCCCTTGTTCCGGGACGGCCTGCAATGCACCATTTTGCCCGACGGTGGCAGTATCGAGCTGGATGGTTTGCGCATTCACCTGGCCCACGGCGACCTCATCAACCGGAATGACACCGCCTATCGACGCTGGCGCGCTTTCGTCCGCAGCCGTTTCATGCGGCAACTGGCGGGAATGGTTCCGATGCAGGTCAGCTGGGCTGTCGCCCGCGTCCTGTCGCGCCGCTCCCAGCGCAAACGAAGCAGGCGTCCTTTTTTCGATGCCACCCGACTGCTGACCGACTACGCCCGGGAAAGGATTGCCGAGGGACACGATCTGGTGGTCACCGGCCACTACCACCAGCCGTTGCAGCTTGACCTGAATGGCGGACGGCTGGTGGCCCTGGGAGACTGGATCACACAGCGTTCCTACGCTGTGCTGGAAGATGGAGAGATGCAGCTGTTCGACTGGCGGGATTCACACTGAAACTCGCTCCCGTCCCGAATCAGGTCCGCCAGCGTTTGATCTCCAAGCTTTGCTGCGGCGGCGTTGAGCAACCCCTCCTCGACCAGCCGGGCGCGCACCAGGTCGGGGGCGTCACCAGCCAGCCTGGGATGATCCGCTCCGCGCACTTTCAGCAGGAACTCCGTCACCCGCAAGCCGTCCAGGGACCGTGCCGGCAGGTAGCCGGTTTCGTCCCGATCGCCGTCTTCCACCTCAACCAGCAGATGCAAATCGACCAGCTCGGAGAGGAGCTGTCGCACCAAACGTGACGGCAGGCCCAGTTCGGCGGCAACCTGATGAGCGCGCGCCGGGGGGTCTCCCTTTTGGAACCGACGCCCAAGATAGAGCATCAGCGCCAGACAGACGCCCTCCCGCTCCAGCGAACTGACCGCCCCTTCCAGCTTGTCCTGGCGCAGGCTGCCAAGATTCTGCCAGGCATAGCTGACCTCGAGACCGACAAGAACAATAACCCAGCTCAGATAGAGCCAGATCATAAAGATCGGCAGCGCCGCCATGGTGCCGTAAATGGCATTGTAACGCGCGACTCCGACCTGAAAGTTGACATACCCCCACTGGGTAAGCTGCCAGAGGGTGCCGCCAACGATGCCCCCTATGACGGCGGCCTGCAGCCTGACCTGGATGTTGGGCATGAAAATGTAGAGGAACGCAAACGCGGCCCACATGGCGACATAAGGCAGGACCTTGAACAGAAAAATGACGATGGGACCGATGTAGGCGGTTTGCTTGAGCTGCAGGACAATCCCCTGGGATTCGAGAGACGCGGTCATGGTCACGGCCAGAACCAGAAAAATGGGCCCCAGGGTCACCACGGAAAAGTAATCCGCAAAGCGACGCATCAGCGAGCGGGTTTCCCGCACATACCAGATCGAATTGAAGGCGTCCTCGATATTGGAGAGCAGGGTCAGAACGGTCATGACCAGAAAGACCAGACCGAAGGTGCCAAGCCGGCCGACATTGGTATTGTTGATGTATTCAATGATACGGCCGACAAATTCCTCGCCACCGACCGCAATGTGCTCCAGCAGCAGAGGTTCGAGCCGGTTCTGCACACCGAGCCCCTTGAGGACGGCAAACATCAGCGCCAGAAGCGGCACAAAACTGAGCAGACTGGTGTAGGTCAGAGCCGAGGCGCGCAAGAGACAGCGGTCGGCGACAAAATCCCGGACAACCCGGGACCCAACCTGACCGATGCGCAGCAAAAACCGCTGCGGTGCCGGCAGGTTTCCGGGGTCTATCTGCCAGATGTCATGCTGAAAAAATTGCCGGATAGCGGTAAGCACATCTCCCTCCTGGCGCCCGCGGTCTGGTAACTTCATTGAACCACAGAAACGGCCCGGTTCAATCGCGGTTTTCCGAATCAGTGGCATCAACAACCGGCAGCCCAAAGCGTTCCAGCTGCTCTGCGAAGGCCTCGGTATCCCCCACGAGAACCAGCACCTGCCTGTCAGGATGCAGATATTTGCGCGCCACCCGCAGAACATCCTCGGCGCTGACCGCCTTGATGCGCTCGGGATAGCGTTGCAGGTAGTCAGGTGGGTAGCCGTAAAAATCAAGCCGCATCTGCCGGCTGACGATATCGTGGCTGTTCTCGAAGGCAAAGATGAAGGAGTTGGCCAGGCTTTCCCGGGCCAGAGCGAGTTCCTGTTGCCCCACCCTGTCGTTTTGAATGCGTTCCATCTCGGACCGCATCAGCTCAAGAACCTCGACGGTCGAGCCGGTTTTGGTTTCACAGCCGGCGACGAAGGGCCCCGGAAGGCGTCGCCCTATCTGGAAATAGGAATAGACCGAATAGGCAAGCCCCCGGTTGGAACGGATTTCGCGCATCAATCTGCTGTTGAATCCACCACCGCCGAGAATGTAGTTCATCACCCGCAGGGCGTAGATGTCCGGGTTGTCTTTGGTCACTCCCAGCTCACCGAACATCACCGTGGTCTGGGGAAGGGGCCGTTGGGCCAGATAGATGCCTCCGGCCGGCGCCGGGCCAACCGGAGCGACCGGCTCGGGCCGCACGCCGGCCGGGCGCCAGTCTCCGAACAGCCGCTCAAGTTCGGCGCGCAACACACCCGCATCAAAATCGCCGCTGACGGCGAGCCAGAGATTGTCCGGCGCCAGATAATGGTGATGAAAGGCAAGGACATCCTCTCGCTGCACAGCCTGCAGCGAGGCAATCGTCGGCTGCCGCCCCAGAGGATGCCCGGGATAGAGCTGTTTCAGCAGCAGATCGCGGGCCAGGGTCCCGGGATTGTCGTGCCGGCGACGTACACTCTCCTGCATCTGTTTTTTCAGCAGTTCGAAGCGGCCGGCGTCAAAGCGCGGCCGCCGCACAAGGTCCGCCAAAGCCTGCAGAGCCACGGGCAAATCCTCTCGGCGCGCGGACAAATCGATGGTGAAGGTATAGCTGTCGGCCGAGGCCTCAAGGTCAATGGCACGCTGCTCCAGCAGTTCGTCAAAGGCGGCGGGATCCATGTCGCCCGCCCCGCCGGCGCGCACCAGGGACGCGTGCAGGTCTGCCAGGCCTTCCTTGCCCGCGGGCACCCTCAGGCTGCCGGCGGCGGCCATGGCCGTCACCTCCACCAGCGGCAGTTCATGGTCTTCGAGCAGATAGAGGTGGATTCCATTGGCCAGGCTGACCTTCTCCACTTGCGGCGGGTGAAATTCCAGCGGTGGAATCGTCACGGCATCGGGTCTTGCCTGGGGTTCGGCCGTCAGGGCGCAGCCGGTCAGCATCAACAGCAGAATGGTCAGCACATACCGCATCACTGCACCTCCCCGTTCCGTCTGAGAATCACTACGGTCCGGTTTTCCGGCCGGAAATACTTCTGTGCCACCCGGCGAACGTCATCGGCATTCAGAGTCGAAACGACCTCATCGTAGCGGTCGAGATAGCGCCAGTCGCCGGCCACCAGCTGGTAGTAGGTCAGCGAACGGGCCAGACCGGCATTGGACTGCATGGAACGGAGGCGGTCAGTCCGCAGTCGGTTCAGGGCGCGTTCGATTTCGTCCCTGCCGACCGGCTCGCGCCGCAAACGGTCGAGTTCGGCATAAATGGCGCGTTCGACTTCTTCCACGGTATGAGGACGGCGCGGAACAGCCGAAATGACAAACAGGTTGTCGTACCTTGCTCCCGGGGCGCCATAGGTGGAAAGACTGGTGGCCAATTGGCGTTTTTCCACCACTTCGCGGTAAAGGCGGGAAACCCGCCCCTGACCAAGGATCAGGTCGATCAGGTCAAAGACATAGTCATCCCGGGCCGGCAGGGTCGGTTTATGAAAGGCGATGGCCAGACGCGGTTCGGCGTCAAAATGTATCTCGATCCGTTTTTCGCCCCGCTGGGGCGGCTCGATCACCGTCACCGGAGGCACCGGCGTGCCGGCCGGAATGGCCCCGAAATAGCGGCCGACAATCTCCACCGCCTGACCGAAATCGACATCACCGACCAGGGCAATAACGGTGTTGACCGGTGCGTAGTAGCGATGAAGAAAATCCTCCGTCTCCTTCAGCGTCAGGTTGTCGATGTCCGAGGGCCAGCCGATAATCGGATTGCGGTAGGGATGGACGGTAAAGGCGTTGGCGATGAGGGTTTCGTACAGCAGCCCGTCCGGTCGGCTGTCATACGAGCGTCGCCTTTCCTCCTTGATCACCTCACGTTCCGTATAGAACTCTCGCAACACCGGATTCTTCATCCGGTCGGCTTCCAGCCGCGCCCAAAGCTCCAGCCTGTTGGCGGGCAGTTGCACGGTGTAGGTGGTTGTGTCCTTGCTGGTAAAGGCGTTGTAGCCGACCCCGCCGTTTTCCCCGTAGATGCGGGAAAACTCATCCTTGACCACCAGGGGACGATGGCGCTGCTGCAGCTCGGCCAGTTTTTGGCGCAAGCGGTCGATTTCGGCCGGGTCCGCCTTCGGATCGTTCTTGAGCGCGTCCAGACGCTCCCCCACTCGCGCAATCTCGTCGAGCAGGGGCTTTTCCGCAGCAAAGTCACGCGTTCCGATGGTCCTGGTGCCCTTAAATCGCATGTGCTCCAGCAGGTGAGCAACGCCCCGGGTATGGCTGTCCTCGTCCACGGAGCCGACACCGATGGAGATATAGGCGGCAAAGGTCGGACTGGTGTGGCGCTCAACCACCAGCAGGCGCAAGCCATTGGCAAAGACATGTTCCCGGACTCTTTCGGCCAAAGGCCCGGCCAGAGCACGGCCGGTGTCCCAAAGGGGACAAATCAGCACTAGCAGCAACAGACAGCGCAGGACAAATCGGAGCATGATGGTGTTCTCCCCAAGCAGGTGGCAGGATCGGTTCGCATCAGTATAGCCCAGCAAAGCCGGGCAAACCAGTGAACCCGGCATTTTTGACATTGTCGGGAGCTGTGGTTAACTACGGATAATCACAAAGGCTCTTCTTTTCAAGGAGGTGAGTGGAATGAAACGTATCGGCGTTTTGACCAGCGGCGGTGACTGCTCGGGGATGAATGCCGCCATCCGCGCCGTCGTACGCACTGCCATGAACGCCGGTATCGAAGTTGTCGGTTTCCAGAAAGGTTTTCGCGGCCTGATCGACCGGCACTATGAAATCATGCAGAACCGTTCGGTCAGCAATATTCTGCAGCGCGGTGGCACCTTTTTGCAGAGCGCCCGCTGCAAGGAGATGTACGACGACGCGGGCCAGGCGATTGCCGCCGACACCCTCAGGGGCCTGGGCATCGAGGGGCTGGTCGTCATCGGCGGCGGCGGGTCGCTGACCGGTGCGCTGGCCCTGGCCAAACGGGGCGCCCGGGTCATCGGTATTCCCGCCTCCATCGACAACGACATCGCCCATACCGAAATGTCCCTGGGTGTTGACACCGCCCTGAACAACATCATTTACGCCGTCGACTGCCTCAAGGACACGGCATCGAGTCACGACCGGGCCTTCGTCGTCGAGTGCATGGGGCGCGACAGCGGTTACCTGACGCTGGCGGCCACCGTCGCCTCCGGCGCCGAACATGCCATTATTCCGGAAAAGCCTTATGA
This sequence comes from uncultured Geothermobacter sp., assembly GCA_964501815.1. Classification (GTDB taxonomy): domain Bacteria; phylum Desulfobacterota; class Desulfuromonadia; order Desulfuromonadales; family Geothermobacteraceae; genus Geothermobacter. The sequence continues at coordinate 60,751 of CAZCUR010000005.1, forward strand.
CATTGAGGCGATTTGCGCCAACCTGCGCCGTCGCTATCAGGAAGGCCGCTACAATTCCATCATCATGGTTGCCGAAGGCGCCGGCAGCGCCCAGCAGATCGCCGACCGCATCAAGGACCGCATCGGTTTTGAAACCCGGGTCATGGTCCTCGGTCACTACCAGCGCGGCGGCTCCCCGTCCGCCTTCGATCGCGTTCTTGCCGCCCGCTTCGGGACCGCAGCCGTCGAAGCGCTGCTGGCGGGCGAACAGTCCAGGATGGTCGGCCTGAAATCCGGCGCCATGGTCCTGACCGAGCTCGAGACCGTCCTGAACAGCGGCATTCGCCCCATCGACAGCATGATGCTCCAGCTGGCCGACAAACTGACCTAATTTTTCTCTCAAACCCTGCCGATACGAAAATAAAGGAGGGGCACCGTCTTTCGGGGTTGGCTATGGCAAACTGGTTCGACAGTCTGGTTTCGGCTCTGGTGTTCGCCGGCTTTCTGCTGGTCCTGAGACCCATTTTGGCCGCAAGCCTGGCGTCCACCGACTCGGCCAAAAGCGATGACCAGCCCAATCGGGACAGGCCATGAACGCCCCGGCCCGGCAGCTCTCCAACCTGTTTCTGGACATGGTCGAACGGGACCTGCCTCCACTGGTACAGTCTTTTCAGTTCCGCCGACTGGCTGCCGGAGAAACCCTTTGGCAGGAAGGGGAAAACTGTCCGGGCATTGCCTTTGTCGTGGCCGGGGAGCTGGAGGCGCGCAAAAAAAACGAATTCGGCTCCGGACAGGTGGTCATCGGACGGATCCGCCCGGGGTCGCTGGCTGGAGAGAATGCCCTGTTCGGGGACCCGGAAGCCGACTGCAGCCTCCGCGCCCGCAAGGATTCCGCCCTGTTGCTGCTGGAGCGGGAATCTTTTGAACGGATCTGTCGGGAGTACCCCGACACGGCCTTGAAGCTGCTGCGCAGCATGATGGCGATGCTCTCTTTGCGCATGCGCCACATGAGCCAGCGATTGACGACGCTTTTCTGAAAGACTCACTCAGCAAGAACAGAAGAGAAAACCTGCTCCGACCAGTCAACAGCGTCCAGATAGCTGGTCAGAAAGGTCTCACTCCCCTGGGTCAGGGTCTCCACCTGCGCCCAGTCGGCCTGCTCCCAGGCGAGAACCGCCCTGAGAAGAGCTCCTGAGGTCCCACTGAAATCGAGCAGGGCCCGTTTGAGCCGATCACTCAGCGGCAGGGGCCGTACCGCCACCTCCAAAGGCTGGTCCAGCAGAGCATCAAGGGTGGAAAACAGGCCAAGCAGAAAACCGGCCCCGGGCCGCCCCGGCTCCCCGTCAATGAGATGCTGGCACATACGCGCCCTTACCAGAGCCGTTTTCATCAGTTCCGTCGGCTTGCCCTCCAGACGCGCAAGAAGCAGAAGACTGATCCAGACCCGCAGATGGTCCAGCCCGAGATAGCTGAGGGCATGATCAATCGATTCAATGGGTGAGAGCAGGGAGAAGTGAACCGAGTTGAGGTATCTGAGCAGCCGGAAACTGAGCGAAACATCCCGTTCAATGATGGCCCTGAGATCCGCCAGCTCCAGCTGCGGGTCCTGCAGGCGGGCCAGCAGCTGCATGACCGACAGGCTGGAGGCGGGCAGCCTGCGTTGGCCGCCCGGCCGGGGCCGGAGGAAAAACCGGCCCTGAAAAAGGCGGATGCCCTGCTGCCGGCAGGCTTCGAACAGTTCATGGCTGTCCACCCTGCAGGCCACAAGCCGTTCCGGGCTGCCGCTGACTCCAACCAGCTCAGACAGGGGCACGGTCGGTTTTGCCGCGACATCCACCTTGACATAGGAAGCCCGCGGCACCAGACGGGATCTCGGGTCGCTCGGCTGATACCCATCGAGAGCAAAACGTGCTCCCAACGATTCGATCTGCGCCAGGCGCTGTTCCACCCCGAGATCGGGATCAAGCCCGGGCGGCAGCTGGAGTACGGTTCGGTGCAAGGGAAGCTCGGACAGCTTCGGATTGAACAGCTGACCGCCGTCGACATTGATGAAGACCGGGCGCACCCCGGCCAGACGGTCGAGCAGGTCCGAATCGGGCAAACGAGGTTCACGAATGTTCGGATTGCCGGCCGGAGCCTGGGCGGGCGCGTGCAGGAGCTGGTAGCCGATGACCTCAAAACGATCGTTGTGAATCGGCTGGCGCACCAGATGAAGACGGTTCATGGCGGATCTCCCGATTGATGGACCTTTGTCCTCTTATCGGCCGCCTCTGCCGTCAGCTTGACGATTCTTTCCGGACGCTACCGCTCATTCTTCAGCCGTGTCCCGGCAATGACCGCCTGTCCCAGGGCAAGACCACCGTCATTGGGGGGAACCAGACTGTGCCGCAGGACCTCCAGCCCACGTGAGGCAAGCAGTCCGGACAGGGCCTCGGTCAAAAACCGGTTCTGGAAGACTCCGCCGGACAGGGCCACGGTTTTCAACCCGGTTCTGCTGGACAGGCGGACACAGACATCCGTTACCGCCTGCGCCAGACTCAGGTGAAACCGGCAGGCGATTTCACCTGCACCGCTACCAACCAGGACATCGTCAACCACACCACGGATCAAAGGCCGCACATCAAGCTGCAGGGATTCGCTCTCGTCCTCGCGCAGGGTCCACGCATAGAGGTGTTCAACCTCTTCCCGATCGATTGCCATTTCCAGCTCCAGCGCCGCCTGGCCTTCGTAACTCACCCGGTCGCGCAACCCGCACAGGGCCGCAACCGCGTCGAACAGGCGGCCGCAACTCGAAGTCATCGGACTGTTCAGCCCCCGCGCCATCATCTGCTGCAGCAGCCGGACTTCACCCTTGTCCAGGGAGCGGACCAAAGGGATGTCGGGCCAGTCATCCCCGAAGGCCGTCTGCAACCAACTGACCGCCATGCGCCAGGGCTCACGGGTCGCCGCATCCCCGCCGGGCATGGGGACAGGCAGCAGGTGGGCCGCCCGCCGGTAATCCCGGGCATCGCCGACCAGAAACTCACCGCCCCAAACCGTGCCGTCGTCCCCCAGGCCGATACCGTCAAAAATCACGCCGATGGCCGCATCACTGCGGCCGTGCTCGGCAAGACAACTGACGAGATGGGCATGGTGGTGCTGAACCGCCATGCGCGGCAAGCCGTCGAGAGATTCGGCAAACCGGGTAGACAGATAATCAGGATGCAGGTCATGGGCCACCGCCCGGGGCTGGACATCGAGCACGGCCTGGAGATGGTCACGAATCTGCTGCAACGACGCCAGGGCCTCGGCATTTTTCAGATCGCCGATGTGCTGGCTCAAAAAAGCCCGGTCACGCCGGACAAGACAGAGGGTGTTCTTCAGTTCTGCGCCAACGGCCAGCACCGGCGGCAACTCTGCGGGCAGCAACACCGGCCGGGGGACAAAACCCCGCGCCCGGCGAATGAGCAGGGCCTTGCCGGCCATGACCCGGGCAATAGAATCGTCCGCGCGCACATAAATACGCCGGTTGTGCAAAAGAAAGGCATCCGCCACCGTGCCCAGACGCTCCAGCGCCTCATCATCACGGTAGAGTATCGGTTCATCACTGAAATTGGCACTGGTCATGACCAGTGCC
>CAZCUR010000006.1:0-14085 GCA_964501815.1 uncultured Geothermobacter sp.
GGTGCCGGAGACTCGAAGCGAAGCGAGCGCGTCCTGTGGACGATGAGCGGCCAGGTAGGGCCGAAGGCATGGCCCTACGGGACCACCCCCTCCCTCTTTCGAAGGCCCGCATCTCCCATTTGCTCCTTGAAATCTCGCCGGTGAAAAGGTATTTAAAAGTGAAATCAAACCTTTTTCGGCCCATCACTGCCGTCAACTTCAGCACCGGGTTATTCAGACCATGTCCTTTACCGGCGACCTTGAACATCTTCCTATTGTCGATGTCATCCAGCTGCTTCACTCAACGCGCAAATCGGGGACTTTGACCGTTCAGGGCAACGGCCGTCAAAGTCAACTGGTTTTCAGCGAGGGCTACATCGTCAGCGCCAACCACTCCAACCTCAGCGTCCGCATCGGCCAGATTCTGGTTGAACTCCAGGCCATCACACCCGAAGACCGGGATGAGGCCCTGCGCGCACAGGCTGCGGCCGGTGACGAGCGAAAGCCCTTGATCGCCATGCTCATCGAGTCGGGCAAACTGAGCAAGGAAGATGCGTTCCGCGGCCTTGAAATCCTGATCGAACTGACCATCGTCGAAATCCTGACCTGGGAAAGCGGCACCTTCACCCTCGATCTGGACCAGAACGTCATTGCTGACGAATACCGTTATTTCCCCGAAAAGTGCCAACAGGAGATCAATCTGGATACGCAAAACATCCTCATGGATGCCTTGCGCATCTACGATGAGAAAGTGCGCGACGGCGAACTGACCCACGGCATTTTTGCCGATGATGACAGCCAGAGTGACGCGGTCTCGCCACATCCTGAATCGGCCGCAGATGAAAGCACAGGGACCTCCGCGGCCCCCGGGCAGCCGTCACGGGACATTTCGGTTGAGGATCTGGGCCTGGATGTGCTGGACCAGATCGAACCAAAGGTCCCGGACGTTTTTTCAGCCCTTGAAGACCGGGATGAAATGGAGGAGCATCGCCAGGCAATCGTCAAGCATTTGCCCTGGCTGTCTGCCGGCGACCAGAAACGCCTGGTGGAATTCCTGAAAAGCTACGGCACCGACCCGGCGACCGGAGAATCGGAGGCGGGTCGGATCGACATCCAGCGTCAGGCCGTGGTTCTCTACAGCCAGGATCCCTTTACCCGGCATACCGCGACCACCGCATGCCGCCATACCGGCGTCATGAGTTTTTCCTCTGAATCGCCCGACGACCTCAACCCGATTATTGAACAGTCGCTGGGCAAAAACATTGTGCCGGTCCTGGTGCTTGACGCCCCGGAACCCGGCACGTCAGGCTTCGGCCCCAACGAGCTGGTGGCACTGCGTACCAGACTGCGTCGTTCCTACCCGGACATCCCCATTATCCAGATGGGCAATCCGGGACAGACCAAAGACCTTTTGCAGGCCCTGCGCGACGGGGCGACCGGCGTCATTCCCAAGCCCAACCTGAGCCAGGATAACATTCAGTTTATCGATGAGATGATTCTTTTCCTTGAAGCCTTCGCGGCTCTGGTGCGCACCCTGGGAGCCCAACCATCCGTTGCCCTGGACGGCGGACTTCATAAAGACCTGCATGCCCTGCAGGAAGTCAAGGACGCCCCTGACGTGGCCTTTACCCTTTTGCGGGTGGTGCGCAAGTTTTTTGCCAGAGCCATGACCCTGATTGTCACCCGGGAAGGTCTGGTCATGGAAAAAACCCTCGGTGTTTCGACGGAGCTGGACAACAAAAGCACTGTCGGGCTGCAGATCCCGCTGACAGGCGACGGTCTAATCCAGCGCGTCATTCGCGAAGGCAGCGTGCACAGCGCGCCAGGCTCCGACCCAGCCCTGGACAGGCTTTACCAGACCATCGGAGCGCCCAGGTCGAACAAAATCCTGCTGCTCCCCATGAAGGTCAAAGGCCGGGTTGTGTCGATAACCTACGCCGACTTTGGCCAGAATGAACCACGACCGGTCCCGGCAAACCTGTTTGAAATCATGGCGACCCAGGCCGGCCTCAGCCTGGAAAACACCCTGCTGAGACGCCGGCTGGAAACCCAGGCCTAATCAACCCCTTTCGGGAGTACACATATGGACGGCAAAACGCTCACACAGATTCTGGAAATTGCCTTCGACAAAAAGGTGTCCGACGTCCACTTCGAAGTGGACAATCCGCCCTTTTTCCGGGGACGGGGCCAGTTGATCCGCTCACGATTGCCGATCCTGACCCCTCAGGACACCGAATTTATAGCCAGGACGATTCTGGCCCAGAACGGCAGGGAGCTGCCAGAGGGCCCGGAAGAAATCGATACCGCCTACGCTCTGCCTAACGGGGGGCGTTTCCGGGTCAGCCTGTTTCGTCAGCGCGGGCATTACGGCATTGTCATGCGGGTCATCCCTCCACACGTCGGCTCCTACAAGGAACTGCACCTCCCATCCGTTCTTGAAGAGATCGTCCAGGCCCCCAATGGTTTGATTCTGGTCACCGGCCCGACCGGCAACGGCAAGTCGACAACCCTGGCGGCCATGATCAGAGACATGAATGACCGCTTTAACTACAACATTATAACCATCGAAGATCCAATAGAATTTGTCTTCAAGTCCAATAAGAGCTGCATTGTTCAGCGCGAAGTCGGCATTGACACGCACAGCTTTTCCGACGCCCTGAAATCCGCCATGCGTCAGGACCCGGACGTCATCATGGTCGGGGAAATGCGGGATATGGAAACGGCTGACGGCTGCCTGCGGGCGGCTGAAACCGGCCATCTGGTCATGTCCACCCTGCACACCCAGAATGCGACATCAACCATCAACAGGCTGCTGGGTTTTTTCCCGCCCGAGGCACATGAAATCGTCCTGCAGCGACTGGCGGAAATCCTGGTTGCCACCATTTCGTTGCGCCTGGTCAAGGACAAGTCGGGCGAGCACATTCTGCCGGTGGTGGAAATCATGCGCAACACGACCACCATTGAAGCCTGCATCCGGGAGGGGCGCCTGGCCGAAATCGAAAAACATATCGAAAACGGGCGCATGCAGTACCGCATGCAGACTATGGATCAGCACCTCATTCACCTGCTCAAACACGACATCATAACCATGGAACAGGCAAAGCGGGTCAGTCACTCAACGGATCTGGAGCGAAAACTGACCTTTACCTGAAAGGAGGGGTCATGACTTCAGCTCTGCGCCAAATCCTCGGCTTGGGGACAATCACTTTGCTGGTCGTTCTGACGACAGGTGTGGAAAAGGGGCGGGCAACCGAGGCCCCCGGTAGAGAACTGGGCAAGGCTCTTTTTGACTCAGTCGCCATGTCACCGGCCGGAAAAAGCTGCGCCAGCTGCCATCCCGAAGGCAAGGGCCTGGAGGAAATCGATGCCTACGATGACGGCATGCTCAAGGAGATGATCAATTTCTGCATCAGGGACGCCCTCAAGGGGCAGATGCTTCCCGAAGATTCCCAGGAGCTGGAATCGCTACTGCTTTATCTGCGCAGCCTGAAAAAGTAGGTCTCAGCACCCGCAGCCGCAATTGTGGCAGACCTTGCGAAATTCACTGTCCGGCGCAATGGTTTCCGGGGCGAAGGCCAGACGGCCGATACCCTTTTTCAGGTCTTCGACAATGTCACAATGGGCGCTGGCCCCGATGATATGACCGAGACACGGGCTGCCCAGTCCCGCCTTGCTGGAGCTAAGCCGAACAGCATTGAGCAGATCCGAATAGCTGGCAACGCGCACCGTTCGGTCCTCATCCACCAGCTCGAATGAGATCCCCAACGACGCATACTCAGGCCGCAGGGAATCGACTGCAGCCACAATCGCCTCTCGGTCAAAATCCGCCGTCCAGTCATCCCTGACAAAACAGACCCGACTCAGGCCGATACGAATGCGGGTGGAACTCATGGTTAAAGGTCCAGCCAGTCGACCGGGCCACTGCCCAGCCGCAGGACTTCGGGATGATCATTGACCAGACTGATGACCGTGGAAGGTTCACCATTCAGCCGTCCACCGTCAATAACACAATCGAGCTGGCGCCCCAGAGCCGCCTCGATATCTTCGGGATCTTCAATGACATCCGCCTCGGACAGATTGGCACTGGTGGTCACCAGGGGATGCCCGAGTTCCCGCACCAGCGCCATAGGAATGGGATGGTCGGGGATGCGGATGCCAACGGTCTTCTGACGTGTCACAAGCAGGTCAGGGACAATGCGGGTGGCTTCAAGGACAAAGGTATAAGGGCCCGGGAGGTGCCGCTTGATAATTTTAAAGGCAAAGTTGCTCACCTGGGCGTAGTTGGCGACTTCCGACAGGTCGGAACAGATAAAGGAGAAAGGCTTGCGGGGGTCTCGTTGCTTGATTTGATAGATTTTTTTCAGTCCCTTGCGATTGAAAATGTCGCAACCTATCCCATAGACGGTATCGGTCGGATAGGCGATGACCCCGCCCTGCTTCAGAAATTCAACGGCCCTGCCGATGAGCCGCATCTGTGGATTTTCAGGGTTGATTCGAAGCAGCATCGTCACCTTCCCCTTTTGCAGGTCCAATCCCCGGTAGAATACACACAGACCAGCAAACCTGCAACCGCCGACAGACCTACAGGAGATAACAGACGCCGTGCAGACGGCGCAGAGACTGATAGAGAGCCTCGATCTGCCCCTTGCCCTGAACCTGAATGGTCATGGTGAAACAGGTATAGTTGCCGGCAGAGCTGGACCGCCGCTGGAATTCAGGAGGCCCGGAGTCGGCACACTGCCTGGCACAGTCGGTCATCTCGACTTCAAATTCGGCAAGGTCCCTGCGATTGGTGAAGATTTTAAAAGAGTAGGCACAGGGGTATTCCATCAGATCGAAGGGAGATGTTTTCTCCGCCACAGGGATATCCTCCTATCTGCCCGTGTGGCCGAACCCGCCCGCGCCGCGTCCGGTTTCCGACAGGCTTTCAACAACCTCAATATCAGGGCGATAGACCGGCGCAATAACCAGCTGGGCGATTCGGTCACCCTTGTCAATCCTTATCGGTTCCTGTCCCAAATTGACGAGAACAACCCCGATTTCGCCACGATAGTCAGCATCGATGGTCCCCGGGGCATTCACCATGCCCAGCCCTTCGCGCAAGGCCCGACCCGATCGCGGCCGAACCTGGCCTTCAAAACCGTCCGGAATTTCCATGGCGAGCCCTGTTGGCACCAGTCTGCGCTCGCCGGGCTGCAGAACAATGGCTTCGTCGATACAGGCACACAGGTCCAGCCCCGCGGCACCGGAGGTCATATAGCCGGGAATAACGGCATCGGGGTGCAGACGCCGAATACGCAGAGGTTTCATGTTGTCGCTCTTCCTTCAAGGGTCAGCAGCTGGTCCAGCGCGGGCAATTCCGCAACGGGACCGAGTACCTGCAGCACCAGGGAATCATCCTGGAACAGTTCGCCGGCGATTCTCTGGATGTCACCAGGCGTGACCCGGTCAAAGGCATCCAGAACACTGTCAATACTCACCTGCCGTCCCAGATAATATTCGTTCCGGGCCAACCGGCTCATCCGGTTGTCGGTACTCTCCAGAGACAAAAGGAGCCGGCCCTTGAGACACTCCCGGGTCGCCTGAAGAAGCTCCTCATCGACCGGACGACGACACAGATCCGCCATCTCGGTCAATATCAGCTCCAGAACTCTGGTCAGGTTTTGGGGCGATGTGGCGCAACTGACAACCAGATTGCCCGAATCATGAAAGGTATTCAAACCGCTCTGAATGGAATAGGCGAGCCCGTATTTTTCACGTACCACCTGAAACAGGCGGGAACTCATTTCCCCACCAAGCAGGGCATTGAGCAAAAAGAGGGCAAACCTGTCCGGGTGATTCTGCGACAGCCCGGCCGTGCCCAGGCAGAAGTGAACCTGCTCCAGCTGCAGCTCTTCCAGGGCGAGCTGCCGTTTCGGGTGCGGTGGCGGGTCCGCCAGATCCAGATCCCCCGGCTTGAGGCTGCAAAACTGTCGACCCGCCCGTTCAACCAGTTCGTCATGCTGAACATCTCCAGCGGCACAGATCATCAGACGGTCAGCGGTAAATCGCTGTTCTTTCCAGCGCACCAGTGCGGAGCGGTCAAAACGGTCAAGCCCCGGAACCGAGCCGCCCGTGGGACGTCCCAGACTATGCCCCTGCCAGAACAGGCGATTGAACAGGTCGTGCACCCGGTCATCCGGAGTTTCCTCGGCCATGCGCAGTTCCTGCTCAATAACCCGCTGCTCCTTGATGATTTCTTCCGGAGCAAAGGCTGATTGCAGCAGCATATCCGCCAGCAGGTCAAGCGCCTCAACCAGCTTGTCACTCTGGATTTTGCTGTACACACAGCAAAACTCCTGGCTGGTAAAGGCGTTGAGAAAACCCCCGAATGTATCGATTTCCTTGGCGATTTGCTGTGAGGAACGGCGCTCTGTGCCGCGAAACAGCATGTGCTCAACAAAGTGGGTGATTCCGTTGAGCGGGGCTGGCTCATGCCGGGAGCCGCTTTTGAACCAGCACCCAAGAGAGACCGAGCGGACTCCCGGCATGTTTTCCGTCAGGACCAGTATCCCGTTGTCAAAACGGGTTGACCGGATCATGGACAGATGGATCAGGCGTCTTCAGGCAACGATTGCCCCAAGGCCTCTTTACGGGACAATTTGATTTTGCCCTGCTTGTCAATGCCGATACATTTGACCAGAACTTCGTCGCCCTCCTTGAGTACGTCGGTGACCGAACGAACCCGTTCCTTGGCCAACTCGGAGATATGCACCAGCCCATCCGTCCCGGGCAGAATCTCGACAAAGGCACCGAATTCCATGATGCGTTTCACGGTCCCCTTGTAGATCATGCCGACTTCCGGCTCCGCGGTCAGCTCCTTGACCATGCGCACTGCAGCTTTGGCCGATTCTTCGTCGGTGGCAAAGATATTGACCCGGCCGCTGTCATCGATATCAATCTGGCAACCGGTGGCGTCAATAATGCCGCGGATCGTCTTGCCGCCAGGGCCGATAATCGTGCGCACCTGGTCCGACTTGACCTGAACAACGGTAATACGCGGGGCATTGGGCGACAATTCCGGACGCGGCTTTTCAATGGCCTTGGCCATCTCTCCGAGAATGTGAATGCGGCCGGCACGTGCCTGTTCCAAAGCCTGTTTCATGATGGCCTTGTCAACCCCGCTGATCTTGATATCCATCTGGAGCGCGGCAACCCCGTCAGCCGTACCGGTCACCTTGAAATCCATATCGCCAAGATGGTCCTCATCGCCAAGGATATCCGACAGGACAACGACGTCATCCCCTTCCTTGATCAGACCCATGGCAATACCGGCGATGGCGTCCTTAACCGGAACACCACCATCCATCAAGGCAAGCGAAGCGCCGCAAACGCTGGCCATGGAGGAGGAACCGTTGGATTCCAGGATGTCCGACACCAGGCGGATGGTGTAGCTGAAGTCCTCATGTTTGGGCAGGATGCTGGCGACCGACCGTTCAGCCAAAAACCCGTGACCGATTTCCCGGCGGCCGGGGAAAAGGCGCATGCTGGTCTCACCGACGCAAAACGGGGGGAAATTGTAATGCAGCATAAACTGCTTGTATTCCATCCCCTGAACATTGTCGAGCCGCTGCTCATCCATCGAGGTCCCAAGAGCCAGAGCAACCAGGGCCTGGGTTTCACCACGGGTAAAGAGTGCGCTGCCGTGGGCATTGGGGAGAATGCCGACTTCGCAGGAGATGGGCCGCACGGTTGTGGCATCGCGTCCGTCGATGCGAACCTTTTCTTCAATAATCATCCTGCGGACCAGCTTTTTGGACAGGGCACCGAGAATGGCCGAAACTTCCTCGGCGCGATCGGCATAGTCCTCACCAAGCTGTTCCAGCACATCCACCTTGACCTGGTCGATGGCGGCGTACCGCTCCTGCTTGGTTCGAATGCGGATAGCACGCGCCATCGGCTCCTGGGCAAGTTCGATGACCCTGGCCTCCAGCTCCGGGTCGACCTGGGGCACCTCAAACGCGCGCTTGGGCTTCCCGGCCAGCTTCTGCAGCTCTTCCTGAAGATCAATCAGGGGCTGCAGCGCCTGATGGCCGAAAAAGATTGCCTCAAGCATGTCATCTTCGCTGACCAGATCAGCTTCCCCTTCAACCATCATGACCGCATCGCGGCTGCCGGAAACGACAATTTCCATGTCGCTTTCCTTGCGCTGGGCGTTGGTCGGGTTGGCGACGAGCTGACCATTGACCCGTCCGACGCGAACCGCGGCGATAGGGCCGTCGAAGGGGATGTCCGACACCACCACAGCGGCAGACGCCCCCACCATGGCGAGCGTATCCGGATCATTGACCAGGTCCGCCGAAATCACGGTGGGCATAATCTGGGTTTCAAACAGATACCCTTTGGGGAAGAGCGGCCGCATCGGCCGGTCGATCAGGCGGCAGATGAGGGTTTCGCGTTCCGTTGCGCCACGTTCGCGCCGGAAGAAGGACCCGGGGATTTTACCCGCGGCATAGAATTTTTCCTGGTAATTGACGGTCAGCGGGAAAAAGTCCTGCCCTTCCCGCATCTTTTTGGCGGAAACCGCGGTGCACAGCACCTTGGTTCCACCGTAGGTGACAACGACGGCGCCGTCGGCCTGACGGGCCATTTTGCCCGTTTCAATAACAAACGGCTGGCCGTTGAAGTCGATTTCCACTTTGTGGTAGGCCATGAGAATCCTCCTCAAACCATGTTTTTGGGCATACACCACGACCACAGGTTCTTCGCCGCCGGAGCGGTTTGGGGACGGCTTGAAGGAGGATGGCCTGAGACAGAATCCGTACCGGTGTCGGCACAGAACCCTCTCTTAGGACAACCTCCCTCGCCCTTTTCGTCCCCGACCGGCAAAAAAGCCCGGGCGAAGAACCTGCAGCGAATCAGCGGCGGATACCGAGTTCCTTGATGATGGCGCGGTAGCGTTCGACGTCCTTGCGCTTGAGATAATCGAGCAGACGACGACGCTGGCCGACGATCTTGAGCAGACCGCGCCGGCTGTGATGGTCCTTTTTGTGGGTGCGGAAGTGTTCGGTCAGATAGTTGATGCGCTCGGTCAGCAGAGCGATCTGCACTTCGGGAGAACCGGTGTCTCCTTCATGCTTTTGAAATTTGGCGATAATGTTCTGTTTCTGTTCCGTGGCGAGCACCTTGCCACCTCCTTCTGAAATGTGTTTTGCCTTGAAACAACCGCTCACAGGCGGTGAAGCATCGGGACTTTTATCACAAAACCCTCAAGCTGTAAAGCGCTCAGGAAGCGGGAAAAACCTTTTGTAACGCCCAGTTTTCCCGGGCGGGGCCACGCCGGTGGGCGATGGCCAGCAGACGGTCTTCCGTGACCAGACAGACGGGCCCGTCCGCGGGTTGCCGGACCAGGCGTCTGGCAATTGTATCAGGTAATTGCCCATTGGCGACCCGACAGGCCTCCAGCTCGGTCAAGGGAACACGACGATAGTCTGCCATGGCCTCCAGCGGCGCCAGCAGACGCTTCCGCAGGCCTGCAGAAGACAGGCCGGCCAGTTCTTCGCAGCGGACGGCGTCTTCAACCCGGAACGGCCCGGCACCCGTGCGCCGCAGTTCAGTCAAATGGGCACCGCAACCCAGAGCACGGCCGATATCATGGGCCAGGGTGCGCACATAGGTCCCCTTGGAGCAGGTCACTTCAAAGCAGATATCGTCGCCATCTCTGTGAAGGACCTCAAGCCGGCGGACATGGACCTTCCGGGGCTTGCGGCCGACCTCCTGCCCCCGGCGCGCCAGTTTGTACAGGGGAACACCATCTTTTTTCAGGGCCGAATACATGGGTGGCACCTGCTCGATGGTTCCGGAAAAACGCCGGAAGATCTCGTCAAGGTCGCCAGGTTCAATAACAGGGACCGGCCTGCGTTCCAGAATTTTTCCGGTTTTGTCCTGGGTGTCCGTTTCGATTCCGAGCCGCATGACCGCCCGGTAACTTTTGTCAGCGTCCAGCAGGTATTCAAGCAGCCGGGTCGCGTTTCCGAGCGCCAGCACCAACAGGCCTGAGGCAAAAGGGTCAAGAGTGCCGCCGTGACCAACTTTACGCATTCTGGCGATACGACGGACCTGCCTGACCACGTCAAAGGAGCTGAGGCCGACCGGCTTGTCCACGAGAATGAACCCATCCATGTCAGTCCCCCGACAAGGCCTCTTCCAGCATCCGGTACACAGTCCGTTTCACCATCTCAATGGTGCCGTCAACCAGGGCTCCCGAAGCGTTGTGATGTCCGCCGCCCCCAAGGCGCCGTGCCAGTTCCCCGACATCCACCCGCCCTGCGGAGCGGAACCCGACCTTGAACCGCCGTCTGTCCACCTGGCGGAAAAAAACGGCCACCTCAACCCCTTCGATGGAACGTGGATAATTGATGAAACGGTCGGTATGTTCGGCGTTGGCACCAGTTATCCGATACATGTCCTCGGTAACAACCAACGAGGCAAAACGGCCGCAGGAAGAAACCTCGAGGGTTCCCAGCGCCAGCCCCAAAAGGTGAAGACGCTCTTCAGGCTGACTTTCATACAGCCTGGAGGAAATTTCCCAGGGGTCAACGCCGAGGTCGACCATCCGTCCGGCAACCTCAAAGGCCTCCCGATCGGCGTTGGAATAGCGGAACGACCCCGTATCCGCCAGAATGGCCGTATAGACGCAGGTGGCCACGGCCCGGTCAAACTCAAAGCCCATTTGCGCCAGAATGCGCCAGACCATGACGCCGGTTGCACTGGCAGAGGTATCGACGTAGTTCAGGGCCTGGTCGATTTCGGAAAAGGGATGATGGTCGATGTTGATCAGTCGGGTGCAGCACTCGGCCAGGTGTTCTCCCGCACGATCAAGACCGCCGGCATCGAGGATGAATCCGATATCGAAGGAAGCATCCGGCGCGATCGCCCCAACCACGGCCTCGGCCCCGGGCAGGAACTGCAGGTCCTGGGGCACGGGGTCCTGATTGTAGGCGACGACATCCTTGCCGAGTTTCACCAGGGCATTCCGGAGAGCGAGGGTCGAGGCCATGGCATCACCGTCAGGTTTGCCGTGGGCGGCCACAAGAAAGCTTTGGTTGTTCCGGATGGCTTCAATGATGGCCGTCGTCATCGGCCTTTTCCTCATTCAATGTGCGCAACAGCTGCTCAATCCGGTTGCCGCGCTCAAGGGAATCGTCGTAGCGAAAGGAAAGCTCGGGGATGGTGCGCATATGCAAACGCCGTCCAAGCTGCCGGCGAATAAAACCGGTCGACTTCTCCAGGGCCCTGGTCGAATTTTTTCGTTCATCTTCGGAGCCGATGACGGTGAAAAAGACCCTGGCGAACTGGACATCAGCGGTCACATCGACACCGGTGATGGTCACAAACCCCAGGCGGGGGTCTTTGAGTTCAAACTGCACCATGCGGCTGATTTCCTGGTGCAGCAGTTCGGCAACTCTTTGGGAACGCTGAACAGTCACTGAAAATGTCCTAGGCGAAAACGAAGATGTCGGTCTGCCTCTCTCCAAGTTCGGCCAGTCCGTTCATCTCGATGAATTCTTCAATCCGTCTGAACTCGGTTTCGATCTGGTTCCGGTCCGCTGCCACCATGGTAACGCCGATGGCGGCACGTTGCCAAATGTCCTGGCAATCGACCTCTGCGGCGCTGACGGAAAAACGATTGCGCAGCCTGCCAAGCAGGCTGCGCACCACGCTGCGTTTCTCCTTGAGGCTGCCCGCCCCATGGAGGCGAATCTCAAGCCTCATGATTCCCACATACATTCTCAGCCGTCGAGAGAGGCTTTAACCTCTTCGATTTCGTAGGCCTCGATGATGTCACCAACTTTGATGTCGTTGTAATTCTCCAGCCCGATGCCGCACTCGTAACCGGCGACAACCTCGCGGGCGTCATCCTTGAACCGCTTCAGACTGCTGAGGCTCCCCTCGTAGATGACCACGTTGTCCCGAACCAGCCGCACCTTGGCGTTTCGGGTGACCTTGCCCTCGAGGACGTAACAGCCGGCGATGGTGCCCACCTTGGAAATGTGGAAGGTTTCGCGTACTTCCACCCGTCCCAGCGCAACTTCCTTGAGAGTCGGCGCCAACAGCCCCTCCATGGCGCTCTTTACGTCAGCAACAGCATCATAAATGATGTTGTAGAGCCGGATATCGACGCCTTCCTGCTCGGCCAGCTGATTGGCCTTGGGCTCGGGGCGCACGTTGAACCCCAGAATGATGGCGTCGGAGGCGGAAGCCAAAGTGACGTCACTTTCACTGATGCCGCCGACGGCGGTATGAATCACCACGAGACGGCACTTGTCGTTGGACAGTTTAAGCAGCGAATCCTTGACCGCCTCGACGGAGCCCTGTACGTCAGCCTTGACGATAACCCTGAGCTCCTGAACATCCCCTTCCTGGATCTTTGCGTAGAGCTGCTCAAGCGAGATCTTGCTGCTTTTGGCCAGTTCGGCCTCCCGCAGTTTCTGGGCCCGGTGCTGGGCGACCTCCTTGGCAGACTTCTCATCCTTGACCGCATGGAAGGTATCACCCGCATCCGGCACTCCGCTGAGGCCGGTGATTTCCACCGGAGTCGAAGGCCCGGCTTCCTTGAGTTTTTCGCCCCGGTCGTTGGTCATGGTCCGGACACGCCCCCAATGAACCCCGGAAACAATGGGATCTCCCACTTTGAGGGTGCCTTCCTGAACCAGCACGGTGGCCACGGGGCCGCGCCCGCGGTCGAGCCGGGCCTCGACGACGGCGCCGGACGCTCTCTTGTTGGGGTTGGCCTTGAGTTCCAGCACCTCGGCCTGGAGCAAAATCATTTCCAGCAGGCCGTCGATATTGATTTTCTCCTTGGCGGACACCTCGACAAAAATCGTATCGCCGCCCCACTCTTCAGGCACCAGCTCGAACTCGGTCAGCTCCTGCTTGACCCGCTCGGGATTGGCGTCCGGTTTATCAATCTTGTTCACCGCCACGACAATGGGCACACCGGCTGCCTTGGCATGGTTGATGGCTTCCTTGGTCTGCGGCATGACACCGTCATCGGCGGCCACAACGAGGACGACGATATCCGTCACCTTGGTTCCACGGGCGCGCATGGCGGTAAAGGCCTCGTGCCCGGGGGTGTCGAGGAAGGCGATTTTCCGTCCGTCCAGTTCGACATCGTAGGCACCAATGTGCTGGGTAATCCCGCCGGCCTCGCCGGCAATGACATTGGTCGCCCGAATGGCGTCGAGAAGGCTGGTTTTACCATGGTCGACGTGTCCCATGATGGTGACGACAGGGGGACGTTCGACCAGGTCTTCGGGGCGGTCTTCACTTTTTTCACCCGTCTCTTCAACCTGCAGGATGGCGTCCTCGTCAAAACCGATGTTTTCAACTTCGTAGTTGAATTCGGCCGCCAGAATTTCCGCGGTTTCAAAGTCAAGGGGATGATTGATGGTGACCATATGCCCCATCCCCATCAGCTCACGGATCAGGTCGTTGGCCTTGACCCCCATGCGCTTGGCCAGTTCACCAACCGTAATGGAGTCGGCGATGCGGATTTTTCGCTTGATGGCCTTGGAGACGGTGATTTCGGTTTTTTTCTGCTGCTTGGAGGCCTTTTTGACCTTGCGGTAACGCTCGCCACGCTCAGGCTCAAAAACCTCCATCCGCGCCCTGCGGCTGCGAGGCGCCCCCCGGCGCTCCTCAAAACCGCCGCCTTTGCCCTTTTTCTTCTTTTTGTTGCGCCCTTCCTTGCCGGGGACTTCGGCCGGAGCCGGTGCGGGCATGGGCGTAACAACGGTGCGCTGCGGACGCGGTTTGCCACGACCGGCTGCCGGTCTGGCCTCCCGCGCGGGGCGGGCCTCGGTCGTCTGGGGCAATTCCACCCGCCCGAGAATCTTGGCCCGGTTCGCCGTCGCCCGCTGCGGTTTCTCGGGAGCAGGTTCGGTATCGGCCTTTTGAACGGCTTTTTCGGCCACCGGCTCAGCCGGTGCCTTCACCTCTTCAACCGGCGCAGGCTCGGCATCTTCCGCAGCAGGGGGAGCGGCGGATGCGGCCTTTTCGGTGGCGCCGGTTTCATCCCGGGGCTCTTCAGGGGCGACGACAGGTTCAGGTTGCTTTTCGGCCGCC
>CAZCUR010000006.1:14185-51095 GCA_964501815.1 uncultured Geothermobacter sp.
TTCATCCCGGGGCTCTTCAGGGGCGACGACAGGTTCAGGTTGCTTTTCGGCCGCCGCGGCAGTCTTTTCGGCCGCCACCTTGTCCTTTTCAGAGCTGACAACCGGCTGTGACTGGTCGGCCGCTGCCGCGGCAGTCTTTTCGGCCAGCTGCTCCGCAGCCGGCTTGTCCTCCTGGGGTTTGACCTCAACCTTCGGCTCAGGAGCTTTTTCTTTGCGCCTGCGCCGTATAATTCCGGAGGAAATCCTGCGCTCTTCGATCTCGGCAGCAGGCTTTTCCTCCTGCTGGCCATCCGCCTCGAGGCGTTTCACATCATCCTCTTCCAGAGCGCTCATATGGGTCTTGGCGTCCACGCCGGCCTTCTTCAGACGTGCCAAAAGCTCTTTGTTTTCGAGCCCCAATCTCGCAGCCAGTTCGTAAACCCTGATTTTCGACATCAACAATCCCCTGCTAGGTTTTTGTACCTGTTGTACTCTTCAAGCAACACTTCCGCGAACGACTCCGCAACTCCAAGCACACTGCATTCCGAACGCCCGAGGAGCCCGCCCAGATAGTCCTTGGTCATCCATTCCGGTTCGACAAGGGGTACCTTACCTTGCCTGCGCACAATTTTGTCACGAATCCCCGGAGAGATATCCGCAGCCAAAAACACGCATCCAAGATCTTTACCACGGGCCAGAGCCTCTCCGACCAGATTCCCGCCGACCACAACCTGGCGTGCCTTGCGCGCCATGCCAACCAGATGGTCGACCCTGGCGCGTAACTGCTCCCGAAGCTGGGTGGCAAGCTCTGCCGCATCGACTCTTTGCGGGGCCCTGCGAAAAGCCCGGTTCAGCACCCCGGGGCGCACAGCCAGCTCCAGACACTCGCGCCGGGGGCATATGTAGGCGCCCCGCCCTGGCAACCTGTGACGATAGTCAATCAGAACCTCACCGCCCGGAGACAGAACCATACGAACAAGCCTGTCCTGCTCCAGGTTTTTGCGACAGCCGATACAGGTGCGCAAGGGTTTGCGACGCTGCTTCACCCGATCGTTTCCTCCTCAATATCCCCTGCCGCTTTCCCGGAAAAAGCCCCCGACACGGTCAGGGCCTCAATAAGCTCTGCCTTGCTCATGGCTGAACGGCCGGGAATTTTGTGCTCTTTGGCCAGTTCGTACAATTCATCCCGGGTCATATCTTCCGGGGCAACCTCCGACGCTTGCGTCTCGGCGGCCGCCTCCTCTCCCAGGTCGTTGTCTCCGGCAAGGTCGTCGGCATCCTCTTCGCTCCGGCCGTAAGCTTCCAGCTCCTCTTCCAGCTCGGCTTCGGCGGCGGCCGTCTCGCTCTTGATGTCGATTTTCCACTCGGTCAGACGGGCAGCCAGACGGACATTCTGCCCCTTCTTGCCGATGGCGAGTGACAACTGGTCATCGGGAACGATCACTTCCAGAGCCTGTTCTTCGTTGTCGACATAGACCCTGGTCACCACCGCAGGAGACAAAGCGGAGCAGGCAAACCGAGCCACATCAGGAGTCCAGGGAATAATGTCGATTTTTTCTCCCCGCAACTCGGAGACAACATTTTGTACCCGGGAACCGCGCATACCGACACAGGCACCAACCGGATCGACATCGGGGTCATGGGAAACAACAGCGATCTTGGACCGGCTGCCCGCTTCACGCGCAACCCGAACTATCTCTACAATCCCCTCACTGATCTCGGGGACCTCGGTGCGGAACAGGGCTTCCACCAGCCCCGGGGCCGTCCGGGACAGGATAATCTGGGGACCCTTGGTCGCCATGCGGACATCGATGACATAGGCCCGAACCCTGTCCCCCTGACGATAATTCTCCCGGGGGACCTGCTCACGGGCAGGCAGCAGCGCTTCCGCCTTGCCAAGATCGACAATCAGGTCGCCACGCTCATAGCGCCGGACAATACCATTAACCAGTTCACCGACACGGTCCTTGAATTCGTTGTAGATCCCCTCCCTTTCGGCCTCACGCACCTTCTGGATAATAACCTGCTTGGCCGTCTGGGCGGCGATGCGGCTGAAGCCGGTGGCATCCATCTTCATGCCAAGGCTGTCACCCACCTCAACGTCGGGATCGATTTCCCGGGCTTCTTCGAGATCGATTTCGCGATAGGAATCCTCGACCTCTTCGACCACGGTCACGAATTCGAAGAGCTCGACCTCCCCCAGCTCCTCATTGTAGTGGGCCTCAAGGTCCCGGGTATTCCGGTATTTCTTGTTGGCCGCCGACAAAATGGCCGCCTCGAGCGCCTCAATCAGCACGGCGCGGTCGATACCCTTGTCTTTAACGACCTGATCGATAATCTGGTTAAGGTTCTGTTCCATCAAAGTCCCCCTGAAATCTGGCGGGTTTGTATTTTGCTGTTTTTCCTGCACCCCCGGCCACCCGACATCGGGGCGGGACCGTGTGTGTCAAAACTGCGGATCGAGATTCGCCTGCGCCACCTGGTCGTAACGGAAACGCCCTTCGCCCCCCTTGCGATCCTGAAAACGCAACAAAAAGCCGTCCTCATCGGCTGACACCAAAACCCCGCAAAAGGTTTTGCGCTCATGTCCCCGGCCATCAGGGTCCACTTTTTCAAATGTTTTGACCCGGACCGGCTCGCCGGTGAATCGCATGAAATCCCCCGGTTTTTTCAGGGGGCGATCGAGACCGGGAGATGAAACCTCCAGCCTGTAGGCATGGTGGATGATTTCTTCGGCTTCGATAACCGGATCGATTTCACGACTGAAATCGGCACAGTCGTCCAGAGTGATGCCGCCCGGCTTGTCAAGAAAAAACCGCAGAAACCAGCTCGAGCCTTCGCGTCGATATTCGATATCGACTATTTCAAAACCGAAATCCTGCGCAATCGGCTCGGCCAGCTGCGCTACTTTTTCAACAATCAGTTCAGCCTGCATAGCTGCCCCAAAATAAAAAAAGCGAGCTGGAAGCTCACTTTTCGAGTGAACGGTAAACGCGTATTAACTAGCACGACTGGGGTGCGGATGCAAGGGAAAAACGCTCACCCCTCTCCGTCCCGCACAAGGAGAGCCAGGCTTTCAATGTGCCATGTCTGCGGGAACATGTCGATACCGACCAATCTTTCGAGGCGATAGCCGTTTCCCAGCAAAGGAGCCAGGTCACGGACCTGGGTCGCCGGGTCGCAGGAGACATAGAGAATGCGGCGAGGCCTGAGGCGCAACAGGCCGGCGACACAGGCGCGCGCACCCGTTCTGGGGGGATCGAGCACCACGAGTTCTGCAGTCCCCTCCCATCCGGCCAGAAAATCCCCCGCGGGCGCCGCCACAAAACGGGCGTTGTTCAAGCCGTTGGCCTTGGCGTTTTCTCGGGCACATTCAATGGCCGGAGCAAAATCTTCAACACCGACAATCTTGCCGCAGTACCGGGCCAGGGGAAGGGTCAGATTTCCCATGCCACAGAACAGGTCCAGAACCGTTTCCCCTCCCTGCAATGCAGCCAGGGAGGTCACCATGTCAACAAGAAGACGATTCTGCTCCAGATGAATCTGATGAAATCCGCCAGGAACAGTCCCCAGCTTCAGCCCGTGCTTCAGGGGATGAATCACGACAGCAGGAGCCTCAACCAGGGTTTGCAGGGAATGTTTTTTCCCCCGCTGGACGTGTACCCCCCATCCCTGCCTGCGCAATCCTTCCAGAACATCACTGGGAACCGTTTGCCCCGACAAAAGATGCAGGACGACATGCGGACTGCCGCTGTCACCGACAGAGGCATCAATCTGTGGGACGCGATCGGGCCGGGCAAAGGACGGCAACCAGGAATGCAGCTGGCGCAGCAGGTCATTGAACCGTTCATCGGCCACCCGACACTGCTGGATATCCTCAACAAAATGACTGCCGCAACGATAAAACCCGATGGACAGCCGCCCATCACAACCGTAGTGACACTTGAACTGAACCCGGCTGCGGTAGTTCCAGACCCGGGAGGCCCGGTGGAATTCGACAGCAGGGATATCATCCCGTTTCAGGCCGCGCCTGAATTGATCGGCCAGAAGGCGGGCCTTCCATTGGGCCTGTGAGGGCTCGTCAAGGTGTTGCCAGCTGCAGCCCCCGCACCGGCCATACCAGGGACACGGCGGCGTCCTGTAACCGTCCCCGCGCTGCAGAAACTCCACAACCTCGGCGCGCAGGTAGTTCTTGCGCCGGTGGACAATGCGACAGACAGCCCGGTCTCCCGGCAGGGAACCCGGCACAAAAACAGCCTGCCCGTCAAAACGCCCAATCCCGTCGCCGCCGTAACAGAGACTTTCAACCGTGAGCTCAATCATGGACAGCCAGGGTCGCTACGGTCCCTTTGCGGCGTTTTTCCAGCTCCCTGGCGACCAGACGCTCAGCAAACCGGGGATGGGCGAGATAGGAGCGACTGGACCGGAGAAAACCTTCCACCAATTCCTGCCGCACCGAAGCAACGGCGTCGCCGGCAACCCCCATCCGCTCAAGAACCTTCTCAAAACGGACGGATTCTCCCAGCCATCTGCGTGCACGCGAAAGCGCGCGATCCGGGTCCGGGTTTCCGGCAAACAGGGGCGCTGAAAGGGGAACCTCCAGCCGGGCGATCACACGCACCCGGTGGTAGTCACCGTAGTAACGGTTGCTTTCATCAAAAAACCGCAGCTCAAAACCGTTTTCCAAAACCTCGGAACAAAAAGGTGTCATGACTTTTGCCCACCAACCTTTCCTTTGTCTTCCGCCGACCGGCGGCGCTCCCCCTCAACCCAGTCAATACGGCTCATTAATCCACGAAGGATGCGCACCTCCCTGGAACTCAACCCCGCCCGGCCGAAAATCTGCCGGAAGGATCTCAGAATATGGTCAGGGTTTTGCGGGTCGAGGTAGTCGATATCGAGCAATGTCCGCCTCATATGCTGATACAACTGCTCCAGTTCGCTGCCGGGCGCCAGTTTTTTGCCGGAGGGCTTCAGGCCCTGATGTACCGCAGCGGCACGGCTTAGTTCATACAGAACCACTGTAACCGCCTGAGCCAGATTCATGGAGGGAACCGGTCCATGGGTGGGGATGGTCAGCAGCCGCTGGCATTGATCGAGCTCCTCGTTAAACAACCCGTGCTCCTCACGTCCGAACACATATGCGACCTGGGCATCCCCCTCCTGCCCGAGCGCCAGTGCGGCCGCCTGATCCGGATGAAGCAGGTTTTCCCGATACTTGCCGAACCTTCGGGTGGTCCCGATGGCCAGGTGGATATCTTCCAGAGCGTCTGCCAGGTCGGAAAAGATGCGCGCCCGCTCCAGCAGTCCGCCCGCCTTGACCGCCATGCGCCGCGCCTCATCGCCTAGGTGATCGACTCTCGGGTTCACCAGGCGCAGGCTTTCCAGACCAAAATTGGCCATGGTACGGCAAACAGAACCGATATTCAGCCCTCCCTGGGGCTCCACCAGAACGACATGGATATTTTTCAAGGTCATCTTCTTCTACCCGAGATCGCCGAACTGCGCCTGCAGCAGTGCCAGAGCGGCTATGGCCGCTGTTTCGGTACGCAAGACTCGCCCCCCAAGGCTCACCGCAGAAATACCGGCGTCAACAGCCTTCTGAACCTCGTCCCGGCTGAATCCTCCTTCGGCCCCGACAATCAGGGCGGCCCGGCGGGGCCGGTTCTCATCGGCAAGAACCTCCCGCAGCCGCCAGCCGGTTTCCTTTTCATCAAGCAAAAGCCGCAAATCGGCCTGCATCGCATGGTAAAGAACCCCGTCCCAGTCTGTTACCGACATCAGGGCGGGGAGCATCGCCCGACGGCATTGCACGGCGGCACGCAAAAGGACGTTGGGCCAGCGATGGGATTTTTTCTGCCGGGCGTCCCGTTCCGCCAGGGTCGAGGAATGCTGTGATTCGAAGGGAAAGATGCGACTGACTCCAAGCTCCGTCGCCTTTTCCAGAACCAGCTCGAACCGTTCCTTGTCGGGCAGAGCATAAAACAGGTCGATACTGAGCCGACTTTCCGCAGAACCGGGTAAAGGCTCAAAGGGAATCAGCCACAATGCGCCGGAACGCTCTTCGATTCGGGTGCGCCATCCGGTCTGCTCGGGATCCACAAAGGTCAAAATCTGTCCGCGTCGTGCCTGCCAGCGACCGAGCGCGGCAAGTTGCTGTGGCGACGCCTTGACAGCAACTTCGGGCCTGGGCACGACATCGAATCGCAGACAGCTCGGGGCCCCGCCCTCATTCCAGCATTTCAGGCTCAAAGCCGGCCTCCCTGTAGCGTTTGAACCGGGCGCGGGAGTGTTTCAACGCCTCATCATCCCAGGTTTCGGCAAAATCGATAACGGTATCAAATCCCTTCAGAAAACCTATGGCAACCGGCTTGCCGAGAATAACGACGGTGGCATTGTTGATATTGCGCTCCCGCCAGCTGATGACCACCGGTTCATCATGACATTCCACAGTGTCACAATCACAGGCATGGGGAATAAAGGACCCTTTTTTCCAGGTCCACATGAAACGGTCGAGGGTCACAGCCTGGTTTTCATCGGCAACCAGCACCAGAACCCTTGTTCCGCGCTGATACCATTCCTCGGCCAGACGACACAGATGCAGAGCCTTTTCCTTACGCTCCAGCCGGCAAAAATAGGCTTTGGGCATGTTTCTATCTCCCGGGGCGACACCAGAAACCTGCAACGTTCACGACATGGAAACCGGAGACGACCGGATAAAAAACGCTCATGTTTTTTCAGGTAGCGGGCGATAACAGATATAATGGGACAAAGTTCAACTCATTTGCCAAAGGAGTTCCCCATGCGCCCGCTCGCCCTTGTGATGTGTGTCCTGGTTCTCGAAGCCTGTACCCAGGTTTTGTCCCCGGAAACCATGTCGGCGGTCGATAGCGCTACCCGCTTGTCGGACGTAACGGCAAACAGCGCAGCCATCGGCAAAACCCTGCTTGCGGGGGGCGTCGTACTGGGTGTGGACCAACGCGAGGACGCCACCTGGCTGGAGCTGCTGGACTGGGAGCTGGATGCGCAAGGCGAACCGGTGTCAGAAAACCCGACCGGCCTGCGCTACTTTGTCGTTGTCGATCCCACCAGCCTCCCGGTTGCCAACCTGAGCGGTCGCCTGGTCACGTTGGCAGGAACGGCGCAAAACCCGGCCGTCGTGGAACGCATGGGACGGCGTTTGGTCTACCCAGTCCTGGAACTGGTCGAGCTGCACCTCTGGCCGCGACCGGTCGACCATCACCCGGCCCGGCTGGGCCTTGCGCCCTCCCCTTCCTGGCGTGGGATGGTCAATCCGGACAACCCCTATGACAGCGGCTACGCCCCCTACCCCTGGACGCCGGGTCAACTGCGCCCCTGAGCAGCAACGAGAACATCGAAAAGGCTGGCTCCGGACGAAAACCACACATTGGTGGCGGTGGCGGCACGTTCGGAATAGGCACCGGGGCCCGCTTCCTCCCGACAGGAGTCATAAAGGACAAAAGGCACCGGATCGGCGGTGTGGGTCCTGCGGGCGACCGGGGTTGGATGGTCCGGCAGAACCAGCATCCGAAACGACTCACCCTCAAGCCCCTTGAGAATGCGGCCCACGATTTCCCGATCGAAATCCTCAATAGCCCTGATCTTGTCCTCCAGGTTGCCTGCATGGGCCGCCTCATCCGGGGCTTCAACATGCAGATAGACAAAGTCACCCGTTTCGAGCGCGTTCAGGGCCGCTTCTGCCTTGCCCCGGTAATTGGTGTCGATATAACCCGTGGCTCCTTCGACTTCGACGACATCGAGACCTGCGTAGATGCCGATCCCCTTGATCAGATCGACGGCTGAAATGACCGCTCCGTCAAGACCGGCCCTTTCCTTGAGTGTGGGCATTTCGGGCGCACGCCCCTGCCCCCACAGCCAGATGGAATTGGCGGTCACCTCTCCGCGCTCTTCCCGCAGAAGGTTGTAGGACTGGTTTTTCAGAACAATCTGCGCCTGGGTCATCAGATGGATCAGCGTGTCGGCGCCCTCTCCTGTTGGCAGATAGTCACCGACACACTGATTGGTGATGTCGTGAGGGGGCACGCAGGCCATGGTGTCGCAGCCACCGCGCCAAACCATCAGATGCCGATAGGAGACTCCGGGGTGGAATTCGAACTGCTCGTCTTCCAGATACTCTTTCAACGCGCCAATGAGTCTGGCGGCGTCGTCGGTCGCGATATGCCCGGCGGAAAAATCGCCCATGTAGAGCTTGCCGAAATGGGGCACCAGATGAACAAGATTCAGCCGGAAGGCGACATCGTCCGGACCCAGCTCGACACCCATGCTGGCCGCCTCCAAAGGCGAGCGGCCGGTATAGCAGGATTGCGGGTCATATCCGAAGACAGAGAGATTGGCAACATCGCTGCCGGGGTGAAACCCTTCAGGAACAGTCTGGACCATTCCCACCTGCCCTCTGGAGGCGAGGGAATCCATGTGAGGCGTGTGTGCCTTTTCCAGGGGCGTCAAGCCGTCAAGCTGTTCCAGGGGCTCGTCGGCCATGCCGTCGCCCAGCAAAACAAGATACTTCATCGTGGTTTCAATCCCTTTCAGTTTCGCGGATGATGTTTCTGATGCAACTGCCGCAGCCGCTCCCGCGTCACATGGGTATAAATCTGGGTTGTACTGATATCCGCATGCCCGAGCATGGTCTGCACCGCCCTCAGGTCGGCACCATTCTCAAGCAGATGAGTTGCAAAGGAATGCCGCAGCGAGTGTGGCGATATGTCGCGAAAAATACCAGCCTCACGAGCGCGGCGCTTCATCATCTTCCAGAACCCCTGTCGAGTCAACCCCGAGCCGGACCGGTTGACAAAGACAATATCGTGGGTTTGCCCCTTGAGCAGAACCGGACGCCCGGAGGCGAGGTAGAGCTCAAGAGCCTCGGACGCGACCTCTCCCACAGGAACAATCCTCTGTTTGCCGCCCTTGCCGGTAATCCGCAAAAAACCCGCCTCCCGGTGCACATGGGCCAGGCGCAGCCCAACGAGTTCGGAAACACGTAACCCGGTAGCGTACAAAAGCTCCAGCATGGCGCGGTCGCGCAGATCAAGAGGCGTTTCCCCTTTCGGCCCGGCGAGCAGACGGTCGACTTCCTCCCGACTGAGGGTTTTGGGCAGCGCCGGAAGATTTTTGGGTGCTTCGATGCGCGAGGTGGGATCGCTGCCGGACAAGCCCTCCCGGAAAAGATAGCGGTGAAACTGACGCAGGCTCACCAGACAGCGCGCCCGGGACCGGGCTGAAAGTCCGCGGTCACGCAAATGTTTGAGAAAACCGATAACCTGTGCCGTCTGAATATCCGCGACGCAACGAACCGATTCTTGTTCCAGAAAATCAAGATACCGGGCCAAATCGCGTCCGTAGGCTTCAAGGGTATTGGCACTTAAGCCCTTTTCAACCAGCAAAAAATTGAGAAACTGGTCCAGCGCGGCATTCATGTCGCCGAAGCCTCTGTTGCGTCGATGGCCTCAATCAGACGGTTGCGCACAGCGTCAAGACGGTCCGGTTCGGTAATCTTCTGGCCGAAAATATCCTGGACATAAAAGGTATCAGCAACCTGATCAACCTTGGTCGAAATCTTGGAGACCCCGATATAGATATTCATGTCGTTGAAGGTTCGGCTGATATCGTACAAAAGGCCGACCTTGTCATGGGTGAAGATATCGACCACCGTATAGTTCATCGATACCCGGTTGTCGAATTCGACCCGGCTTGGATAGCGTGGGCGGGCTTTTTCCATGACAAATGAACGCCGCCGGCTCTTTTCCACCAAATCATGCACACTGACCCGCCCTTCGACCGCGGCGGACAGATCCCGCTCGACTTTCTGCCAGCGACGTTCATCGTCGATGATATCCCCTGCACTGCTGACAACCTGCAGCAGGTCGACCACCTCTCCGTCGGCATGGGTGTAAACCTGCGCACCCAGAATGTTGATGCCGTTGGCTGCCAGAACCCCGGTAATCATGGCAAACAGGCCCGGGGTATCCAGGGTGGAAATAACCAGTTGGGAATATTTGACCTCCGGCAGGTGGTGAACACTCAGGGCAACCGGTTTTTTTCCGCGCGCCAGCGCCAGTCTGAGGTGCTCGATAATCTCATGGGATCGGTGACTGAGCAGATAGCGGTTGCCCATTTGGCGCAGGGCCTGTCGGACCTTGCGTTCGCCGAAATCTTCCGCCAGGGCGGCAAAAACTTTCCGTTTCCGGTTCCGGACACGCTCGGAACGGGCATCGGCGGTAAAATTGCCGCGTTCCATCACACCATAGGTTTTTTCGAAAAGTTCCTGCAGCAAAAACCCCTTCCATTCGCTCCAGACATCCGGACCAACCGCTTTCAGGTCGGCGAATGTCAGCAAGAAAAGCATTTTGAGGGTTTCCGTCATCTTCATGGTCTGGGCGAACTGCTCAATCAGGGCAGGATCGTGCAAATCCCGGCGCTGGGAAATATGGGCCATATCGAGATGATGGCGGACCAGGAATTCCAGGCGTTCACTGTCTTCCCGGTTCAGGCCCATGCGTCTGGCAATGGTTCGAACCAGGACCGCGCCTTTTTCACTGTGGTTTTTCCCTTCGCCCTTGCCGATATCGTGAAAAAGGATGGCCAGCAACAGCAGCTCCTTTTTCTCAATATCATGGGCAACCCGGGTCAAAAGCGGTTTGGATTCCGCGTAGGCGCCGGACCAAAGTTTTTCCATTTCCTCAACGGCAAAAAGCGTGTGAATGTCGACGGTATAGATATGGTAGGCGTCGTGCTGAACCTTGCAGTAAATGCGTTCAAATTCGGGAATATATCGGTTGAGGAAGCAGAGGTGGTGCATATCCCGCAAAATGGCGGAACATCCTTCCTTGCGCAGGATTTCGAAAAAATCCCGGTTCACCTGCCGGTCGCGGCGGAAAGCATCGTTGATGAGATGAAGATGGTCACGGATGGCCGTCTTCAGCGGTACGCTCAGCGTAACCCCCTGGCGATGGGACAGCAGAAAAGCGCGCATCATAAGACGAGGGTCCTGTTGAAAAACGTCCGGCCGTGACAGCCGCAGTTCATCCCGGAGCACATAAAATCCATGTTCGAGTTTGCGTCGGGCCAAACGTCCTATCACCGGACGACGCTCTCGGTCGGCAATCCGGTTGAAAAAGAGCGAGGTCAGATGTTCAACCTGTGTGCCATGCAGGTAATAATCCTGCATGAACTGCTCGACAGCTGGAGCCTTGCTGTTGTCAACATAACCTAAAAACCGGGCTATCTGCTCCTGCTTGTCAAACTGCAGCTGATCATTTTTGCGGTTGGAGAGAAAATGCAGTTCGTTGCGGATGCGCCAAAGGTAGTCGAAGAAACTTTCAATACGCTCTTTTTCCTCTTCGGTCACCACACTCTTGTGCAGCATATCCCGAATATTCCGGCATTTATAACGAACCATAAACAGCCACAATGCCGAGTGCAGATCGCGTAATCCCCCCTCCCCCTCCTTGATATTCGGTTCAAGCAGAAAGACACTGGAGCCATACTTGCGCACCCGCGCTTCCCGCTCTTTGAGTTTTCCTTGAATAAACGCCCCGGTGTTGCGATCACGGGCCTGAACGTAAACGTTCCGGTCGAACTGATGGTACAGCTTGTCGGAGCCACAAAGAAAACGAGTATCGAGAAGAGCCGTCCGAGCCGTCACATCCCGGGCGGCCATTTCAAGACATTCACTTTGGGTCCGAACACTGTAGCCGACCTCCAATCCGAGATCCCACAGCAGGTAAAGAAGGCGCTGGGATAAAATCTCAACCCTTTCCCGGTCGCTGGGCTGGTAAAAGAACATCAGATCGATATCCGACCGGGGATTCAACTCCCCCCGGCCGTAACCGCCGACGGCCAGAAGGGCGCAAGGGGCTTCCGTCGTTTCGCAGTCATCAAGGCAGACCCGGAACAGTTCGCAGAGAAGGTGGTCCACCATGCCTGTCAGCCGCCGGACAACTTCGGTACCGCTGGCACCACTGCGGTGGCGTTTCAGAATACTTGCGCGCTCTTTTTCGAGCCACTCCTTGCCCGCGGCAAGCAACTCGGGTCTCCGACTCTCGAAATCTTTTCCCTTCCCGGTATCAATGACAAAAGGGTTCGACACAGCGACGGGATATGCTTCAGA
This sequence comes from uncultured Geothermobacter sp., assembly GCA_964501815.1. GTDB lineage: Bacteria > Desulfobacterota > Desulfuromonadia > Desulfuromonadales > Geothermobacteraceae > Geothermobacter. The sequence continues at coordinate 26,313 of CAZCUR010000006.1, forward strand.
CGGGGTCATATCGTTACCTGTTGCTGGCAATCAGATCCAGAGCCCGGGCATACCTTCGAACGCCTTCGGCGATGGCCCGTGCAGCCTGGTCCTGATAAGCGGCGCTTTTAAGCCGTTTTTCTTCCGTTGGATTGCTGATAAAGGCTGTTTCGACCAGTATTGAGGGCATGGTGGCGCCCAAAAGCACGTAAAAAGGCCCCGGACGAACGCCAAGATTTCGCACCCGGCTGAATTTCCTTTTCAGTTTGCCGACCAACGCCCCCTGGACCTCCGCAGCGAGTCGACTCGACTCATTGATTTTTGCGTTGGCCATCAAATCAAGCAGAATCAGTTCGAGGTCCCCCACCTCTTCCAGTGACGTGTTGTTTTCTCGGGCGGCAACTTCAACAGCAGCTTTGTTCTTGGAAAAATTGAGGTAGTAGGTTTCGATGCCGTAGGCTTTCCTGTTCCGGCTGGCATTGGCATGCACAGAAATGAACAGATCGGCATTCAGCCTGTTGGCAATGGCCGTTCGCTCCTCAAGGGGGAGATAGATATCCCGGTCGCGTGTCAGGATGACCTCGCAGCCGAGAGCGGCACGCAGGTGCCGGGCAAGCTTTTTCGCCATGGCCAGGGTTACGTCTTTCTCCCGCGTCCCACGTGGACCGATAGCTCCGGGGTCCTTCCCGCCGTGACCGGCATCCACAACGATGCGTTTCAGGCCCTTTCGGGGATTTTTTTCCGGGATGTTCAGGGTGACGCCGGGCAGTTCGGTATGTTGCTCCAGGATTTGCGCCAGCTCATCGTTGGACGATGGAGCCTGTGGCGGAGCGGGATCGGCCGGTGCGTCGCCGCCGGCCGCCGGCGTCAGGTCTGCAACGATCCGGAACGGCTCCTTCAGGGAAAAGACCCGCTGATGAACCGAACGGCGCAGGTCCAGAACCACCCTGAGGGTCGTCGGAACAGGGTGCCCGACGCGAACCCGTTCAACCAGCCCCTGGTCGAACAGCACCGGGGTGGCCAGTTCGGCCCCTGGAGCGGTCTTCTGGATATCAAAAAAGATTTTCGGACCATCCCGGTCCGTTCCGGAAAGGGCGTGGGTCTCATAATCCACTTCACGGTTGAAGTCGAGAACAATCCGGGTCCGCTCGCCATCGCTCCACTGCCGGATGTTCTGGAGTATCGCGTCGGTACCCGACTGCTGCATCGAGCGGGCTTCGCTCGGAACCTTTTTGGCGAGAGCGCTCAGGCGTGGTTTGGCAAGGGGAAACATGTCGCCGCCGGGATAGTCACGCACAATGCGCGCAAAACTGCGGTAGGCCCCGACGATATCCTTGAGATCTTTCTGCAGGGTTTCACCGGCCTGGAACAGGGCGTCATCGGCCAGGTTGTCCTTCGGATATTCGATGACAATCCGGTTGAAATAACGCAGCGCCATATCGGCGTCATCACGCAGATGGCTGACCTGATAGAGCCCGCGTGCCGTTTTCCCGGCCATATAAAGGGCATCCGGCGCCCTTCTGTGCCGGGGCCAGGCCTGGGCCACCCCAACAAAACCTTCGATAACATCCAGCCAGTTTTCCCGATACAGCTGTTTTTTCGACGAGGACTGCAAGGAAAGATAACGCCCCTTGGCCTGCTGGTAGGCCGTCTCCGGGTCCAGCGCCGAAACAGACGCGGCCGCACAGAAAAACAGGCATCCAGCCAGGATTATGTTCAGGGCAACAAGGCGCAGACTCATCGGACCATGGCCTTTAAGTCAGCAAGCAGATTCAGGGCTTCCAGGGGCGAGAGAACATCGATGTCTATCTCTTCAAGGCGTTTGCGCAGCGCATCATCCGTGGGCTGACCAAACAGGGGCAGCTGATTCTGGTCCACCCTCTTTTCTCCTCGTCCTCTGGCAATCCGCGGTTGACCTTCACCGACGAATTCACCGGCTTCCAGGTTTTTGAGCACCTCCTTGGCGCGGTCAATGACCGGCTGGGGCAGGCCGGCGAGTCGGGCCACCTGGATTCCGTAGGAATGACTGGCCCCCCCCTTGACGATGCGCCGCAAAAAGACAATCTGATCGTTCCATTCCTTGACGGCAACATTGTAGTTTCGGACCCGCTCGCGGGTCAAAGCCAGATCCGTCAGTTCATGATAGTGGGTGGCAAAAAGGGTACGGGCCGCAACCCGGGGATTGTCATGCAGATATTCAGCGACAGCCCAGGCGATACTGACGCCATCGAAGGTTGAGGTCCCGCGCCCGATCTCGTCCAGAACGATCAGGCTTCGCGCCGTGGCATGGTTGAGGATATGGGCGGTTTCTGTCATCTCGACCATAAAGGTCGACTGCCCTCGGGCCAGATTGTCACTGGCGCCAACCCGGGTAAAAATGCGGTCAACCAGGCCGATGCGGGCCTTTTTGGCCGGGACAAAGCTCCCCATCTGGGCCATCAGGGCAATCAGGGCGACCTGGCGCATGAAGGTCGATTTGCCGGCCATGTTGGGACCCGTGATAATCAGCAGCTGATTTTCACGGCAATCCAGATGCACGTCGTTGGGGACAAACCTTTCCCCCAGATTCATGGATTCGACAACCGGATGCCGCCCCTCCTCGATCGTCAGGACATCACTGTCATCAACCGTCGGACAAACATAGTTTCGTTCGGAAGCGACATCGGCCAGGGCACAAAGAACATCCAGTTCAGCCAAAGCGTCAGCCGTGCGCTGAATCCGGTCGGCCTGCCCGACAACCTGATTCCTGACCGCCTGAAAGAGATCATATTCCAGCTCAACCAGTTTTTCCTCAGCCCCGAGAACCTTGTTTTCATACTCCTTCAGATCAGCGGTGATATACCGCTCGGAGTTGGCCAAAGTCTGCTTGCGTTCGTAATCTTCGGGCACCTTGTCCAGGTGACTTTTGGTGACTTCAATGAAGTACCCGAACACCTTGTTGTAACGTATCTTCAGGTTGCCAATGCCGGTCCGCTCGCGCTCACGCTGTTCCATGCCGGCAATCCAGCTTTTCCCTTCCCGGCTGATGAGACGCAGTTCATCGAGCTCGGCATTGTAGCCGTCCCGAATCAGGCCGCCTTCCCGCAGCACAAATGGGGGGTCGTCAACGATGGCGGCTTCAATCAGTTGTGCAACATCCTCCAAAGGATCAATGGTCCTGCTCAGCCGAACCAGGAGCCCGTCCTCAAACAGGCTCATCCGGTCAAGGAGCGCGGGGAGCTGCTGCAGACTTTTTTTGAGGGCGACCAAATCCTTGGCATTGGCGGTCGCCATGGAAATTTTGGCGTTGAGCCGTTCCAGATCGTAAACTCCGTCAAGGGCGACGCGCAGGTCGTTGCGGGCCAGACCGTCAGCAACGAGGCTGGCAATGGCCTGCTGTCGCAGACGAATCCGCTCGATATCGAGCAGCGGCTGGTTGACCCACTTGCGCAGTTTGCGCCCGCCCATGGCGGTCATGGTTCGGTCGAGAACCCCCAAAAGCGACCCTTTTCTGCTGCCGTCATAAAGGGTTGCAGTCAGCTCCAGGTTCCGCCGGGTCGCCTCGTCAAGAACCATGAATTCACTTGAGCTGTAGGTCGACAACGTCTCGATATGAGGAAGATTTTCCTTCTGGGTTTCGATCAGGACCTGCAAGACCGCGCCGGCGGCGGCAATCGCCCCCGGAAGCCGCGCGCAACCAAAGGCGTCAAGACTTTCGACGGAAAAAAATCCGCACAGCTCCTCCCTGGCTCTCTGGGGGTCAAAAAACCAAAGCGGCCGCGGAGAGACAAGACAGCCGCCCGTAACATCCTTCAACTGACGCTGCAGCTCCTCCCCCCAGTCCTCATCGGCAAGCACCAGTTCCCGGGGCTGAATGGAGGCCAGCTCGGCCCTGAGACTGGCACCATCATCAACCTGGGTGGTCCTGAACTCCCCGGTAGTGATGTCGACATAAGCCAGCCCCCAGGAGTCGTCGTCACCGGGAGCGACGGCGGCCAGATAGTTGTTTTCCTTGGGCAGCAGACTGTCCGTATCCACCACAAGCCCCGGAGACACCACCCGGACCACCTCACGGCGCACGATCCCCTTGGCGGCCCTCGGATCTTCAACCTGCTCGCAGATGGCGACCTTGTAACCGTGGGCAACCAGCTTGTTGATATAGGGCTGACAGCTGTGATAGGGCACACCACACAGGGGAACTTCCTCTTCGGCCCCCTTGTTGCGTGACGTCAGGGTAATATCGAGAATACGGGAGGCGGTCACCGCATCCTCCATGAACATTTCATAAAAATCGCCAAGACGAAAAAAGAGAATCGCGTCAGGATACTCGCTTTTAATCTCGAGATACTGACGCATCATCGGGGTTTGCTGCGACATGGGCACCACTGAAGAAAAAGGATTGAAAATTGAGGTACGGCTCTGCGATACCTTATCCGGTCGGCGCATGTTACCAAAGCCATCACAGGACTGTAAATAGATGCCGGCTTGACCGCAATAATCACGGGGTGCTATAAAGGCGCACCCTGTTAACCTCTGGAAATACAGGAGTTTCCTGCCTTGACTGCAACCAGAAACCTTCCCGCCCCGCACCTGTTCAACATTACCTGCCTCGAGGATGAAATCAGGGCGGACCAGCTGTGCACCGAGCTGCTCAAACCCTTCCATGCTTACCTGATGGAACAGCAGGACGAGGACCCTTTGTCCGCCGGCACCCTCGCCCGCGGTGCCGATCATTTTTTGCGCGAATTTGTCATTGGCGACCGACGGGAAAACCCGTTCCATTTGCAACCTGAAAGGGTCCGGCAGTTTGCCGGGAACTGGTACATCATCAAGACCCTTGAACCCAATATCGCCGAATTGGGCGATATCCTCGAAGGGGTCGCCGCCTTTTACCGCTGGCTGGCAGACCAGAACCTGTACGATACGGCCCAGGCCGAAAAGGTGACCTGGCACTGCCAGCAGCTCGACTTTTACCAGCAGCGCATTGACCAGTTCTGGGAAATCGAAGGCGATGGCTACAGCAACTGGAACAGTGCCTGCCCCCTGCCCGATTGATGGACCGCAATCGCCAGAAACTTCGTGCCGGTCGCATAGCGGTAGCCGTGGCCACCAGCCTGGCTCTACTCAAACTTGTTACCGGCCTGGTCACCGGTTCTCTCGCCGTGATGGCCTCCGCCCTCGATTCGATGCTGGACATTCTGATGAGCGGCATCAACTACTACGCCATCCGCCATGCCAGCCAGCCGGCTGATGAAAAGCACCCCTTCGGCCACGGAAAATTCGAAACCCTCGCCACCCTGTTGCAGGCGGTTGTCATTGCCGGAACAGGGGCGCTGGTCGCCTACGAGTCACTCCGCCGGCTGTTCAACGGCGCCGAAGTCAAACATATCGAAGGCGGGATGATTGTTCTGCTGGTCAGCGCCGTGGTTTCGGTCGCCCTCAGTCGTCATCTGCGTCGCGTCGCCCGGGCAACGGAATCATCGGCGCTGCGTGCTGACAGCCTGCACTACGCCATGGATGTCTACACCAACTCGGCGCTACTGCTCGGGCTGATTCTGGTCAATGCCCTGGGAGCCGTGTGGATTGATCCTTTGCTTTCCCTGCTGGTGGGGCTTTACATCATTTCCGAAGCCATCAAATTGCTCACCCACGGGATGCGCGATGTCCTGGATGAAGAGCTTCCCACAGATGACCGCGAGGAGATTGAACGGCTGATTGAAAAATATCAGGGAGAGCTGGCGCGCTACCACGACCTGCGCACCCGCAGGGCCGGGTCACAGAAAATGATGGATTTTCACCTGACTGTCTGCCGGCACATGACCGTTGAACAGGCCCATGCCATTGCCGACCGCCTCGAGGAAAAAATTCGCGGCGAAATTGAAGGCGCGGATGTCACCATCCACCTGGAACCCTGTTCCGTCGACCAGTGCCCGGGACCGGACAACTGTGACCAGGAGCCGGTTCGGATTGGAGAGGACGACATGCAATCGTGCAGCTAGTCCTCCTGCGCATGCCGCATGGTTCCAACCTTTTCCACAACTTCCTGACTCATCTGGCGGCGGTTTTCCAAATCCTGAAAAATCATTTGCGCCATGCGGCCGATCTGCTCGATGGCCTGTTCTATGGCATCCATTCCCTTTTCCTGGTTGTCAACCGAAGCGACCATACCATCGGTCATTGTTTTGATCTCCTCAATGGCATGGACAATGCTCTTCATCCCGGACGCCTGTTCCCTGGAAGCATGCGCGACCTGTTCTGCCATCTCCCGAATTCGGGCCACAGCAGCGTTGATGCTGTGGGCGCTGCGCGCAACCTCACTGGTTGCCCTGCGAATTTCGCGCGACCTGGTGGTGGACTTCTCCGCATCGGCAACCACCTGTTGCAAGGCGACCTCCAGTTCCCGTCCCGATGAGACCCCCTGATCAACCAGATGGTTGGTCATCGAAATCTGGTCGACCCCTTCAGAGGTCGCCTGCCGAATCTGGGCCACCAGATGTTCAATGTCCTCCGCCGACCGGGCGGCATCTCCGGCCAGCACCCTGATTTCGTCGGCAACGACAGAAAAAGACGAGCCGTGCTCCCCGGCCTGGGCCGCAATAATGGCGGCATTCAGCGCCAAAAGATTGGTCTTGCCGGCAATCTCACCGATCAGGGCTGTAGCATCGCCGATTCCATCGGCAAGGGTGCTGAGCTGATGGATTTTTCGGGTCGATTTTTGCACGGCCTGATGGATCGCCTTTAACGCGTCCAGAGTGGCCAGCAGCCGCTCCACGCCTTCGTGGGCCCGATTCTGAACCGTTTCGGTCAATTCTTCGGATGTCCCGGCATTGTCATGAACCGTCTGCAACGTTGCCGTGATTTCATTCACGGCGGAAGCCGTTTCGTCTATGTGACCGTGCAGGCTGTTGATATTTTCACTGACCTGCTGAATCGATACGGAAATTTCGCCGGAAGCCGACCGGGTCTCATCCACGGCTTCCTGAATGATGTCTGCAGCTCCGGACATGTCAGCGAGAGCCAACCTGTTCTTTCGCCCAGCCTCGACCAGATGCCCGCTTAGCTCCGTATATTGGTGCCGGAACTGCGGCAGAGACTCAAAGGTCCGACTCAATTCCCGTGTGAGAGACTCCACGGCTCCGAGCAGGTCGACACGACTGAGGCTCATGGCCGTCTGTTCGGCAAACAGGCGAATGGTATCGACATCGGTCTGGGACAGTTGCCGACGGCTGGTTTTGTTGTCGACGCCAAACAGGCCAAGCACCCGATTGCCGGCCTTGACCGGACAGAGAACAAAGGTGCGGGATCGAATCACATCGTGCGAGGCGAACTCTTCGGCAAGGTGGTCTTCATGCCCCAGGGCCCTCATATCTTCGACCAAACGGGGACGGCCGTCGAGAACGGTCCGGTAAATGACACCGAGCCGCTCGTCGAGGGGCAACGCGAGCTTGTCCCTAAAACCGGTGCCCAAAGACAGTGCCAGCACCAGCTGTTGCCGGGCCTCATCCACCAGCCAGATATTGACCCTGTCATAGCCGAGAATGCCGTGCAAACCTTCACCGGCCAAACGAATGATATCCGTACGTGTATTGGCCTTTTGAATCTGTGCGTTGATGATGTGTAAATTTTTCAGGCTGTCGTGAAGGGAAGTAAAACGGCTCTCAAACGCGTTCCGCTGCTTTTGTACGTTTTCATGGAGGGCGGCCAGTTTGTGAGCCCGTTCATCGAGCTGACTCATGGCGCGACCGATAAGATAGCCGAAGCAGGCGAAAACAACCGCCGTGCCAAGCCCCATGTAACTGTAGAGCGCCCCCTGAACAGGTGAGCCGGCAAGTTCTGCGGAAAAAAATTGCCAAAACGGCTGGCCGTCACCCCTGAAAAAGCAGTACCGGATCAGAAACCAGCCGGCAGGAGCCAGAAGACCAAGAAAAAAACCGACCAGACTGCACGTAAAGGGGCGAGCTTTCTGCACGGTAGACCTCCCGGGAAAAGCCAAATATCAGAAAAATATCAAAACGTCGGGAAGGGACGAAACGGTGTCCGGATTGTACGGGGCCACACAGACCGCTCAGGGACGTTTGCTTTCGGTCGCGATGGCCAAATTGACAAATCCGGCCTGTCGGGCGGCATCCATAACCTCGACCACGAGTCCGTGACGCACATCCCGGTCCGCCATCAAAACAAAAGAGGCCTTGCTGTTGTCGGTCTTTCGCGCCTCAAGCAGGGGCGCCAATTCCGAAACGGAGACCTTCTTGTCGGCAAGAAATACGCCTCCGTTTCTGTCAACATAAACCTGCACTTCTTCAGGTTTCTGGCTGGTTCTTTTCAGGGAGGATTCGGGCAGATTGATGTCAAGCCCCGGCGTTTGCACAAAGGTGGTGGAGATCATAAAGAATATCAGCAGCAAAAACACCACGTCGACCATCGGAGTCAGATCGACACGTGGACTGGCCTGCTCGCCTTTTTGCCGTCGGAACATCATCTATTCTCCCACCAGGTCAACAATCTGCAGCACGGCCTCTTCCATCGAGGCAACCAGAGCGTTCATCTGCCCGAGAAGAAACCTGTGGGCCAGGATGACCGGTATCGCCACCGCCATACCGGTAGCGGTGGTAATCAGGGCCTGGCTGATACCTCCTCCCAGAGTCTGGGGCGTCCCGACACCGGCCGTGGCGATGACATTGAAAGCCTCAATCATGCCAACCACGGTGCCCAAAAGCCCCAGCAACGGGGCGATGGTACCGATGGTTGACAACAGGCCGAGATAGCGCTCAAGAGCAATCCCTTCCCTGCCGGCCACTTCGGCGGCCACGGTCTTGACCTGGTCGCGCGGCTTGCCGGCCCGGGCAAGTACGGCGGCCAGAACCTGCGCCAGCGGATGATCCTGCTGCCGGCACAGCTGGGAGGCCAGCTCGACCTTCCCTTCCCGGACAAGTTCATCCACCTGGCGATACAGGGACACCCCGGAGCGTTTCAGGCGAACAAACCAGATCAGCTTCATCAAAAAAAGGGCCAGGGCAATCACAGAACAGACCAGCAAGGGCCACATCAATGGCCCGCCCTTGACAAAGAGTTCGATCATTGTATTCCGGCTCTCCTTTTTCTATGTGTAGGGATTGCGCGCGTCAAACAATCCGCGCAAAAGATCTGCCGTCTCTTCCAGATGCTGCGGGATAACCCTGACATCAGCAAGGACCGGCATAAAGTTGGTGTCACCGTGCCAGCGCGGCACGATATGCTGGTGCAGATGGTCTTCAACACCGGCCCCGGCAACCCGCCCCCAGTTCATGCCGATATTGAAGCCGTCGGGACGTCCCCATTCAGTCAGAACATCTCTGGCCAGAACGGTCAGCCGCCAAACATCCTCGACCTCCGACAAATCCAGAGACCCCAGATCGGCTGTGTGTCGGTAAGGGGCCACCATGAGATGCCCGTTGGAATACGGGTATTTGTTCATGATGACAAAAGCAGCCCTGCCCCGAAACAGAATCAGTCTTTCACGATCCTCTTCTTCATGGCCCAGGCAGAAAATACATCCCTTGCGGCTTTGATGGTCTTCACCGTTGATATAGGTCATGCGCCAGGGCGCCCAAAGTCTGTCCATGGCAAAATTCCCCGTTCAAAAAGTGTCAGTCAGTGGAAAAATGCGCGCCTCAACCCGTCCGTCACACAGAGTCAACACCCCAACGCTTGGTCCAAAAGAACTGCGCGGACGTGTAGGGCTTCCGGGATTGAACATCAATGTCTGCCCCCTTTTGCGGTTTTCGGGAACATGGCTGTGTCCGAAAACGATGACATCGGGATTGCGGTCGGCAAAATACTTCCACAAAGACAGGGAAACACGCTCTCCTGCGCCCCACCCATGAGCCATCGCGATACAGACCCCGCCGCGCCTGAAAACTCTTTGGGCCGGATGGTGGGTCAACCCGACATCGGCATTCCCGGCTACGGCCAGCACCTCAACCGGGGCCAAACAAAACAGCAGCTCCTCACTTCCTATATCGCCGGCGTGCAGAATCAGGTCAACATCGGCAAACACCCCTTCCAGCAGCCGATCGGCCAACCTCCGGCAATCTTCGACGCCGGAAAGATGGGTGTCTGAGAGGCAACCGATTTTGATAACGCCCGGGTCAGGCTTATCCTGCAACATCGCCACCCTCAATCAAAGGAAAAAGTTGGGACAACAGCCATCGTTTCCTTTTAACCGCGGCCGGTGCAGCTGTCAACGACAGCGGCCCCAACCGGCTGAAACTGGCCATTTGGGGCCGAAGATGACACCCCAAAAAAGAAACCCTGCCAGGTTGCAGCCGGGAAAAACAGCGATATTGTGGTGAAAACAGATTTCTGCATTTTTGGCATTCGCTTTGCGTTCAAAACAGGACCCTGTGCCGTAGACGGCACGATTTCGCTTGACAGAAATGCGATGCAGACCTAATGTTCTTTACCGGTGCTAAAAAGCCGCCCCAAAGGAGTGGCCACGGTATTATTTGAATAATTTCAACTTGTTATATAACAGATTGCCCCAGCCTTGCCGGGGCATTTCGTTTAAGGAGAGTAAAATCCGGCAAAATGGAGGATATCCATGTCCAAACGTGAAGAAGCACTCGATTATCATCGCAGCGGTCGAAAAGGGAAAATTGAAGTCATCACCACCAAGCCCTGCTCCACCAGTCGCGACCTGTCTCTCGCCTACAGCCCGGGCGTTGCTGAGCCCTGCCTCGAAATCGCCAAAAACCCGAACGACGCCTACGAATATACCGCCAAAGGCAATCTGGTGGCCGTCGTTTCCAACGGGACGGCTGTTTTGGGTCTGGGCGACATCGGCGCCCTCGCAGGCAAGCCGGTCATGGAGGGCAAAGGGGTTCTTTTCAAAACCTTTGCCGACATCGATGTTTTCGACATCGAAGTTGACACCAAAGATCCGGACGAGCTCATCCGCGTGGTCAAACTGCTTGAGCCGACCTTTGGCGGTATCAACCTCGAGGACATCAAGGGGCCCGAATGTTTTTACATCGAGGAAAAACTCAAATCGATGATGAACATTCCGGTTTTTCACGACGACCAGCATGGCACAGCCATCATTGCCGCAGCCGGCATGCTCAACGCCATTGAACTGACCGGGAAAAAAATCGAAGACATCAAGATGGTGGTCAATGGCGCGGGCGCGGCGGGCATTGCCTGCGCCAATCTGGTTATCAACCTTGGCATTCGCAAGGAAAACGTCATCATGTGCGATTCCAAGGGGGTCATTTACAAAGGACGCACTGAAGGGATGAACCCCTACAAGGAGCGCCTGGCGGCCGAAACCGACGCGCGCACCCTTGAGGAAGCCATCGTCGGCGCCGACATCTTTTTCGGTGTTTCGGTCAAGGGCGCCCTGACCCCGGAAATGCTCAAATCAATGGCCAAGGACCCGATTGTCTTCGCCATGGCCAACCCTGATCCGGAAATCACTCCGCCTGAAGCCAAGGCCGTCCGTCCCGATGTTATCATTGGCACCGGCCGTTCCGACTACCCGAACCAGGTCAACAACGTCCTTTGCTTCCCCTTCCTCTTCCGCGGCGCCCTGGATACGCATGCCAGCGCCATCAACGAGGAAATGAAAATGGCCGCCGTCAAGGCGCTGGCCAATCTGGCCAAACTCGATGTCCCCGACTCGGTTCGCCGGGCGTATGGTAACGCTGATATCAAATTCGGGCGGGAATACCTGATCCCCAAGCCTTTCGACCCCCGGGTGCTGCTTCACGTCGCTCCTGCCGTGGCCCAGGCCGCCATGGATTCCGGCGTCGCCCGTCGTCCCATCGAGGACATGGACAAATACATCGAAAGCCTTGAGGCGCGCCAGGGACGTGCCAAGCAGGTCATGCGCAACCTGATCAACAAGGCGAAAGCCAATCCCAAGCGCCTGGTCTTTCCTGAAGGGGATGACGAAAGGATTCTGCGCGCCTGCCAGATTCTTGTGGACGAAGGCATCGCCAAACCGATACTGCTGGGCGAAGAGAATGAAATCCGCACCCTGATCAAGGACCTGAAGCTCGAACTCAATGGGGTCACCATCATTGACCCCAACACCTACGAGAATCGCGGTACCTATATCGACACCCTGTTTGAGATGCGCCAGCGCAAAGGGATAACCCGCGCCGAGGCCAAACGTCTCATCAAGAAAAACCGCAACTATTTCGGCGCCATGATGGTCCACCTCGGCGATGCAGACGCGCTGCTTTCGGGCATTGACCATCATTATCCGGAAACCATTCGGCCGGCCCTGGAAATCATCGGCAAAAAAGAGGGCCTGTCCAAAGTCCATGGCGCCTACATGATGGTCACCAAAAAGGATGTGGTCTTTTTCGCCGACACGACCGTCACCATTGAACCGACTCCGGAAGAACTTGCCGAGACAGCCATTCTCACGGCAGAAGTGGCGCGGCAGTTCGATATCGAGCCCCGGGTCGCCATGCTCTCCTTCTCCAACTTCGGCAGCGCCGAACATCCGCTGACCCTCAAGGTCAAAAAGGCCACGGCACTGGTCAAGGAATGGGCGCCCGACCTTACCGTCGACGGGGAAATCCAGGCCAATGTGGCCCTCGACCCGGAGCTGGTCGAATTTCAGTTCCCCTTCTCTCAGCTTAAGGGCGATGCCAACGTCTTCATCTTCCCCGACCTCCAGTCGGGCAACATTTCCTACAAGCTGCTGCACAAGCTCGGCGGTGCCGAGCAGATCGGTCCCATCCTCATGGGCATGAAAAAGCCGGTGCATGTTCTGCAGCGCGGCGATGCCGTGGCCGATATTGTCAACATGGCCGCGGTGGCCGTCGTCGATGCCCAGGGCTGAGCAGCCATTCCTTCACAAACAAAAAGCCGGTTCCCGTTTGGGGAGCCGGCTTTTTGTTTGCAACTCGGCCTTTTTCCTTCATGGCCGTTTTGTTATCATGGCGCCTCGTATCTCAACTTTGGAGCGGTAACATGCACTATATCAGCACCCGAGGCCAGGTCAGCGCTATCCCCTTCAGCGAAGCGGTGTTAATGGGTCTTGCCGACGACGGCGGCCTGCTGCTTCCCGCCGAAATTCCGCGGCTTTCGTCCGGGGACCTGGCAGCTCTGGAAAAACTTGATTATCCGGAACTGGCCTTTCAGATCATGGCGAGATTTGCCACAGACCTGCCGGCCGCAGTCCTGAAGGACCTGATAGAAAAATCCTACGCGACTTTCACCCATCCGGACATTACACCGGTTGTTCACAAGGACGGCCTGTTTATTCTGGAGCTGTTTCACGGCCCTACCCTTGCCTTCAAGGATGTTGCCCTGCAGTTTCTCGGCAACCTGTTCGAATATCTGCTCACCCAGCAGAACCGCCACCTGAACATCCTCGGCGCAACCTCCGGGGACACAGGTTCGGCCGCCATTTACGGGGTGCGCGGCAAAAAGAATATCAACATTTTCATCCTGCACCCGCACGGCAAGGTGTCCAAGGTCCAGGAACTGCAGATGACGACCGTCACCGACCCGAATGTTTTCAACCTTGCCATCCGCGGGACCTTCGATGACGGGCAGGCCATCGTCAAAGAGATTTTCGGCGATGTAACCTTCAAGCAAAAGTACAGCCTGGGGGCCATCAATTCCATCAACTGGGCCCGGGTTCTGGCCCAGATTGTCTACTACTTCCACGCATGGAACCGGGTGCGCCAACAGACCGGCTGCCAGCGCATTTCCTTTGCAGTGCCCACCGGCAACTTCGGTGACATTTTTGCCGGTTATCTTGCCAAACGCATGGGCCTGCCCATCGACAAGCTGATACTGGCGACCAACGCCAACAACATTCTGACCCGTTTTATCAACGACGGGGATTATTCCGTCGGGGAGGTCCACCCGACCCTGTCCCCCTCCATGGACATTCAGAAAGCCAGCAATTTTGAACGTTATCTGTTCTACCTTTTGGATGGCGACAGTGAACAGCTCTGCCAGGCCATGAAGACCTTTGCCACGGAAGGCAAACTTCCGGTGGACAACAGCCTGCTGACCCGTGTCAGAAAGGACTTCGCCTCGCTTTCCGTGGGCAATGACCTCACCCTGGAAACCATCAGGGATTTTGACCGGAAAACCGGCTACCTGCTCGACCCCCACACGGCCACCGGGGTCGCGGCAGCGCAGCAGCTGACCGATGGCAGCTGCCCGGTGGTGTGCCTGGCAACGGCTCACCCGGCCAAATTTCCCGATGCCGTCCAGCAGGCAACCGGTCGATGTCCCGAAAGACCTGCAGCCCTGCAGGGCATTGAAAACAGGCCGCAACGATGCGAAATCATCGATGCCTCGGTCGAGGTTGTCCGGCACTATCTGGAAGCAAAGGCGCTGAAAAATTAATTCGGCATCAACCAGCCCCCAAAAAAAAGAGCCCGGAGCATAGCGCCCCGGGCTCTTTTTTGCAGTTGAACTGAAGGAATCAGCAATCGAAGTAAAGGGCGAACTCCATCGGAGTCGGCCGCATGCGCACGGGATTGACCTCGTTTTCCATCTTGTAATCGATCCACATGTCGATGACATCCTGCGTGAAGACATCCCCTTTAAGCAGCCAGGCATTGTCCTCGCGCAGGGCGTTGAGCGCTTCTTCGAGGGAGCCGGCAACCTGCGGAACATCCTTGAGCTCCTCCGGCGAAAGCCCATAGATGTCCTTGTCCAGAGGCTGACCCGGATCGATCTTGTTCTCGATACCGTCGAGACCGGCCATGAGCATGGCGGCAAAAGCCATGTAGCCGTTGCAGCTCGGATCGGGAGTGCGGTATTCGATGCGCTTGGCCTTCTCGTTGCTGGTCGAGGGAATCCGGATGGAGGCCGAACGGTTGCGATTCGAGTAGGCCAGGTTGATAGGAGCTTCAAAACCGGGCACCAAACGTTTGTAGGAGATGGTGCTCGGGTTGGTGAAGGCACACAGGGCCTTGGCGTGCTTGATGATGCCGCCGATGTAATACAGGGCCGTCTTCGAAAGGCCGCCGTAGCCGTCGCCGGCAAAGAGGTTTTTGCCGTCCTTCCAGATCGACTGGTGGCAATGCATCCCGGAGCCGTTGTCACCGAATACGGGTTTGGGCATAAAGGTGACGGTCTTGCCGTTACGGATAGCGACGTTCTTGATGATGTACTTGAACCACTGCAGATTGTCGCCCATTTTCAGCAGAGAATCGAAGCGCATGTCGATTTCGGCCTGTCCGCCGGTGGCGACCTCATGATGAACGGCTTCGATGGTCAGACCGACACTTTGCAGCACCTGCACCATTTCATTACGCAGGTCGATCATTGAGTCGGTCGGGGCAACGGGGAAGTAACCTTCCTTGTTACGGGGCTTGTAGCCGAGGTTGGGAAATTCCTCGCGACCGGTGTTCCAGATCCCTTCGACCGAATCAACAGCGTAGAAGGACTGGTTCTGATCAAGGCTGTAGCGCACATCATCGAAGATGAAAAATTCCGGCTCAGGCCCAAAGAAGGCGGTATCACCAATGCCGGACGATTTCAGATAGGCCTCGGCCTTCTGGGCGATAAAGCGCGGATCACGGCTGTATCCTTCACGGGTGTAAGGATCGACGATATTGCAGATCAGGCTCAGGGTCGGCACTTCGGGAAACGGATCAATTTTGGCCGTGGCCGGGTCGGGCATGATCAGCATGTCCGAATTGTGAATCGGCTGCCAGCCACGAATCGAAGACCCGTCAAATCCGATCCCTTCATCAAAAATGTCTTCACTGAACTCGCTGATGGGGGTTGAAAAATGCTGCCAGATCCCGACAAAGTCGAGAAACTTGTAATCAACCATCTGGCAGTTGTTCTCCTTGGCAAAAGCCACTACATCTTTTGGTGTCATTGAAATTCTCCTTTGACTGGGGATGGACCCTAAGGGTCGGTGACGAAACTATTATCCTCTCCAGAAATCAGAGGGCATCCTCGCCCCGCTCACCTGTACGGATGCGAACCACTTCATCAATGGGGGTAACAAAGATCTTGCCGTCACCAATGCGGCCGGTTTTCGCCGTTTCCTCAATCACTTCGACGACCTTGGCGGCCAGGTCATCAGCGACAATGATTTCCATTTTGATCTTGGGTATGAAATCGACGACATATTCCGCGCCGCGATAAAGTTCGGTATGCCCCTTCTGACGACCGAATCCTTTCACCTCGCTGACGGTGATTCCCTGGATACCAATTTCATTCAGGGCTTCCTTGACTTCATCAAGCTTGAAAGGCTTGATGATGGCTTCTACTTTACGCATTTTTGAAAACCTCCATGGTTGCGGTCAACAAAACCGCCGGACTGAATAACGTCGCCCCTGTCTGAGCAAAATCCCTGCCAGAAATACAACGTATATCTGCTACACGATTTCCGGCGTAAAAGCAATCCGTTAGCTTCCGGGATCAAGTCGTGTCCCCCGTCCGGCCGACCCGAAGCAGGTACTTATTGCCTTTTTTTTGTGCAACCCTCTACTCAATTGCCTCTTTATTGGTCAACACATCCTGCGTCTGAATAAGATCGGGGAAACTGTCTCCGGCACACAGGGCAACAGGCGAGCCCGTGCGACTGGGATACCGGCGACACCACCTTTTATACATGGCCCATTCCTCCTCGAAATTGGGGGTGAAAAGGCCAAGGCCAAGGCTCTTTTCAATATCAACCGGACGCCAATAGCGCACCTCGGTTATTTCATCAGGGTTAGACCGGATCGGGCCATCCCATTGCACCATATAGGTCGCAACATTCTCTGATTCGATCTCATTGCGTATTCTGGATTTGTACAGAAAGGTCAGGGGCACCCCACGGATACCGAGCTCTTCAGCCATTTCCCGCCGTGCAGCCTGCAAATAATCCTCTCCGGCATCCAGATGTCCGCCGACACTGGTATCCCATTTGCCCGGCTGGATATCTTTGTCGGGATGGCGCTTTTGCAGGAGCAAACAGCCCTTGCAGTCAAAGACAAGGACGTGGACCACCCGATGAATGAGGGATGGATTACCATGACATTCAGATCGCGTTGCCCGGCCCACAACCCGATCCTCCTCGTCGACGATATCGAACAGTTCCTTATCCTGCATAGTTTGTGACCTTGCGATTTGACCTGTTTTTATCTGTCAAAAAAGGGGCTTTTCCCGCTGACGGACAAGGGGATGGCGTAGGCGATGGCGACATCATCCCCCAGCAAACCGAGCTCGAGGGCAGCCTTGCCTGCGGAGTACATGATACGGTTATCCAGCCTCAAATCAGCCGCCCGGGATGCCGCCGACCCAAGAGCGATACCCAGGTCTCCGGTGTTAAAGGAGCAGGTACCGCCGGCTTCGAGCATGGCATCACAGTCGGGAAAACCGCAGTAGCCGCAATGAGGCAGGCGCAGAGGGTCCTTTCGGCTTCCAAACAGAACAACGACCGGAGACTTTTCCAGATTTCCGGCATCCCGGGCAAAGAAGGCCAGGCCGTCGCGTTGGGAAATCAGGTTCATGCGCTCAATGAGCGCCTGCTTTTCATCGCCCTCCACAATGGCGGTCACCAGCAGGTCTTTCCCCTTGCCCTTGGGGGCCGTTCGGGCTGCCATACAGATTTCAGCAGCCGCCTGAAGCAAAAATCGCTGTTCTTTTTCAGGATTGATCCATGGCATATCATTTCCTCCTGGCAAGTGACGTTACCAAGCTGAAAATACGGTTCAAATCCGTCGATTCTGGATTGTTGCCTGATGCGCGGGAAAAAGCTACCCTTCGGTATTCCAGGCACGGCCTGGTCAGTCTACAATTTCATACTACCGGAGGGAAGCATGCGTTGGAATGACACAGATCTCGCCCAACTGAAAGCCAGACACATTTCTCCTGAGGAGATCGAACGTCAACTCGAGTTCTTCAAGGCGCCGCCCTCTCCGCCAGAAGTCGTGGCTCCCTGTACGGTTGCAAATGGTATCGTCCCCATCCAGGAGCTGGACAGGGATCATTTGCATGCCCTGTTCCAACGCGAAGCAGCCAAAGGCCGGTTCGCACGGTTTGTTCCGGCCAGCGGAGCCGCAACGCGCATGTTCAAGGATCTGTTCGACACCCAAAAGTCACTGGAAGAGTGGCAGCGGCAGGGAACCTGTTCCAATCCTTTCCACCTCACCTTTTTCCGGAATATCAGGAGCTTTCCCTTTTATCCGGCGCTGGCTCGCCGCATCGCCCAACAGGGGCATGATCCGGAAGATCTGCTGCAGCAGAGAAAACTGCAGCCCTTCATCGACACGCTGCTGTCGTCCCTAGGCCTGGACTATGCCAAAACACCGAAAGGCCTTATCCCCTTTCACCACTACGGGGAAGAAATCCGCACTCCAATTGAGGAGCATCTTTGGGAAACCGCCATGCTCCTGGGCCCTTTCTGTTCGTCCGGCAAGGTGCATTTCACCGTATCTCCCGATTGGGTGGACCGTTTCCGGGACGTAGCCGCCGTTGCAACCCGGAACATCGCAGACCAACATGCCTTCCATCTCAAGGTGGATTTCAGCTGTCAGGATCCGTCAACGGACACCATTGCCGCAACCCCCGACAACGAGCCTTTCCGCGATGATGAGGGCAATCTGGTTTTCCGACCTGCGGGCCACGGGGCCCTGATTGGCAATCTGAAAAACACCAACTATGACCTGGTACTGATCAAAAACATCGACAACGTTGTACCAGAATCCCGTCAGGAAGACGTCAACAACTGGTGGCAAATCACCGGCGGCCTGCTGGTGGAACTGGAAGACCAGATGCGTCAGCTCTGGCAGGCCATACACAAAGAGGATACCCAGGCGCTTGAGCAAGCTGCTGCCTATCTTCAGAAGACTTTTGGTTACCAGCCACCATCTGACAAGGCCGGGCTTGAAAGGTGGACGATGGAAAGGCTGAAGCGTCCCTTGAGGGTTTGCGGCATGGTCCGCAACCTGGGCGAGCCGGGCGGGGGCCCCTTCTGGGTCCGAACCTGTGATGGCGTCACCCGGCAGATCGTCGAACTCGCGCAACTCAATCTCGCGAATCCGGACATCACCCAGATGGTGCAAAAGGCTACCCATTTCAACCCTGTGTTTATGGCCTGCGCCCTGCGTGACGTCGAAGGCAAACCTTTGCCTCTGCAGGACTATATTGACCCGAATGCGATTATCCTGACGGAGAAGACCATAGAGGGCAGACCGGTCAGGGCTTTGGAACGCCCCGGGCTCTGGAATGGAGCCATGGCTTACTGGAATACGCTGTTTGTCGAAGTGCCTGAAGAAATTTTTCAGCCGGTCAAGACGGTCAACGACCTGCTGCGTCCGGCACACCAGACCAGACAGGTATGAAAAGTTTGCGCGCCTTTGGGTGCCACCTATGACAAATTTTGTCGTCATACAGCGGCGACAACCTGGCGCCAGATTCAAAAATCCACTTAATTTCTGACAGTTACGGTCCGATACCATTTAAGGGGACTTTACCGGACCCGTTTTTGCTTGGTTGGTTCACACGGAAAGGACCGGTTGCAAAGGATCCGCAATTCACATGACAGAGTCTGCTTCCAAATTCCTGCAGCCAGATTCGGGACACGGACAGGTTGACCCGCTTCTGGAATGCGCCCTTGCCATTTTCAGGGAACATGACGTCACCCTCAGCCGGGATGCGGCCATTGCCGGGCTACCCCTGAGAGACGGGCTCGTCACGCCTCTGCACTTGCCGAAAGTCGCACAGCGTGCCCATTTCTCCTGCCGCCTGGTTGCCGCCGGCCTGAAAGAAATCAACCGCGACCTGTTGCCCGCCCTTTTGCTTTTGAAAAATGAACAGGCCTGCATTCTGAGGGATATTTCTTCAGATGCGGCGACCTTCACCATCAGCTATCCAGAGCTGCCCGAATCGATCGAGGAGGTCTCTCTTGAGTCGTTGCAGGATACCTATCTCGGCAAGGTCGTCTACCTGAGACCCAGGTTCCGCTTTGACCACCGCAGCCCGGAACTCAGGGGGACCAACGAAACCCACTGGTTCTGGGGGGTCATGCTGGAAAACCGCGCCCTGTACCGG
Source organism: uncultured Geothermobacter sp. (assembly GCA_964501815.1). Classification (GTDB taxonomy): domain Bacteria; phylum Desulfobacterota; class Desulfuromonadia; order Desulfuromonadales; family Geothermobacteraceae; genus Geothermobacter. Next base: position 46,281 of record CAZCUR010000006.1, read on the forward strand.
GACGTTCTGGCAGCAGCCTTTCTCATCAGCCTGTTTGCGCTGGCCATGCCGCTTTTTATTCGCAATGTCTACAATCGCGTGATACCGAACCAGGCCTTTGACACCCTCTGGGTGCTGGCATCAGGGGTGGCCATCGTGCTGGTTGGTGATGTCATCCTGAAAACCATGCGCAGCTATTTTATCGACCTGGCCAGCAAGCGCGTGGACGTCAAACTCTCATCCGCCATCATGGAGAAGGTGCTGGGGACAAGACTGGAACACAAGCCCCTTTCCGCGGGTTCGTTCGCAGCCAACCTCAGGTCGTTTGAAACCATTCGCGACTTCATCACCTCGGCGACGGTCACGGCCTTTATCGACCTGCCCTTTTCCATCGTCTTCCTCGTGGTCATAGGCCTCATCTCCTGGCAACTGACCCTGCCAATCATGGCGGGCATGCTGCTGGTTCTGGTTCTTGCCGCACTTGCCCAAACCCGCATGCGCGACCTGGCGGAACTGACCTACCGTGCGGGAGCCCAACGCAATGCCACACTCATTGAAAGTCTGGTCGGACTGGAAACCCTCAAGGCCTTGGGCTCAGAAGGAAAGATGCAGGGCCGCTGGGAACGCAGTGTTGCCTACCTGGCACAGGTCTCCAACCGCCTGCGCCTCCTGTCGGCCGGCACTCTCAACACGGCCGCATGGACGGCCCAGATGGTCAATGTGGCCCTGATTATCATTGGTGTTTACCTTATCTCGAAAAATCAGCTGACCATGGGCGGCCTGATCGCCTGCTCCATGCTCTCGACCAGAGCCCTTGCTCCCCTGGGACAGGCAGCCGGTCTCATGACCCAGTACCATCATGCGGCAACAGCGCTCAAATCCTTGAACGAGATTATGGGGCAGCCCGCGGAACGCCCCGAAAATCGTGACTATATCTCACGTATGAGCTTCGCCGGGAATGTCGAGCTGAAACAGGTCACATTCGCCTATCCCGGCCAGGAATTTCCCGTTCTGAAGGGGGTTTCTCTCAAAATCAACGCAGGTGAGCGGGTTGGCATTATCGGACGAGTCGGCGCCGGCAAATCAACGCTGCTACGCCTTGTCCTGGGCCTTTATCAGCCCCTGGAAGGCTCCATTTTCCTGGATGGCATCGACCTGCGGCAGGTTGATCCGGCCGAATTGAGGAGACACATTGGTTATGTCTCCCAGGATGTCACCCTCTTTTTCGGCAGTCTGCGGGAAAACGTCGCCATGGCCAGACCCGACGCAACGGATCAGGACATTATCGATGCCGTTTCCATGGCTGGGTTGGCCGATTATGTCAATGCCCATCCACATGGTTTCGACATGCTGATCGGCGAACGCGGCGAATCCCTGTCCGGCGGGCAGAAACAGGCCGTTGCCTTGGCCCGGGCCTTTATCAAAAACCCGTCCATCCTGCTTCTGGATGAACCCACCGGTTCCATGGACCACAGCAGCGAAGAAGCCCTCAAGGCAACGCTTGCAGAGTTTCTCAAGGGACGGACCCTGATTTTGACCACCCACAGGACATCACTGCTTGACCTGGTCGACCGCATCGTCGTCATGGACAAAGGCATGGTCGTGGCCGACGGGCCCAAGGAGCAGGTCATCCAGGCCCTGCGCCAGGGACGCATCGGGAGGGCGAACTGAACATGGCATCCGGGCTGGGAAAAATACTGGAGAAACTCTTTCCTGCACCGCCAGAGGGGCGCATTCCCTGGGAGCTGGAGGTCGACCTCGCCCGACACGAACAGGAACCGCTCAGGGCGCGCACCCTGCTCTACCTCTGTCTGCTCGTCGTCCTGGCGCTTGTTGTTTGGGCCGCCTACGCACCGATTGAAGAAGTCACGCGGGGACAGGGCCGGGTCATCCCCTCCCGCCAGGTTCAAATCATCCAGGCGATTGATGGCGGCGTTGTCTCTGAAATCCTCGTTGCCGAAGGCGACACCGTCACCGCCGGGCAAACCTTGCTGCGTATTGACCCGACCCGTTTCATCTCCGAATTGCGCCAGAACCGAGCTCAGCTTTATGCCTTGCAGGCCAAAGCCGAACGGCTTAAAGCACTTTCTGAAGGAAGGCCATTCAAGCCTTCGAAAGAGCTTGAAAAAGAAATTCCGGACATCGTTCGTCGCGAAAAGACTCTGTACGCATCCAGCCTCTCGGAAAGGCAGGCCCAATCATCCATCGCCAGACAGCAGTTGGCGCAGAGGCAGAAGGAACTCAAGGAAGCGATTGCCAATCGCGACCAGCTGCAGGGACGCATAGAACTGCTGAAAAAGGAACTCAATGTCACCAGACCGCTGGTCAGCTCGGGCGCAGTCTCGGAAGTTGAAGTTCTCCGTCTCGAACGCGACCTGCTGGCAACAGAAGGTGAGCGGGATCAGGTCAAGGCGCAAATCGAACGCATTGAATCGGCCATAAGCGAAGCCAGAAACAAGATACAGGAAGTCGAACTGTCCTTCGACAACAGAATCCGGCGAGATCTGGCCGAAACCATGGCCAAAATCACAGAACTGCAGGAAGCGCTGACCGGGCTTTCTGACCGGGTGAAAAAAACTGACATCACTTCGCCGGTCCGGGGAACCATCAAGAGACTGCTTGTCAATACGGTCGGAGGCTTTGTCCGCAGCGGTGATGACGTTGTCGAAATTGTTCCTCTCGATGATTCCCTGGTCATTGAGGCGCGTATTCACCCCAAGGACATCGGCTTTTTGCGCCCCGGCCAGAAAGCGACCGTCCGCTTCAGCGCCTATGACTTTGCCATTTACGGCAGTCTTGAAGGGACCGTCGAGCAGATCGGCGCCGACAGCGTTATCGACGAACGGGGCAATGCCTATTACATCGCCAGGGTCCGGACCAACAAATCGAGCCTGGGGGAAGGACTGCCCATCATCCCCGGCATGATGGCAACGGTCGACATTATTACCGGGAAGAAAACCATCCTGACCTATCTGCTCAAACCGATTCTCAGGGCAAAAATGACAGCCTTGCGCGAACGATGACCTGCCTCCATGTCTGTCTGTCAAACCTGCCCGGCCAGCTGGTACGCTGGCAGAAGGCTTTTCCGTACGGCCGCATCATCAGCAGTGTGGACGATCTGGCACCATTTGCCGGCAACAAACTGCTTCTCTGGCTTCATGCCGACCCTCTGGACCCTGCGACCCTGCAAAACACCATCCGCACCCTCAGACAGTACACCCCGGAAGCACGCATTGTCGCCCTCACCGGCATGCCGGATCCGGCTCGGACCGCGCACCTCTTGAAGATGGGCATTCGAGGTTGCTGCCACGTGCTCGCGGCTCCGGAGCTGTTCAAAAGAGTCGCCAAAGTCACATCCAACGGAGGGTACTGGCTCGGCGAAGAGTTGCTGACTCATCTGATACAGGCCCTTCCGCAAACGGTTGAACAGGCCCCGGACAAAGACAACCCGGATCCGCTCAACGTCCTGACCCAGCGCGAGCAGGCTGTGGCGCACCTTGTCGCCCAGGGCGCCTCAAACCGGGAGATCTCTGAAACCCTTGGTATCAGTGAGAAAACCGTCAAGGCCCACCTTTCATCCATTTTTCAAAAACTGGATATACGGGACCGGCTGCAACTGGCACTGCTTGTGCGCACCCGCCGGCAATAAACCGAATCCCTTTCCCAACCTTTCAAAACCTGATCGGCCCGAATAGGACTTTGGTCCTATTTTTTCTTTGCCGATCCCCTGTTACGGTCGATACGGTCACAAAAGTGTCAACTGTTATCAGGAGTCGGTCATGCCCGAAACCAGAGCCATCGCCACGGTCGTTGAAGTCGTTGGAAAAGCATACGTTCGCACCCTGAGCGGAGAACTCAGACAACTCAACCCGGGGGACGTCATCCACGAGGGGGAGCTGATCATGACCTCATCCGACGGCCGGGTGCAGGTCGACTTCGGCGACAACTCGGCCATCGAAATGACTCCCAACCAGGCCATCAAGGTTACGGACGAGCTCGTCGCTGACCTGTGGCCCGACCAGGAACAGGGTGCGCTCGCTGATGCGACCGCCAACCAGCTGATTCAGGCTCTGCGTGAAGGGCGTTCTCTGGACGAACTGCTGGAAGAACCGGCGGCAGGTACGAACCAGACAGGAGACGAAGGCCATACCTTTGTTGAATTGACCCGTATCATTGAGCTGGTCAATCCCGTCGCCTTCAGTTTCGCCGACACCCTGCCTCAGGACGTGCCAGAACCGGATTTCTCCCGGGGGATTCCAGAATCCAGCATTTCAACAGAAACAGAGCCCAGCCCCGGCACGCTGCCGGAAATTCACCTGAGCGGAGAAACGGTCCCGGAAAACAACGGCTTCATCTCCTTCCAGGTCACCCTCAGCCAGCCGGCAACAACTCCGGTCAGCGTCGTCTACACCACGGCCGGGCAATCGGCAACCTCAGGTACGGACTTTGCTCCGGCAACCGGAACGGTCACATTCGCTCCGGGCGAAACGGTGAAAACTATTCAGGTACCTGTGGCCAACGATATCTGGGCCGAAGGTGCCGAGACCCTGCAACTTCAACTGTCCAACCCCGTCGGCGCGACCATCGCCGACCCAAGCACTACCGGTACGATTGTTGACGAACCCCACGGCGACCTGGTCACCCTCGATCTGTCCGGCCCGGCCAATGTCACCGAGGGCGGTACGGCCACCTATACACTGACCGTTTCGAATCCTCCGGCCACCGATCTGGATATCGACGTGGTGACCGGGCACATCAGCACCGACAACGGCGACCTGACTCCGGTTACCACCACCGTCACCATTCCGGCCGGCTCCACCAGTGTGACCTTTGATG
>CAZCUR010000007.1:0-47377 GCA_964501815.1 uncultured Geothermobacter sp.
TGCCGGGATGCACCTGAATCGGGAAATGATAGTCGATGCGGGCAGGCTTGAAAAGGGGGTAGCCCTTCAGGGCGGGGCAGGTCGTCAATCGGGGCGGCGCAGAGCCGTCAGAATCAGGTCGAGAGGGAAGCCGCGTCTTTGAAAATAATGCACCACCCGGCATCGCTCCCGGTCGGTTGCACTGTGGTAGGCGAAGTTGGGGTAGCGCCTCCGGGCCAGGTCTCTGACCAGGGCTGTTGCGTCTGCTTTGTCTTCCGCAGCCGCGGCGGCGTTTTCGGCCAGTTCGCCTTGGATCCCACGCTGTTTCAGTTCCAGGCGCAGGCGCCCACCCCAGGCCCGGCCGTCTTTGACCAACCGGCCTGCCAGGTACTGGGCGTAGCGGCGGTCATCGAGGTAGCCGAGCTGCTGCAAACGGTCCAACGCCTTTTCGATCTCTTCCTGGGGACAACCGCGCTGTCGCAGCCGCGCCGTCAGCTCGCAGCTGCTGTAGTCGCGCCGGGTCAGCAGCCTCAGGGCCAGCTGCCAGGCGTCCGGAGGGGCTTTCGGCTGCCTGGCCACGGCCTAGAAACGATCGATCTGGATGGTTTCGTCGCTGTCCGGCTTGGGGATGTCGAGTTCGGCGTCCTTGTCCTCGAAATCCTCCCAGGTGCCGTCCGAGGTCGATGAAACCCCGGAGACCTTGAGCTTGAAATCGTCCGGATTTGAGCTTTGGCGCAGGGCCTCTTCGAAGGTAATCAGCTTTTTCTGCAGCAGCTGCAGCAGCGACTGATCAAAGGTCTGCATGCCGTAGGCGACGTAACCCTGAGCCATGGTGTCGCGCAGCAGCTTGGTTTTGTCCTTGTCTTCGATCAGCTCGCGCACCCGCGCGGTGGAGACCATGACCTCAACCGCGGGGACGCGCCCCTTGCCGTCGGCGCGCGGCACCAGGCGCTGGGAGATGACCCCCTTGAGGATGGCGGCCAGCTGCAGGCGCACCTGGCGCTGCTGGTAGGGGGGGAAGACACCGATAATGCGGTTGATGGTTTCGGGCGCGTCGACGGTGTGCAGGGTCGACAGCACCAGATGGCCGGTTTCGGCGGCGGTGATGGCGGTTTCAATCGTTTCAAAGTCGCGCATCTCGCCCACCAGAATGACGTCCGGGTCCTGGCGCAGGGCGCTTTTCAGGGCGACGCTGAAACTTTCGGTATCGAAACCGACCTCACGCTGGTTGATGATGCTCTTCTTGTCCCGGTGCAGGTATTCGATCGGGTCTTCGATGGTGACGATATGGGCGGTGCGGTGGCTGTTGATGTGGTCGATGATGGCTGAAAGGGTGGTCGACTTGCCCGAGCCGGTGGCGCCGGTGACCAGAATCATGCCGCGCGGCTCCATGGCCAGCTTTTTCAGCACCGGCGGCAGCAGCAGTTCGTCGATGGTCTTGGTCTCGAACGGAATGGTCCGAAAGACCAGCGAGACCGAGCCGCGCTGGGTAAAGGCGTTGACGCGGAAACGCCCCAGTCCCGGCACCCCGTAGGAGAGGTCGACTTCGTGGGCCTCCTCCATGCGCCGCCGCTGGGCGTCATTCATGATTTCGTTGGCGATGGCACGGGTCTGTTCCGGTGTGATGCGTGGCGCCTTGGGCAGGGGGCGCAGGCTGCCGTCGATGCGGTAAATGGGGGGGAGCCCGGCTTTGAGATGAACGTCCGAGGCGCGGGCCCTGAGCGCCATGGCAAGAATGTCATTCAGTTTCATCGGTCAGGCTCCTTCGACGGCCTGCTCGGCAGGGATCAGGCCGAAGCGTTCCCGCAGGGCTGTTTCGATGGCGTCGGCGGTTTCCGGATGGTCCAGCAGGAACTGTTTGGCATTTTCACGTCCCTGGCCGATACGTTCGCCGTTGTAGGAATACCAGGCCCCGCTCTTTTCCACCACGCCCTGGTCAACCCCGAGGTCGAGCACATCACCGACCCTGGAAATGCCGGTGCCGTACATGATGTCGAACTCGGCTTCCTTGAAGGGCGGAGCGACCTTGTTCTTGACCACCTTGACCCGGGTGCGGTTGCCGATGACATCCTGCCCCTGCTTGATGGCGGCGATGCGGCGGATGTCCATGCGCACGGAGGCGTAGAATTTCAGCGCGTTGCCACCGGTGGTGGTCTCCGGGTTGCCAAACATCACCCCGATCTTCATGCGGATCTGGTTGATGAAGATGACGCAGCAGTTGCTCTTGCTGATGGTAGCGGTCAGTTTGCGCAGGGCCTGGGACATCAGCCGGGCCTGCAGGCCCATGTGGGAATCTCCCATCTCCCCCTCGATTTCGGCGCGTGGCACCAGGGCGGCAACCGAGTCGATGACCAGCACGTCGATAGCGCCGCTGCGCACCAGCACTTCGGCGATTTCCAGCGCCTGTTCACCCGTGTCCGGCTGGGACACCAGCAAATCGTCGGTTTTGACCCCGAGCTGCCGGGCGTACTGGACATCGAGGGCGTGTTCGGCGTCGACAAAGGCGGCGATGCCGCCTGTCTTCTGGGCTTCCGCGACGATGTGCAGGGCGAGGGTGGTCTTGCCGGACGATTCGGGACCGTAGATTTCAATGATGCGGCCGCGCGGCACACCGCCGACACCGAGAGCGACATCGAGAGACAGGGCTCCGGTGGGAATGGCCTCGACGCCGGGCAGGGATGTGTCCTCCCCCAGGCGCATGATGCTGCCTTTGCCGAATTGCTTTTCAATCTGGCCCATGGCCAGTTCGATGCTGCGGTTACGCTGGTCGTTCGCCATGTGGAAACCTCCGTTGAGGGGTGTGTTCAGTGCTGGTGCACCTTGGTACGGAACCAGGGTGCCTTCGGTCTGTGTCAGATAATGTCAAACTGTTGGGCCCGTGAGCCGGGCCTGCACCAGGGGCGTGTGCCGTGCGCCCTCAGGTTTCAATTCGCTCTGGTACAGGACGATGCGGTCCACCGGCAGCCGGCCCCAGTTTTGCCGCTGCAGGGAACGGGCCAGCTCATTGATGTTTTCAGGGCGGCCACGCATCCGCGCCAGGGTGATGTGCGGCTGAAACCTTTCGTCTGCCTCGTTCAGGGCCCGGACCAGTTTCCGATGCAGAATCGCCCAGTTGCCGACATGATCCAGACCGGCCCAGACGACTCGCGCCCGGCGTGGCGAGGGAAAGGCTCCCAGCCCGGCACAGCGGCACTCGAAGGGGCCGCACGTTCGACCTACGGATAGCACAGCGTCGCGCAGCTGTTCAAGTGATTCAGCCGGCCTTTCGCCCAGAAACGCCAAAGTGACATGCAGGCTCTCCGGATGAGACAGACGCAGGGGGAGCCCGGTATCCCGCAACTGGTGCTGGGCCCGGGCAAGGCCTGCTTTCAGTTCAGGCGGCAAAGGGACAGCAACGAACAGCCGCGGCATCTGTCAGACCTCCACCTTCACCGCCTGGCGCTCCTCGGCAGGGGTCAAGGGGAGCAGAATGTGGAAGGTGCTGCCGCCCTGGTCGAGGCCCGCGCTTGTCGCCCAGATCATGCCGCCGTGGGCTTCGATCATACCCCGGGCCAGCGTCAGCCCCAGACCGACCCCCTTGCCGCCGAAGCGGGATTTGGAGGTGTGGTGACCGCTGATGTCGCCGATTTCGTAAAACTTGTCGAAAATACGAGGTAATTCATCAGGTTGAATGCCGATGCCGGAGTCACGGATGTCGATGCACAGGTAGCTTTTCGCCAGGGGACGCCGGAAAAACTCCCGGGTGAAGGGTTCCAGTTCCGCCTTTGCCATCGCGATGCTTTGGCCGCTGACCCGTTTGGTGCTGAGACGGATGACCCCTCCTTCCGGGGTGAATTTGACGGCGTTTTCCAGAATGCGCATCAGGGTACGGTGCAAATGATCGGCATCCCCCAAAAGACCGTCGACCGGTTCTGGAAGTTCAAGTTCGAACCGCTGGCTGTTTTGCTGGACCAGGGGGCGTAATTCTTCTTCCACCCGTTGCAGCATCAGGGGCAGATTGATCCTTTCACGGCCCAGGTAAATGCTTTGGGCTTCGAGTCGCGCGACTTCGAGCAGGTTGTCGACGATTTCCCGCAGACGTTCACCCCCGTCCCGGATGGCATCGAGCAGGCGCAGCTGGTTCGGTTCCAGGTTGTCCTTCTGTTCTGTCAGCAGTTCGGTTCCGGTCAGGATGCAGGTCAGCGGGGTGCGCAGCTCGTGCGAGGCAAGGGCCAGAAAATTGTTTTTCATCCGTTCCAGCCGTTCCAGGGTCTGTCTTGCTTCGTGCTGGCGTATCAGATTGTCCTTCAGCCGACGTCGGGATTCATTCAGTTCGCGGTTGGTGGCCCGGTTGATGCGGTCCTGCCAGCGCAGGTTTTCGAGCAGTTCCACCCCCTCGATGGCGGCGCCGAGCTGTCGGCCGACGGCCGTGAGCAACTGGACCTCGTCGCGGCGGAAGACCCTTTTTTTGTTGCAGCACAGAAACAGAACCCCCTTGACCCGGTCCCGGGCCTGGATGGGCACGGCCTGAAATCCCCGCCATGAGGTGCGCGCAATGGATTTGGCCCAGGTGCGCCGATCGGTTTGCAGGTCCACGGAGGAGCGGGGGTGGCCTGTGGCCGCAACGGTTCCGGCCAGGCCCTGGCCGGGCTGCAGCCGGGAGAGCTCGTGGTGGACTTCCTCCGGGATCTGGTAGCGGGCGGCCAAAAGAAAGTCGTTGCCTTCGTGGCGCAGCAGAAAGATGCCGCCGGCATCGGCGTCCATCGCTTCGGCGATGGTGGTGAGTGTCGTGTTGAGCAAGGCCTGCTGGTCGTGGATTTCGCTGGACTGATGGGCGATGCTGTTGAGCAGGGCCAGGTCCCGGTTCTTCTGGCGCAACTCCTGTTCAATGGCCCTCTGGGTGCTGACATCCCTGAGGGTGGCATGAATGACCTGTTGGCGGCCGAGCTGCCCCAGACGGGCGTGAAGAGCGCCGATAAAGCGGGTTTTGTCCCGGCGACAAAACTCCAGGGCATCATCTTCGGCATAGCCTCGGGAGCGAATCTGGTCAAGCAGGTCGAGGTAGCGATGTCTGTGGCTTTCGGCCAGCAGCTGCAGCGGTGACAGCTCGCGCAGTTCCTCGGCGCTGAATCCCAGCAGATCGAGGGCCTGACGGTTCTGGTCGACCAGGCGACCACTGCCCGGGTCGATGAGCAGGACCGCGTCACCGGCCCAATCGAGCAGTTGGCGCTGGCGCTGGTGGGCGGCGGCCAGTTCGTTGCTCAGACGGTGGTGATCCCCCCGCAGGCGCTCCAGGTCCTGCTCGAGCGACTGACGAGACCGTTTGCCCCGGTGGAAGGCCAGTGCCAACCCCGCAGCAAGGGCGGTCAACAGCAAGGTGGTGACCAGAGGGCCCCCATACCGGCAGCCCAGCCATCCGGTTGCCGGCAGCGCCAGCAACAGCAGGTAAAGGGCCGCTCCGGCCCGGCTCCTGTCTTGGGTGGCCGGGCGTTTCATGCGCTTTTCTCCGGCCGGTATCGGGCCAGTCGTGCCAGTGCCGTCATCGTCGTCAACATGCGGATACGCTGCCGGCTGCCGCCGAGCTTCAGGTGTTCGACATGGACCTTGTCGCCGTCGGCCAGGGCCAGGTAGACGGTGCCGACCGGTTTGTCCGCGCTGCCTCCTCCGGGGCCTGCGATACCGGTGACGGCAAGACCGATATCGGTGCGGGCCGTCGCGCGCACCCCTTCGGCCATGGCACGGGCGCAGGCTGCACTGACGGCGCCGTGCTCCTGCAGCAGAGCTTCACTGACTCCCAGCCAGTCTCTTTTGGCGCTGTTGGCGTACGTGACCCCGCTTCGCTCCAGCACCTTTGAAGCGCCCGGTATCTCGGTCAGAGCGGCACTGATGAGTCCTCCGGTGCAGGACTCGGCCAGAGCCAGGGTCCGGTTCCGGTGGAGGAGGTTGTCCAGCGCCAGCTGTGCCAGGCTGGTCCCGTCCGGGTAGCAGATGCCGGCGGCCAGGGCGGTTCGGACCCTGGATTCGGCCTGCTCCAGAGCCTCGGGATGCCGGCTGCGCAGCTTGACCACCGTTTCGGGAAAGTCGACACCGAAGCCGAGTTCGACCGTTTCCGGCAGGGAGGTTGCGGTCAGCAGGCGTTCCACCTCCGGTTCCGGGAAACCAAAAACCCGCAGACGGATCTCCTGCCAGGCCAACAGACCCGAAAATCGCTGTTTCAGCCGTGGTACCAGTTCCTGTTCGACCATGGCGTGTAATTCGCGCGGCACTCCGGGAAAGAAGGCCAGCAGGCAGGAGGATTGTTCGAGCAGAAAGCCGGGGGCGGTGCCAAGGGGATTGGGGAGAACCTCTGCTCCCGCAGGCAACAGGTATTGCCGGCGGTTGGCCGGGTGCGGTTCCCGCCCGAGACGGCGGAAGTGTTCCAGCACCAGCGCGCGGGCCTGTTCATGTTCGACCAGCGTCAACCCGAAAGCCTCGGCGGCCGCCGCCGTGGTCAGATCGTCTTCGGTCGGGCCGAGCCCGCCGGTGACGAGAACCAGATCAAATCGTGCCGCCAGATCGGCAAGTTCGTCGGCAATCTCCTGCCGCCGGTCGCCGACGGTTACAATCCGGGACAGGCGCAGTCCCAGCGGTGCCAGCCTGCGGGCGATATCCCGACTGTTGCTGTCGAGCAGCTCTCCCGAGAGCAGTTCCGCTCCGGTGGTCAGCACGGCAACCTTGATGTCGGAGTCCTGCGGCATCGGGTGCGCCTCCTTCAACCGAACAGCAGCAGACAGAATCGCAGAACCAGGGCGGCATAGAGTCCGGCCGCGACATCGTCAAGGACCACGCCGACGCCGTTTTTCATCTCGCGGTCGAACCAGCTGGCCGGGGGCAGCTTGGCGATGTCGAACAGGCGGAAGAAGACGAATCCCAGCAGGGCCGCGGTCCACGAAAAGGGGAGCAAAGCGACGGTGACCAGATAGCCGACCAGCTCGTCGATGACGATGCGGCCGTCGTCGGCCCGGTTGTAATGCCGTCCGGCCCTGTCGCTTATCAGGCAGGCGACGGCCAGCAGCAGGACCCAGACCAGGGTGAAGGCCAGGCCACCGAGGTGGCTGAGCAGCCAGAAGACCGGGATGCCCGCCAGGGTGCCGACCGTCCCGGGCGCGACCGGCGCATAGCCCAGACCGCCGTTCGCGGCCAGGTGCAGAACCCAGGCGGGTGTTTGCCGGTTCGAGGCGTCAGCCATCGTGTTTCTCCCTCCAGTTTTGGGCCGCCTGTTCAACCAGGCGGTAGACGTCCGCGATCGGTTTGCCACTTTGGCGCGCCAGGCGCCGGCAGTCCTCGTATTCGGGAGTCAGACGTATGATGTCGTCACCCCGTTGCAGCACCTTTGCCCTGGCCGGGCCCAGCGGTGTCTTCAGTTCGATCTGGCGGCGCGGCAGCTTGCAGCGCTGTTCGATATGCCAGCGCAGTCCGGCGGTCAGCCCCTCGCCCAGAAGCAGGTCGCGCACGCGGGCAAAATCCTCCTCGCGCGCCAGGACCGTCAGGCCGGTCGCCGGGCGGTTCTTTTTCATCAGCAGCGAGGCAAAAGCGACGTCGAGAGCGCCCGCTTCCAGCAGCTTCTCCTGCAGGTAGCCGAGCCATTCGGGGCTGGCGTCATCGATATGCGCACTCAGAACCACGACCCGGTCGACCTCGTAATGGCCGCCGCCGCTTGCCTGCCCGAGAAAGCCGCGCAGCAGGTTGGGGCGGTCGGGAAGTTGCCAGCCGCCGACACCGTAGCCGGTCTGTTCCAGGCGCATGTCGGGGCAGGCACCCGGTTCGCCAAGGGTGGTGACCAGAGCGGCGCCTGTTGGTGTGACCAGCTCCTTTTCGCAGGCGGCATCGGTCACCGGCCAGCCTTCCAGCAGGGCTGCCGTGGCTGGTGCAGGCAGGGGCATGCGGCCGTGGTCCGTCTGGACAAACCCGCGGCTCAGGGGAACAGGTCCGCAGATAAGCCGGTCGATGCCGAGCCGGAACAGACCGAGGCAGGTGCCAACGATGTCGATGATGGCATCGACGGCACCGACTTCATGGAAATGGACCCGGTCCACCGGGACCCCATGCACCCGTGCTTCTGCTTCGGCCAGCCGGGTGAAAACATCCCGGGCGGCCTGCCTGACCTGGTCCGGCAGCCCGGCCCGTTCGATCAGGCCGAGGATGTCGGGGAGATGACGCTGCCCCGGTTCCTGTTCGGTGTGGACCCGGATGCGGGTGCCACGGATGCCCCCGCGTTGCTCGGTGGCGCGTTCCAGGCGCCATCCCGGCAGGCCCAGGGCGTTGAGGCCTTCCTCCAAAACCCGGATGTCGAGGCCCAGATCGGCCAGCAGGCCCAGAAACATGTCGCCGGAAAGTCCGGCGAAGGGATCCAGCCACAGGGTTTTCATGGCCTGCGCCCCTGCAGAATGCGGTGCGCCGCGAAAGCGGCACCGAAACCGTTGTCAATGTTGACCACGGTGACGCCGCCAGCGCAGGAGTTGAGCATCCCGAGCAGGGCGGCGATACCTCCGAAGGCAGCGCCGTAGCCGACCGAAGTCGGTACGGCGATCACCGGGACAGAAACCAGTCCGCCGACGACCGAGGGGAGCGCCCCTTCCATGCCGGCGACAACGATGATGACATCCGCGCCGCGCAGGACCTCTCCCCGGCTCAAAAGCCGGTGGATGCCGGCGACGCCGACATCGGTCAGCTCCTCGACCTGGTGGCCGAACATGCGTGCGGTCACCACGGCTTCGCGCGCCACGGGCAAATCGGAGGTGCCGGCGCAGGCGACCAGCAGGGTTCCTCCGGTGGTTTCGGGGGAGTGGCTCACCAGACAGAAGGTGCCGGCCAGAGAATCGAATTCTCCCTTTGGGAACCGGTCGAGCAGGGCCTGCCCCTTGTTCGCATCCAGGCGGGTGGCCAAAACGTTTGAGCCCCGCGCCGCCATGGTTGCGATAATGGCCTGCAGCTGTTCGATGGTTTTGCCGGCACCAAAAATCACCTCGGGAGCGCCCTGACGCAGACTGCGGTGATGGTCGACGTGTGCGATGCCGATATCCTCAAAGGGGAGGGTCCGCAGCCGGTCGATGACATCCGCTTCATCCACCTCGCCGTTGCGAAAAGCCTGCAGCAGCTTCTTCAGTTCATCAGGATTCATGGCGCTCAGTATCACAAGGTATGAAAAGGCACAAAAATGAAAAATAGCACGCCTGCCTCCGGATGCAAACAGGAGGCGCCATGGTTTTACAGGCCCAACTGGTCGGCGATATCCTGCATGGCCGCGAGGCAGAGGTCGCAGAATTCAGGCAAGGGAATGCCGAGCTGTTCGCATTCGGCGATAATCTCCCGGTTGGCGCCGGCGGCAAAGGACTTCTCCTTGTAGCGTTTGCGCACCGATTTGGGTTTGACGCTGGCCAGTTTTTTATCAGGATAGACCAGTGCGGTGGCGATGATGAGACCGGTGATGGTCTCTCCGGCGGCCAGGGCATGCTGAAAAGGAGTGCTGCGGCGGTCCGGGTGGGCCTGTTCGTTGTGCAAACGGATCGCCTCGATGATCTCTGCATCGATGCCCAGTTCGGTCAGAACGCGCACGGTTTCGTGGGTGTGGCGTGACAGGTCATCGGCGGTCTGCTCGACGTCCAGATCGTGCAGCAGGCCGGCCAGGCCCCATTTGTTCTCGTCTTCGCCGAGACGGCGCGCCAGGGCGCGCATCACCGCTTCGCTGGCGAGACAGTGCTTAATCAGGTTGGGTGCCTTGATGTGGTCGTGCAGCAGTTGCAAGGCCTGCTCCCGGGTGATTCCATACGGCATGGCATCCTCCTTTGCATCATGGAATGGGGGAGCAGTATAGCAGATTCAGCGGGCTGAAAAGAGCTTCAGGTCGATTCGGAAATGACTTTCAGGGTCGCCTTGGCTGTTGGCTCGTGCTGGCCGACAACCCTGTTGCGCCCCAGTTTTTTGGCACGATACAGAGCACTGTCGGCGCAATTGACCAGTTCAAGGTCGGTTTCCCCCTGGTCCGGCCAGGTGGCGCAACCGAGCGACAGGGTGACCGGCAGCAGGTGGCCGTCCGATGTCAGTATCGGTTCGTCGGCAACCTGGGCGCGAATGCGTTCGGCCAGGGTCAGGGCCCCCTGGTGTGGTTCGGGGGTGATAAGGACGAATTCTTCTCCGCCGTAGCGGGCGAGAAAGTCCATCGAGCGGATGTGACGGCTGACACGTGACGCCACTTCGCGCAGGACCTCATCGCCGATCAGGTGGCCATAGGTGTCGTTGACCTTTTTGAAGTGATCGATGTCCATCATCAGTATGGACAAGGGCGTCTGGCGTCGCCGCGCCCGGTCAAATTCCCCCTGCAGTCTTTGATGGAATTCGCGTCGGTTGTACAGACCGGTAAGACCGTCGCGCATGGCCATGTCGTGCAGCACTTCCTGGCTGCGTTCCAGGTTGGCCGCCATGGTGTTGAAGACCTCGGCCAGATTGCCGAATTCATCGTCCATGGGCAGGTGGATACGGGTTTTCAGGTCCCCCTGGCCGATGCGGACGGCATGGCGGCGCAGCGCTTCAAGGGGGCGGACGACGGCGCGGGACAGAATAATGGTTGTAGCCAGTCCCATCAGCACAGCCAGGACCGTCACCAGGGCGGTGACCAGCAACATGGTTTGCTGGCGTTTGCGGGTCTGGTCCACCCCGTTTTCAATCTGCAGGAAGGACTCGCGTTCTATCTGGTCCAGGACGGATATGGTGCGGTCCATCTGGGCGTCGAAGTCACGCATGGCCGCTTCGGCGGCGGGCGTTTTCGGGTTGTCAAAGGCAAAAACACGGTGGGCCTGGGAACGGCAACTCTGCCAGTTCTCCCGGACGAGCTTGAGCAGGAATTGCGTTTCAGGTGCAATGGTTTCGCTGGTTCGCAACTGAAACAGGGCCTCATCAATGCGGGCGGAAAAATTGTCGAAGGTCAGGCGTTCGGCCGGGTTGCCGCTGATCAGGTAATCATTGGGCGGCATCTTGGCTAGCAGCAACAGGCTTTTCAGGCTGGTGACGCGGGGCAGGTCCATGAGGGTCTGGGCCACCATGTCATCCAGATTGTCCGAAACCCGCCCCAAGGTGTAGTAGGTTCCCGCCCCAAGCAGCAGCAGGGGGACAAACAGCATCAACAGGCACAAATAGAGCTTTATGCGAACACGCAAGGGCCGGCGCATCAGCGTCTCCTGGAAAGGTTGCACGACCCGTCGGTGGTGCCGACGAAGTCTGCTCTCTTTTCGACGGTGGCGGCTGAAATCTTTACCAGCGCTTTTCAGAAAAGCCCTTGTGGCACCTAAAGGAGGCACGCATCCTTGCCGCCCTCGCTGTGCCTTTGGTCAGCGTGGTTTGTCTGTTGTGCGCCTCATCGCGCCTTGACGAGACCGCGCACGTTGTGCGGCCGAACATCAGGAGCTGGCATGGCGGACAAAGGAGGCTTTCAACCTCCCTGTTGACGCTTCAAGGGAATGACCCGGGCCGGTTGGGAGGTTTCCTGCCGCTCGGCAAGAACCTTTTCCGGGTTGTTGAAAACGTCATGGAATGTCTGGAAATGTTTCCAGAAAATTTCCACCATCCGGTTCATGCGCGTGACAGGGTCCTTGCAGGGAGCAAGAGCGGTATCAATACGGAACTGAAAACCCTCGGCCCGGCGGCGGTATTCTTCCGGGAAGCTGGCAATGGTGCGTCGGATTATCTCACGACTGGCGGCTTCAAACTTCTGTTCATCCGTCTCGGCCAGTTCAGTCAGGTGGTCAATGATGGCGCGTGTGTCGTCAATGTCGGGTAGCATGTGTCCTCCGAACAACATTTCAACCTTTCCCCTCCTGAACATCGGTCAGGCGAGGTTGCAGGTAGCGATCGTAGATCTGGCGCAGCAGCTCTTCCCGGTGAGGCAGGACGGCGGCAATTTCGGCATGAAGCAACAACGGATCCGCCAGAGGCGCAGGGAATGGCTGCCACCCGCGCCACCGGTCATTCATGCCGAAACGTTGCAGCAGATGGACCGGCCCCTCGGGGTCGGGAACGAGTTCCAGCCGCAACATGAGCCTGAGCATGTCCCCCCGACAGTGGAGGGTTGCCTGGCCAATGTCTTCTTCTGTGCCAAGCAGCAGGCAAGCGCCCAGTTCACCACCGACAAGAATCCCCTCCTCTGCGGCAAGACGCTCTATGGCTGCAGGCAATTCCTTGAGATTCCTCCCTTTTTGCCAACGACAGCGCTTCAGCCCAAGGGCTTCGCGCAACCGGTCGCTGTAGCCCAGCTCCCAGCGTAAAAAAAGCTCGGAACAGCCTGAAAGGCGGCGGTGCTCGTCTGTGCCGGCAAGAAAACCGCGGCGCTGCAAATCCTTCAGGACCGGTCCGACAGCCCCCAGCGCGATGCCTGCTTCCCGGGCCAGGTCCCGGTAGGTCCAACGCGCCGCTTTGGGGGAACGCAGCAGGATACTGGCCAATTTTAACCCGGCGGTCTGAAAGGCGCGGCCGGGTCTGGGCTGTCGGTCCGGTCGTTTGCGTCCGCTCACCTCGACATAAAGGGGGGGCTGGCGCAAGTGGGCGTTGCCCGCCGTGTCGATGTAGTCGATGCCGGACCGGCGCAGTTTTTCCGCCACCCGGTCTGGCAGGTAGTCGGTCAGTAAAAGGGTTTTGTCGGTCCCCTGGTTAAGGAGATGGTGAATGGCCATTTCGGCGCTTGTTTCGGTCAGGCGCAAACGGGTGAGGATTCGGTAGTCGAGGTTGCCCCAGGGGCCCTTGAGCTGGATTCGGCCTGCGCAGTTTCCTGAGGGTTCCGGGGCAAACTCGGCCTGACAGCCCTCCAGGGCCTGCAGGTTGCGCAGGCAACGTTCGAGGGTCTGACGTTCGGTTTCCGACAACTTGATTCCCATGGGTGCTCCAGCCGGGGCGATGACATGTTGGCCCTGTACATCAGTTTACTCTGTTCAGAATTTGTGAACAAGGGGTTTGGTGTGAACATGGGCTGACAGGACCGAAACTGCGGGCTGGCTGATCTGCACCAGGAGGGAGCAGATGAGGTCGGGCCTGTCATTCAAGGGCGCCAGTAACAGGTATCTTTTTGGAATGAAAGGAAAAAACAGGAAGGTGTTGGTTGAATACTGAATTGTGATATAAAAAAACTAAAAACAATAGCCTTCTGGATTTTTATGAAAATCGTTGTTTACTACCGTGTCAACCATACAAGAGGCCGCCCTGGACCGCAGTCGTTGGATGCCCAGCAGCGGCTTGTCGAGGTCTGGGTTCGCCAGAATGACGGGGATGTGGTAGATGAGCTTTTTGAAATAGAACGGCCACGAATGCGCGACCGACCGGTCTTAAGTCAGGCAATGGATCTGTGCCGAAGCTCGGATGCGACATTGCTCATCGCCGCTGTGGGCGAGTTGGCCGGCAACCTCTTTTGTCTCAGGCGATTGGCCCACGCCGGCATCAGAGTGCGGGCCGCTGACCTGCCGGCATTTACCGAGACGGCCGTTCCGGCCTTGCTCGACATGGCCCTCTACCGCCGGGCGCAGGTCGGGCGCAGGGTGCGCTGGGGGCTGGATCTGGCCCGAAGCCGGGGGCGTCCAACCGCATCGGAGCCCAGGTTGAGCCCGGAGGCGGCTGCCAGGGGGCGGCAATGTGGTGCCCGTGAACGCATGGCAGCGGCAGACCGGTTCGCCAGAAAGATGTATCCGGTTATTGAACGCCTGGTGCAGGAAGGCAAAAGCCTGAATGCGGTAGCGCGGCTTTTCAATGCGCAGCAGGTGCCGTCGGCAACGGGCAAAACCGGGGTTTGGGCGGCTGCGACGGTGCGCAACCTGGTTCTGAGAGCCGAAAAGCTGGGACTGGTCGCGGGGAAAGGGGAAAAGAGCCGCTAGCCTTCAATCTTGTTGATAAAGACTTCGCGCGGGCGGCTCGTCCCGTCGGAGGGGCCGACAATGCCTTCACGTTCCATTTTTTCTATGATGCGCGCGGCACGATTGTAGCCAAGGCGCAGGCGGCGCTGCAGCATGGAAATGGATGCCTGGCGGGTTTCGGCAACGATGGCCAGGGCCTCATCCCATTTTTCATCATATTCATCATCCTCCACGCCAGAGCCTCCCTTGTCGGCCGGCGCTTCGAGAATGCTCCTGTCGTACTCCGGGTCTCCCTGTTTTTTGAGGAAATCGACAACACGCTGCACTTCAAGTTCCGACACAAACGCCCCGTGGACCCTTTGCAGGACACCGGTTCCGGGGGGCAGAAAGAGCATGTCCCCGGATCCAAGCAGGCTCTCCGCCCCCATCTGATCCAGGACGGTCCGGGAGTCGGTGCGTGAGAAGACCTTGAAGGAGATGCGGGTCGGGAAATTGGCCTTGATCAGGCCGGTAATGACATCGACGCTGGGCCGTTGTGTGGCCAGAATCAGGTGAATACCTGAGGCGCGCGCCATTTGGGCCAGACGGGCGACGCTTTCCTCGATTTCGCGACCGGCGACCATCATCAGGTCGGCCAGTTCGTCGACGATCACCACGATGTAGGGCAGGTGACCGTGTTCCAGTTCTTCTTCGGGCTCAGGGACGGGCGTGTCGGGGTCGAGCGGTTCCGGCTCAGGTTCGAGTTGAATGACACCCTTGCGCGCCAGTTCTTCCTTTTCCTTCTCCTCTTTGGCAATTTTTTTGTTGTAGCCGTCGATATTGCGTACCCCCTTGTCGGCCATCAGCTTGTAACGCCGCTCCATTTCACGTACGGCCCAGGCCAGGGCGAGGTTGGCCTTTTTGGGATCGGTGACAACGGGCAGCAACAGGTGGGGGATGCCTTCGTAGATCGACAGCTCGAGCATTTTGGGGTCGATCATAATCAGCCGGACATCTTTGGGGCTCCAACGAAAAAGAAGAGACAGAATCATGGTGTTGACCGACACCGATTTGCCGCTGCCGGTGGACCCGGCGACCAGCAAGTGGGGCATTTTCGCCAGGTCGGACACAACCGTGTTGCCAAAGATATCCTTGCCAAGGGCGAGCGGCAGCTTGCCCGGGTGCTTGAGAAAATCGTTGCTCTGGAAAATCTCCTTGAGATAGACGGTCTCCCGTTCCTTGTTGGGAATTTCAATGCCGACGACCCCTCGGCCGGGAATCGGGGCGACAATGCGGATGGACAGGGCCTGCAAAGCCATGGCCAGATCGTCGGCGAGGCCGGCGATTTTGTTGACCTTGACCCCCGGTGCCGGTGCGAATTCGTACATGGTGACCACCGGCCCGGGCTTGACCTCGGTGACTTCCCCTTCGACGCCGAAGTCGCCCAGTTTTTTTTCGAGCAGGCGGGCGTTCATCATCAGGGCTTCGCGATCGACGGGCCGGTTGGTGTCGCCATCATGGTCGAGCAGGTTGAGGGACGGGTAATGGTAGGTCCCTTCGGGCTCGAGGAAGTCGAAACTCTCCTGGTCGGGCGGTGGCTGTTTGCGCCCTTTGCGCCGGGTTGTGATGCGGGTGGTTTTCGGTTCCGGCAGCGCGACCGGTTCCGGCTGGACAATAACCGGTTCGAGCTGGGCTTTCTGCCCCTTTTTCAGCGCCTTGGCCTTTTTCCGTTCGGCGCGCAAGCTGCGGCGTTTATCCAGGGCAGCACCGACCCGTTCGGCCATGCCTTCAAGAAACAGCACCATGCTGAATCGGGCGACCAGCATAAAGGCGACCAAAAAAAGGGAGAAAAGAACGATAAACGCTCCTGATGTGTTGAGGTAGCTGCGCAGAGGGTCGGACAGAATCCGCCCGACGGCCCCGCCGGCCTGGTTGACCGGTTCGCCAAACAGGGTGACGGCCTGCCACCTGAGCGCCAGCAGCCCGTCGAGGGTTATCAGCAGCAGCACAAAAGCGCTGATTTTGTAAAGACGCACCTTGACATCGCGGAATTTGAGCAGGCGCCAGGCGAACAGAAAACAGGCCAATGGGACCAGGAACGAGGGGAGGCCGAAAATCTGGAAAAAGAGGTCGGCCAGATGGGCCCCGACCACGCCGCCAAAGTTGTGGATACGCCCCGGGTGCAGGTTGTTGTTGAACGAGGGGTCGGCAGAGGAATAGGAAACCAGGCTCAGCAGGGTGAAAATGGCAAAGGCCAGCCAGAAAATGCCGGCGATTTCTTTTTTGAGATGTTCCCGAAAAAAAGGTTTGCTCTCGTCTGCCATATCAGAAGGCACTATAACGCAGAATTTCTAAAGATATCAATCAAAACGGCGTCAGGACAGCAGCAGAAAGCCCAGGCCCGCCAACCAGCAGTAGGCCGCGAACCAGACCAGCCGGCGTTTGCGTATGACGGCCATGAGCAGGTGGATGGCTGCAAGGCCGACACCAAAGGCGACGGCGGCGCCGGCACAATAGGCGGGCAAATCCGCACTCTGAATCTGGCTGACGTGCCTGAGGGAGAGCAGGGTGGCACCGCCGACCGCAGGCAGGGCGAGCAGAAAGGAAAAGCGCGCCGCCGCTTCGCCGTCGATGCCCCGCAACAGTAAAGCGGCGATGGTCGAGCCGCTGCGGGAAATGCCTGGAATGATGGCCAGTCCCTGGACCGTGCCGACCAGAAGGGCATCGACAGGACCAATACCGGTGATGGGTCGGCCCTCCGATCGCAGTCTTTCAGCCAGCAGCAGCAGACTTCCGGTTACCAGCAGCATGACGGCGACAGTGGTGATGCTGTCAAACAGCTTGAGAAAAAAATCCTCGAACCCGAGACCGATAGCCGCGGTGGGGACGGAGGCGAGCAGAATCATGCCGAGTACGCGACGCTGCGCCCGCTGCTCGGGCGTGGTTGCGTTCAGACTGACAAGCAGGCCCCACAGGTCGCGGCGAAAGTAGAAGCAGACCGCCAGCATGGTGGCGGCATGCAGCAGAACATCAAACAGGACCCCGGGCTGGTTGAAGCCGGGCAGAAAGTGCTGGGCGAGCACCAGATGCCCGGAGCTGGAAACTGGCAGAAATTCGGTCAGCCCCTGAAGCAGACCGAGCAGAACAGCGTGGATTGGGTTCATGACAGTTTTTCCTGTTTATGCGGAATAGCAGTTAAAGAGTCAGAATTATAGGTAGTATAAGTGGACGTCTGTCGAGTTTTTTATTGAAAAGCCGGCGCAGTGCCTTGCGGACTTCGACCCGCAGTTCGTCCCAGTCGGTGATGCGTGCCAGGCTGTGCTCGGCCAGAACGGCGCGGACTGCTGTTTCGGCTTCCTGCAGAAGCGTGCCGCCGGTCTCTTCGGTGATAAAGCCGCGGGAAAAGATTTCCGGTCCGTAGAGCAGGCTGCCGGTTTTTTGGTTTACGGCCAGAATCACGTTGACCACGCCGTGATGGGCCAGGTGTCTCCGGTCGCGCAGCTCAACGCCGGTCAAGTCGCCCACACCGCGTCCATCGACAAAGATTCGGCCTGTTTCGAACTCCGGACCGTATTGCGCTGTTTCGGTGTCCAGCGTAAGGCTTTGGCCGTTGCCAAGGACAATGGTTTCGCAGTCGGGACAGCTTTGGCGCGCCAGATCCGCGTGCTTGACCAGATGACGGTATTCACCATGTACCGGCACAAAAGTGCGGGGACGTATCCAGCGATGCAGGGTTTGCAGTTCGTCTTGCGCGGCGTGTCCGGAGACATGAATTTCGCTGGTGGTCTCGTAATGGACTTCGGCACCGCGGCGGTAGAGCTGGTTGATCAGACTGTAGATGGCCTTTTCGTTGCCGGGAATGAACTTGGAGGAAAGAATGACGGTGTCTCCGGGTTCGATGGCCAGTTGCTTGTGATCGCCTGCCGCCATGCGCGTCAGGGTTGACAGGGGTTCCCCCTGACTGCCGGTTGTCAGCAGCAGCGCCTCCCGGGGCGGCAGGCCGTTGAAGGTCTGCAGGTCGACCAGCTGACTGTCGCGGACATCAAGGCAGCCGAGGCGCCGGGCGACAGCGATGTTGGCGATCATGCTGCGACCGTTGACCAGCACCTTGCGGTTGCTGCTGAAGGCGGCGTCAAAAACCTGCTGGATCCGGTGAATGTTGGATGAGAAGGTGGCGACGATGACGCGACCGCGACAGCCGGGCAAAATCTGTCTGAAGGTTTCACCGACGCAGCGTTCCGAAAGGGTGTGTCCGGGCCGTTCAACATTGGTTGAATCGGCAAGAAGCAGACGCACTCCCTCGTCGCCGAGCTGGCGCAAAAAATCCGTATCGGTTGTTTGCCCGTCGACCGGAGTGGGGTCGAGCTTGAAATCGCCGGTGTGGACAATCGTGCCGACCGGGGTGCGGATGGCCAGACCGGCACCATCGACGATGCTGTGCGCCGCCCGAAAGAATTCGATCCCAAAGGGGCCGAGCTCGAACGGGGACCGCACCTGGACAGGCCGCAACTCCGGAGGGGTTTTGAGCGGCTGTTCGCCCAGACGGTTTTCCAGCAGGGCCAGGGTCAGGGGGGTGCCATAGACCGGGGGCGAACCAAGCTCATCGAGGAGATAGGGCAGGGCGCCGATGTGGTCCTCATGCCCGTGCGTCAGCAGAACCGCCAGAATATCGTTCGTGCGGTCGCGCAGAACGCTGATATCCGGCAGAACCAGATCGACGCCGAGCATGTGGGGCTCCGGAAACATCAGGCCGCAGTCGATCAGGACGATCCTGCCGGCGCATTCCAGGGCCAGCATGTTCAGGCCGATTTCTCCCAGCCCCCCCAGGGGCAGAAGGCGAACCGGATGCCGTTTCGCACCACCTGGGGTCATGACTCGGTTGCGCCGACGGTTGCAGCGATGGGGGCGCGCACCTCGGACATGATGGAGCGGAGCTGGCGCACCGACCTGCCGGCCACCTGGACCGGAGCGAAAAAGGTGATGTGGATAGCTCCGCTGTGGACGCCGGGTTTGCCCTTGGGCATGACTTTGTAGCTGCCGTCGATGGCAAAGGGGACGATGTCCGCGCCCGCCTGCAGAGCGACAAGGAAGCCGCCCTTTTTGAATGGTTGCAAAAGACCGTCGGAACTGCGTGTCCCCTCGGGAAAGATGATAACCGACGCGCCGCCGGCGATACGGTCAGCGACCGCCTTCATGCTCTCGATGGACTGTTGCCGGTCGCCGCGTTCCACGGGGATGTAGCCGGCCCTGCGCATGACCGCGCCAAAGAGCGGGATGCGAAACAGCTCGGCCTTGGCCAGCCAGCGGAACTGTCCCGGAATGGCCGCCAGCAGGGCGAGAATATCGACATTGCTCTGGTGATTGCCCATGAAGATGACCGGCCGGTCGGCGGGGATGCGCTCCGTGCCGGACGTTGTCAGCTGAACACCGGCCAGCCGCAGCCCCAGGCGTCCCCAGATGCGGGCCCAGTTATGCAGGGCGTCGGCTCCGGCAACCAGGGCAATGACAAAACCGGACAGGGTCATGAACAGGGTCAGCGGCAGAAACCCCAGGTAAAACAAGATGCTGCGCATCGGCAACTCCTTAAAAAATTTGAACGAGAAAGTTTAGTCCCTCGGGGGGAACGAGTCAATTGCTTCGGCGGCCTTTACAGGCACGGGGGCTTTCGCTACACTCGCCATGTTCACCATCCATTCCCATTTGTGGGGGGAAGTTTCCCCACCCGTTCGGTCAAAAGGAGGACCCCGTTCCCATGTCCGTCAACAAGGTCATACTGATCGGCAATCTCGGCAAGGATCCCGAACTTCGCTACACTCCCGCCGGTACGGCGGTCGCGACATTTCCCCTGGCAACCAGTGAACGCTACCGCGACAAAAGCGGCCAGATGCAGGAAAAGACCGAATGGCACAATATCGTGGTCTGGCGCAATCTTGCCGAGATTTGCGGCAAGTACCTCAGCAAGGGGCGTCAGGTCTACATCGAGGGGAAAATCCGCAACCGTTCCTACACCGACCGGGAGGGCAACAAGCGCTATATCACCGAAATCGAGGCCGATCAGATGCAGATGCTCGGTCGGGGTGAGGAGACCGGTGGCCGCGCGCCGGCGGCCTCCCGGAATGAGTTCAATCAGGAACCGGCCGAGTCCTTCAGTGAGCCGGTCTACAACCCCGATGACAATATCCCCGAAGAGGATGATATCCCCTTCTGAGCACAGGGGATTCGGGAGTCTGTGCCGGCATGCTGGCTGATCGCCGTGAAGCGCTGCGCAACGCCCTGAACGACCCCGAAGAACGGGTGCGTCAGGCGGCGGCCGAATCTCTGGAGCAGATTGAGCTGCTGGGGGAGCTGGAGCAGCTGTTGCGGCAGGCGGTCGAAGGGGCTCGCGGTGAAAGGGTCAAGGCCCTGTTCGCCCTGGAAAAGGCGCGGTCCGAGCGGGTCTATCCGGTGCTGCTGCAGGCCCTTGAAGACGAGGATGCCGATTTGCGGGCGGCTGCGGTTCAGGTGCTCGGCCGCAGGCATCACCCTTCCACCCTCAAGGCGGTGCTCAAATGTCTCAAGGACCCCGAGCCCGCAGTGCGGGTGCATGCCGCCATGGCGCTGGGGGCTTTTGGCGACCGGCGCCTGATACCCTACCTGGCTGCGGTGCTCAAGGCGCGGGACGATGCCCTGGTGTGCGCCGCGATCGATTCTCTGGCACGCATCGGCGACCCGGACGCTGAGGAACATCTGCTGACAGCCCTGCAGGATCCGCGCAGCAAGGTCCGGGCGGCAGCAGCCACGGCCCTCGGACAGCTCGACTTCTGAACCCTGTTCTTGTCCCTTCCTGACAAGTTATTTCAGCAGGTTCATCTGTTTTCCGGATAAACAAGATTAATCGAGATAGTCGGTGATCGTGACATTCCGGCTGAAGGGGTCGACCTCGGCGACGATCTTTCGGCGGGTGTCTGCATCGATCTCGACCGGTTCGGGCGGTTCGATGCGGTTGCCGTCTCCGTCGAACAGCAGCTTGACGCGCATGATGTTCTGGTCTTCCGGGTTGATCCAGACGACCAGAGCGATTTCGTTGCTGTTGAGCCGCACCAGTGTGCCGACCGGGTAGGGACCGAGAAAGTCGATGAAGGCGGACAGATAGGCCGGGTGCAGACTGGTTCCGGCCAGTTCCCTGAGCCGGTCGATGGCCTGCCGCGGCGTCATCGGCCGTTGGTAAGAACGCAGGGTGGTGATGGCGTCATAGGTGTCGGCGATGGTTGCCATGTCCACCAGGGGGGAGACGATGCGCCCCCGGGCGTCGGTGGGGTAACCTTCCCGGTTGTAACGCAAATGGTGGCCGAGGACGATATCGATCACCTCGGGCGTCATCCCGTCCATTTTCGCCACCAGGTCGGCTCCTGTGGCCGGGTGCCTCTTGATCTGCTCAAACTCCTCGTCGGTCAGTTGTCCCGGCTTGTTGATAATGTTCCAGTCCACCTTGAGTTTGCCGATGTCGTGCAGCAGCCCGCCCAATCCGAGAATACGCAGCTGGTGCTCATCCAGGCTGCAGGCACGGCCAACGGTCAGCGCCAGAACGGCGACGTTGACCGAGTGGGTGAAGGTGTAGTTGTCGTAGTCCTTGAGCAGGGACATGGCAAACAGCGCATGAGGGTCGGTCAAGGTCATGTGCACCATGCTCTTGACCGTTTTGACCGCCTCTGCCGATGAGGGGACGGTTCCCATGCGCACGTCGTGAAAGATGCGGTCGACGACCTCGAGGGCCCGGCTGTAGATCACACGGGGAGAGTCGCCTTCCTCATCTTCGGCGCGGATGGGGAGGATATGGCGAATGCCGCGGGCTTTGAGCGCTTCGGCGAAATCGCCGTTGCCGCCACCCTGGTGCAGCAGCAGGACAAACTGACGGATTTCATCTCCGGTCAGCCCGCGGTTGAATTCCAGCCCGTCGATGCTGAAACGGACGAAACGTTGCACGAGGTCTTCGCAGGCAGGGTGAGGGGCGCTGAAAAGCTGGTCATCAAGAAACAGGGTTCCTTCGAGCAGACCGAGTTTCATTTGCCGGCGGCGGCGCAAATAGGCGAGCAGCGCCTGGTTCAGGCGTTGCAACTGCCGGTCGACCTCTGGATGGGACGGCGGATAGAGTTTGAGGCTTTTGGCGGCTGCTGACAAGCCGAGAACAATCTGCATTTGCCGGGAATCATTCATGGCTTCGGTTCAGGTATCTCAGGGCTAGAGCGGCTTGCCGTGCGACCTCGGGCGACCGGTCGTGGGTCATCTTTGCCAAAAGCGGCTCACTGTTCGGGTCGCCGATTTCACCCAGTGCCAGAGCCGCCGCAGCACGTAACTCGTTCTGCTCGTGGCGTTTGTAGAGCCGCCGGGTCTTCAGCACGGTTTGCAAAACCGGTACGGCTTCTTTGGCCCCGATTTCTCCCAGCGCCCGGATGGCGTCTTTTTTGCGTTCAAGCAGTTTGCAGAAAAAATCCCCTTTGCGCACGATGCGCAGCAATTCGGGAACGGCCGTTTCGTCGCCGATAACCCCCAGGGAAAGAATGGCCTGCCGGCTGATTTCCTCATCCTGGTCGTTGACAACTTCGAGCAGAAAGCGAACCGCGTTGCTCCCTCCGATCCGGGTCAGGGCGCGAATGGCCTCACGGCACACCCGGATATCCTCGTGGTGCAGCAAGGGATGCAGATACCGGGCGGCGGAAGGGTCGCGAATTTCACCCAGGATATTGGCGGCGTTACGTACCACATACCAGCGCTCATCCTGCAGGTAGCCGGCCAGTACGGGAACCGCCGCCGCTCCCTGGCGCGCCAGGGCGGTACTGAGGATTTTGCGCCGGGCGGCCACCTTTTCTTCAGTGAGGCGGGTCATCAGGGGGGCGATGCTTTTTTGACGCAGAAATGTCAGCACCTGGTAAAGCTGGTTGCGTTCTTCATCGAGAATGTCGCGGTCGCACAGATAGTCGATGAGAAAAAGAACCGTTTCTTCGTCGGTCAGTTGCTGCAGCGCCTTGTGGGCCGCCTCACGTCTGGTCAGGCTCCAGCTGCGATCAGCCGAAAACCGGCAAAGCAAGACCAGGGCCTTAAGCAGTTGTTGCCGTCCTGTGGGAGTCAGGCACATGCGGGCCAGGGGCAGCATCTCTTCCAGCAGGGCCTGGAAGCGGAGGTCGTCCCTTTCTTTTTTCAGCTCGGCCAGAATCTGTTTCAGATCGCGTACCTCACCCGCCAGGTCGAAAACCTCCAGGTCTTCAATATTCCCGGTGGCTGCCTGGTCGTTGCGCGCGGTCTCGATCTCTTCCTTGCGTGTCAGAATCTGTCCCAGGTCGGTTTCGTTCACCCAGATCGTGGTCACCCGCGCCTTGAGCAGCATCTCTTTCAGCCCGCCCTGCTGGCGCAGCTGGCGCGGGTCGATAGCGAGAATCCGTCCGAAACTGAGCAGGTCCTGGACAGTCAGGTCCGGCAGAATGGTCAAGGACTGTGCCAGACGGCTGAACAGGTAGGCGGCCAGTTTGGCAAGCACCTGGTTTTTCGGCGCCACCCTGGTCTCTTCCAGGAAAAAACCGTCTTTGTGGATGCCCAGAGACAGGTGGCGTCCGGCCTCAAACAGCGGAGTGAAAGCGGTTTTGGTTTCCGCGGCGGTGGTGGCAACGGCCGGGTGCCCGGAGGGATAATACTGGACCGCCTTGATCAGCTTGGTCAGCTGCTGCAGGGCGGTTTCGATTTGGGGCAGGGGTGAACTCACTGTGGCGCCTGAAAAAGATAAGTGTGTTATTTCACGACGTTCAGCATACCTGCTCCCGGCGCCTTTGTAAATTGCAACTGTTTCGGGCAAACCTGTACTCAGTCCCCCGCAGGGGGCGTTTGGTCCTCGTCTCTGAGGCAGAAGCCGGCATCGTGAATGCCGTGATCTTCCGGCAGGTACATTCTTTCAATCAGATCGGCGAAATTTTCCCGGATGATTTTTCGTTTCAGCTTCAGGGTCGGCGTGATTTCACCTCCGGAAAAATCCCGTGACAGCAACGTGAAACGCTTGATGTGCATGAACCCGGGTTGTCCCTCCTGGAGGCGGTCTATACGACGGCGGATAAGGCTGAGAACCTGTGGATGGGTGACCAGGTTGCAATGGTCCAGATAGGGGATTTTTTTGAGCCGGGCATATTTTTCCAGGTTTTCAAAGTTGGGAACCAAAAGGGCCACCAGATAGGGTTTGCGATTGCCAAACACAAAGGCGTTGGCAATGAATTTGTCCTGTTTCAGGCTGTTTTCGATCGGCTGCGGCGCAATGTTTTCACCGCCGGCGGTGATGATCAGGTCTTTTTTGCGATCGGTGATGCGCAAATAGCCCTCACGGTCGAGGGTGCCGATGTCGCCGGTGTGAAACCAGCCGTCCCGAATCGCCTCAGCGGTGCGGGCCGGGTCCTGCCAGTAGCCCTGAAAGACCGTCCGGCCGCGGATGAGGATTTCACCATCCTCGGCAATGCTGATTTCCGTACCGGGGAAACAGCGGCCGACCGTCCCCAGGCGGACGTGCCCTTCACAGTTGGCGGCGATGCCGGCGCAGGTTTCGGTCAGGCCGTAGCCTTCGTAAATGGGCAACCCGGCGGCCAGGAAGAATTCAGCCACGTTCTGGGCCAGGGGCGCACCGCCGCTGACAAAGAAGCGAATGCGGCCACCCAGCGGTTCGCGCAGCCTGGAGAAAATCCTGGCGCGAGCCAGACCGCACACACGTGCAAGCCAGCCCGGCACAGGTTTGCCTTGCTGCTGCAGGTGCAGTTCGCGGGTGCAGGCTTTCAGGGCCGCAAAGAAAACCTGTTTTTTCAGCCAGGGGCCTGAGGTGATGCGTTCCATAACCCGGGCGTACATCTTTTCAAACAGTCTTGGAACGCTGATGACCAGGGTTGGCCGGACCTCCTGCAGGTTGGCCGGAACGCTGTCGATGCTTTCGGCATAGTTGATGGTCGCCCCCTGAATCAGCATGAAGTAATAGCCGTCAATCCGTTCGAAGACGTGAGACAGGGGCAAAAATGAGAGGCACGAATCGTCTGTCGAAATATGGAAGGTTTCCGCCGCCGCTTCCACGGCGGAAAGGATATTGTCGTGGGTGAGCATGGCCCCTTTGGGGAGGCCGGTGGTTCCGGAGGTATAGACGATTGTGGCAAGGTCCTCCCGGGCCACGGCGGCCATGCGGGCGTTGACCGCCTGTTCATCAACCCTGTCCGGAAGAAAGTGCTTCAGGTCGAGAACCGGTTGGCGGTCCGCTGTCCCTTCAATGAGGATGATGTGTTCAAGATCGGGCAGCTGATCGAGCCGGGATTCGACCTTGCGCAGATCTTCGAAGGTGCGGACAAAAACGGCGCGGCTGCCGGAATTGTCGAGGATATAGGCGGCGGCTTCGGCTCCTTCGGTATGGTAAATCGGCACCGTCACGGCGCCACACGCCATGATGCCCAGGTCGGCAAAGGCCCATTCCGGTCTGTTGGGGGACATGATGGCGACCCGGTCACCGGGCTGTATGCCCAGTTCCATCAGACCGGCGGCGAAGCGCCGCACCTGACGGGCCAGGTTGAGCCAGCCGATATCCTGCC
Source organism: uncultured Geothermobacter sp. (assembly GCA_964501815.1). GTDB lineage: Bacteria > Desulfobacterota > Desulfuromonadia > Desulfuromonadales > Geothermobacteraceae > Geothermobacter. The sequence continues at coordinate 25,382 of CAZCUR010000007.1, forward strand.
AGCGCCCGTCGATTTTGGTGCGCATGGCGACCAGACCGTGGCGGTCGCCAACCAGATCCAGGATGGTTTGCGGAAGATTGCGATGCATGGGCGTTCCTTTCTCCACCAGCCGGTATTTATCCCAATTATAGCGGGGGAAATCGGTTTTGCCGTTGACAGCGGGATTTGAGGGTGGCATCAAGGGCCCATGGTGCTCGGAGTGACCGGAAATATCGCCAGTGGAAAAAGCCGGGTCGCGGCCCGTTTGGGTGAGTTGGGTGCTGCCGTGGTCAGTGCCGACCAGCTCGCGCGGGAGGCTGTCGCTCCGGGGACATCCTGCCTGGCTGAAATCGTCCGTTGCTTCGGACCCGGGATTCTGGGGCCGGACGGACGGCTTGACCGCCAAAAACTCGGTGCCCTGGTCTTCGGTGATACCGAGGCGCGGCGCCGGCTTGAGGAGATAACCCATCCTGCCATTGCGCAGCTGGCGGAGGAGCGTCTGGCCGGGCTGCGCGCAAGCCATGCGCTGGTCGTCTATGAGGCGCCGCTCCTGTTTGAGGCAGGCGCCGAGGGGCGGGTCGACAGGATTTTGCTGGTGACCGCGGATGAACGGGTGCGCCTGAAAAGGCTTATGGCGCGTGATGGTCTTGACCGGCGGGCGGCCCTGCAGCGCATCCGGGCGCAGATGCCCCAGGAGGCCAAGGTCGCCCGGGCTGATTATGTCATCGACAATTCAGGGGACTGGGACAGCTGCCGACGTCAGGTCGACAGCCTCTGGCGCCAGCTGACCGGGGCCTCTTGAGGCTTCAGGCTTCGAGAAAGCGGGCAATACGGCACAGGACGTCATCAAACTGAGAATGTCCGGGCAGCACCAGAACATGGGGGACCTTCACACCGTACATGTGGAACTGTTTGTCCCTGCTGCCGATACGCTCGTAAAGCTGCTCGGCGCTGGCTGGGTCGATGGTTTCATCGCCCCGGGATGCCAGGACAAGACAGGGCTGGGTTATCTCGTCCAGGCGCGGGCGGATTTCCCGAATCAGGCGGTTGATTTCGGCCACCCCGGCCAGGGGCCTGCGGTCGTAGAAGTAGGGGGCGACCTCGGGGGGCTTGGGATGGTGCTGGTACCTGCGCAGAAAACGGAGCAAGCCGGCCAACGGCGCCAACCTGTGGCGCACACGGAGAAAGGGTGAACACAGGGCCAGGCGCTGCAAAAGCGGTTTGTCCAGGCAGAGCCGGAGCAGCAGCAGGGCGCCGGTGCTCGAACCCACGCCGGCCAGCCGGTAGCCATCAGCCTGTGCGGCTTCCGCCGCCTGGTGTACTGCATTGAGCCAGTCCTGCCGGCCGGTTGCGAGCAGTCGCTCCGGGGTTGAGCCGTGGCCCGGCAGGCGTACCCCGAGACAGGCAAGACCCCGATCACTCAGGTGGTGCGCGATGTGGCTCATCTCCCAGGGGCTGGCGGTAAAGCCGTGGACCAGAAGGACGCAGGTTCGAGCCTTGTCTGCCGGCAGCCAGAAGGGCATGTTTTCGCTGAGGCTGACCCCCTCCTGACGAGCCGCCTCTGTCTGTTCCTGAATGTATCTGTGCAGAGCCTTCACCGAAGATTACCCTTTCGCCACAGTCTAGACGGTCGCCGGGGAAAAATGAATGCATAAAAAAGCCCCGGTGAAATCGACCGGGGCGTTGGGGAGCAAGGAACCGGGATGGTTCAGGTCGGGTAGCCGAGGCGAGTGGACAGCTCCTGCCCGGCTTGAACCACCCGGGGGACGATTTCCTGTTCAATCTTGTCGAGCGGCAGACGCATCGCGGGGCCGGAAATGCTGATGGCACCGATAATCCGGCGGGTATAGTCCCGGATGGGTGCTGCGACACACCGAACCCCCTGGTCCAGTTCTTCGTCGTCAATGGCATAGCCCTGTTCGGCGACCTTTTTCAGCTCCGCCAGCAGGCTGGCGCGGTCGGCAAATGTGGTCGGGGTGTGCTTTTCCAGCTGCTCAGGCAGCACTTCCTCCAGTTCCTCCTCTGACATGGCGGCGAGATGGACCTTGCCGGAGGCGGTGCAGTAGGCCGGGAGCCGGGAGCCGACCCGGGATACCACGCGCACGGTCTGGTCGGTCTCCACCACGTCCAGATAGACGATGTGGCCTTCCTTGAAAATGGCGACGTAGGATGTTTCGCCGGTATCCTTGGTCAGTTTTTCCAGAATCGGCTTGGCCTGACGCAAAAGCCCCATCTGTTTGATGAATGTCTGGCCGAGTTCCAGCGATTTCAGCCCGAGTCGGTAGTTTTCCGTCGCCTTGTTCTGCTCGATGTAGCCACGCGATTCGAGGGTGGCCAGCAGCCGGAAGACATTGTTCTTGTGCAGTTTCAGCCGCTTGGACAGCTCGGTGACGCCCAGCTCGTCGACATCATCGTGGAACTGCTCAAGCAGGTCCAGTGCGTGTGAAACGGCCTGGATGATATATTCTGACTTGTCCTTTTTGGCCATGGTTTCCTCATTCCCCTCTCGTTAGGAGTCAGCAGACAAGACCGCCCATCATAAAAAAAAACGCGGTCCTGTCAAGGGCCAATTTGCCTGTGCCCCGGGCGGGTGCCGGTCGCTTGTCCGGCTCCCCGAAACCGCGGACCCGGCCACCACGCAAAGATAGTAGAATGCTGTTTTATTTCTGTCAACCGAAACAATCCGGTTTTTCGCATTCCCTGTGGGGATTTGTCGGGTTTCATTTGGCTAAGCAAATATGATGCCGGGTCAGCATGTTACCCCGACCAGGGGGGATTTCATGACTTCCCGAAGCAGGCTTGTGGCGTAGCTGCCGCGCGGAAGGGTGAAGCAAAGCCGCAATTGACCGGGCCCGGCTTCCATTTCGACCTTGTCGAGCGGCACGCGCAGGGGGCGGCGGTCCCCCTCGAGATTGAGACCAGCCCCGGGCCGAAAATCGTCATATGACAGCCCGAACTTGTCCAGAAGACTGGCTTCCAGCAGGGCGCTCTGGCCGGTGGGTGTCAGCATCTTGCGGCCAAAAAGTGGACCGGTGGCGCTGATTTCAAAACGGTCGGCGCGCTGTTGTTCCGTGGCCGGATCGTCGACCCTGAAACAGGCGCCGTTGTCGTGCCGGTAGGCGATGTCTCCTGCCCAGACCCGTTCGATCGTTGCCAGTCTCATGGCCAGAATCCGGTCGAACAGCCGGGCCTGGAAGGCCGACAGGTAGAGGCGGAGGCGCTGTTTCGGTATGAGAAACAGCGCTTCACGGTCCTTCTGGCCGCGAAGCAGGGCTTCGACCAGCGATCTTTCATCACGCATGCGTGGCGGCAGCCGGCGCAGGCATTCCGTCAGGTCGCCACGGGCGAATGCCTCGGCCGCCGCCCGCCAGTCCGGATGACGAATGCGCGCGGCATCTCCGATGATAGCGGCCAGCGCCTGATGCCATCGCCTTTTGAGCAGGGCCAGGCCGACCTGGTCATTGGTGCCGAGGACGCCATAGCGCTGGGGGCCGAAAAAGTTGGGCACACCGAGATCCTGCAATACGGCAAGGATATCTGCGGCCTTGTCCTGGGCATCACGGTCAACGTGGCGCAGGGTCAGCTCGAAGCGGTTGCCGGCCAGATGTCCGGGGCGCAATTTGTTGCCGTGTCGGCTGATGGCAAGAATACGTATTTGGGGGTGGCACAGCCGTTCAGCCTGCTCGGCTTGCCCGTGATGGATGGAGAAAGTCTGTACCGTGACCGCCCGGGTGTCCTTCAGCCCGGCGTAACCGATGGCCTGCTGCGGCACCTGAAAGGTTTTTGCGAGGATTCTCGCCACCTCCAGGGTTCCCAGCCCCGTCTTTTCCACGCGCAGGTAGAGATGGTCGCCCTGGCCCGAGGGGGCGTAGAGCGGAATCTCCTCGACGCGAAAGTCCTCCGGGATTTCACGTATGTGGCCGCCAATGCCGGGCAGGGTCCCGGTGAGATAGCCGGGTTCGGGCGCTGAAGCGTTCATGTTATTCGCCCTGCTGCCGGCGCGGTCGGTTGCGCCGGTTTTCCCGGGCGAGCCAGCGCAGTCGGAAGCCCGGTTCCAGTCCCGGAGGTTCCAGCAGCTCCGGGGCGAGGACTTCGGCGCGTCGGTAGTGGAACAGATAGATGGGTTGCCCCGCCTCAAGAAAACGGCGCATGTATTTGCTGACCGGGTAGTCACCCAGATCCGTGGTAAAGGGAGCGGCTGTCTGGGGCAGGTAGCCTGCCACCTGGGGGATTATCTCCGCCACCATTTCAGCGTAATCCCGAAAATCGGTGGCAAACCAGAAATGTCCTTTCGGGGCCAGGTAGCAGCGCAGCAACTCCAGAAAGGTGCGGTTGACCAGACGTCGGTTACGGTGGCGTTTTTTCGGCCAGGGGTCCGGACAATTGATATAGACCGCCTGCAACCCTTCGCGCGGCACATGGTGGTTGAGCAGCCAGCGCGCTTCGGCACGCAGCACCCTGACGTTGGTCAGGCCCGCCTTTTCGACCCGGTTGCAGGTCTTGAGGCAGCCCTTGTTGAAGATGTCGATGGCAACAAAGTTCCATTCCGGCCGGCGGGCGGCCTCCTGGATGATGAAGTCGCCGATGCCGCACCCGATTTCCAGGGCGAGGGGAGCGGAACGGGAAAACAGGCCGGCAAGGCCCACGCTTTTCAGCTCGGGTTCGCGGGCGAAGACTGGCGATTCGATGTAGATCATGCGTTGGGTCATAGGGCCGCAACCTCGGTAGCGAAAGTCGGCGGAACCTTAGCACAGCGAGAAATGACGGGCAACGTCGGCGGGTCAGGGATTGCTCTCGTTGCCTGTGTCGGGAAGCGGCTGGGAAAAGGCCGGTGCGGGTTGGGTCAATTCCGCGAGAAAGTCGACCAGGCTGGTGCGGTCCGGTGGGGCAAGAAAGGTCAGGTCATGGGCGGGCTGGTCGGTTTTTTGAAACATCTGGCTCAGTCGCTCGCGTGTCAGGCGGCTGCCGACCCGGTCGAGTCTGGGTGCCAGGCTGCCACCCTGCCCCTCCAGTTGATGGCAGCCTTTGCAGCCCAGCGCATTGAGCAGCGCGCGGGCCCGGCCGTCATCGGCCCCCGCCGCTTCTGTAGCGGAAAAAAGGCAGAGGACGACCAGGCTGACAAGGATGGCCGGGCAGGGATTCTGTCGGAAGAAATGTCCGCGCATGGATGTCATCATAGCCTGAGCTTTCGGAGCTGCCAAGACCGGCTGGCGTGCTAAAAAAGTTGTCAGCCGGTGACGATGGCGTTAGGCTGGGCAACGCCATGCAGGCAAGTTCAAACGGGGAGATTTTCCATGCTCATTGTCATGCATCACAGTGCCACTCAGGAGCAGATCGATCGTGTCATCGCCGAAGTCGAGGCCATGGGACTGCAGGCCGAGCCGATTCCCGGCTCGCTCCGGACGGCCATCGGCGTGCTCGGCAACCAGGGTTATGTCGATGACACCACAATTCGCAACCTGCCCGGGGTGCGAGAGACGATCCATGTCAGCAAGCCCTACAAGCTGGTCTCGCGCGATTTTCATCCCCGCTCGACCGTGGTCACGGTCGGCAAGGCCCGCTTCGGTGACGGCTGCCCGCCGGTCATTATTGCCGGTCCCTGTTCCATCGAGAGCGAGGAACAGATGCTGGCCGCGGCCCAAAAGGTCGCTGCGGCCGGGGCCCACATGCTGCGCGGCGGCGCCTTCAAGCCGCGCACCGGACCGCACAGCTTTCAGGGGCTGGGGGTTGAGGGTCTGAAATATCTGCGTCAGGCCGGTGATGCCGTGGGGTTGCCGGTTGTGACCGAGGTGATGCGTATCGAGCAGCTGCCGGTGGTGTGCGATCATGCCGACATGCTGCAGATCGGCGCCCGCAATATGCAGAATTTTGATCTGCTCAAGGAAGTCGGGAAAACAGGCCATCCAGTCCTGCTCAAGCGCGGCATGAGCGCCACCATCGAGGAGTTTCTCGCGGCCGCCGAGTATCTGCTGGCCGAGGGGAACGACAAGGTGGTGTTGTGCGAGCGGGGCATTCGTACCTTCGAGCGCGCCACCCGCAATACCCTCGATCTTTCCGTCGTGCCGCTGATCCGGGAAATGAGCCATCTGCCGATTATCGTCGACCCGAGTCACGCCACCGGCAAGCGTGCCCTGGTGCCGGTCATGTCCCGGGCGGCCCTGGTGGCCGGGGCCCACGGCCTGATGGTCGAGGTGCATCCCGATCCGGCCAAAGCCCTGTGCGACGGAGCCCAGAGTCTGGACGGGGATGGCTTCGCCGATCTGGTTCAGTCGTTACGGCGTCTTCAGGACGCGCTCTGACGTCCGGCCAGTTCAATCAGGGTCAGTTCGGGTCTGCAGTTCAGGCGCATGGGCAGGATGCTGCAGCCGAGCCCGCGTGTGACATACAACGGGGTATCGTGCAGGCCGACCCGGTAGAGTCCGGAAACGAAGCGGCCGCTGTAGCGCGGCAGGTAAAGGGGCGGTATCAGCGGAACGCGCACCTGGCCCCCGTGGGTATGTCCGCACAGGACAAGGTCGATCTCCGGCGGGAGCAGCCGGTGCTCAAAGGCCGGTACGTGCGACAGCAGCAGGTTGAAGCGTGACCGGTCGGCCCGGTCTGTGAGGCGTACCAGGGAATCGGCGGCCGAAGGGTAGTCGAGTCCGAGCAGACGCAGGCCGGAGCCGACATCAGCCGTTTCGTTGATCAGCAGCCGTACGCCGCGCGACGCAAACTTTCGCCGCAGGTTTTCCCCTTCGAGCCGTGACCAGTATTCCCAGTTGCCCTGAACGGCGAAGGAAGGCGCCAGCCCCTTGAGTTCACCGAGAAAGTCCAGCACCTCTCCGATATTGCGCCGCTCCTCCAGGTAGTCGCCGGTATGCAGGATGACATCGGGGGTGAGCATGCGCACCCGGTCGACGATGTGATGGTGGAAGGATTCCAGCCTGCCGATATGCAGGTCGCTCAGCTGCACCAGGCGCAGCCTGTGACCTGGCGGCAGCCGGTCGGTTTCCAGAGCCAGGGTTTCGACGACCACCGAGCCGGGTTCGAATATCAGTGCATCCGCGAGCACGAGACCGCCGACGCCGGCTAGCCCGCCTTTGAGCAAGCGCCTGCGGAATCGTGATTTCGGCGCTCCGGGCCTGTTTTCTTTTTCCATATCCGGCATGCAGGCTGTTTTCTCATCCCTTGTCAGCAGGTGGCAAGTCCGTTATAGTTGACCGGATTTGTCATTCTTTTTCAAGGAGAATTGCGTTCCATGGATCACAGTGTCGCTGTCTGTAACGGTGTCGACTGGGTTGGCGTCCGCCATCCCGACCTGAAGGTTTTCGACGATCTCTTTCCGACTCACAACGGGACCACCTACAATTCCTACCTGGTGCGCGGCAGCCAAAAGACCGCCGTCATCGATACGGTCAAGGCCCCCTTTACCGATGAGTTTCTGGCCAAGCTGTCCGAGCATGTCGAGCCGGAAAAGATCGACATGGTGGTGGTCAACCATACCGAACCGGACCACTCCGGTGCGGTTGTTGCCTTGATCGAGAAGAACCCTGACATCGAAGTGTTCTGTACCAAGGCGGGTGAAAATTTCCTGCGCCAGCTGCTCAATCGCCCCTTCAACAGCCACGTGGTGACCGAGGGAGAGGAGGTTGATCTGGGTGGCAGGACCCTGCGCTTCATTCTCGCTCCCTACCTGCACTGGCCTGATACCATGTTCACCTACCTGGTGGAGGAGAAGGTCCTTTTTTCCTGCGACGCTTTCGGTGCCCACTACTGCCCAAACAGGCTGTTCGATGATGAAATAGCCGATTTTTCCTATGATTTCTTCTTCTACTTCGACTGCATCATGCGCCCGTTCAAGGACAAGATCCGCGACGCGGTCGCCAAGGTCGAAGACCTCGAAATCGATATGGTCTGCCCCTCCCATGGCCCCATCCGGCGTCAGGGAGGCCGGGGCGCCATTGCCGCCTACAAGCGCTGGGCGGCTCCCCCCCCGACCACGGAACGTCCCAAGGCGCTGATGGCGGTTCTGTCGAGTCATGGCAACACCCGGGCCATGGCAGAAGTCATTGCCGAGGAGCTACAGAAACAGGGGCTCGATGTCCAGACCTTCATGGTGTCGCAGATGCGTGACGACGACTACCGCAACGCCCTGGAGGAGGCGGACGTGCTTTTGATTGGCACCCCGACCATTCAGCGTGATGCGCCGCCGCACATCTGGCACGCCCTGGCGCTGGTTTCCTCGGTGACTCCCAAAGCCAAGCTGGGGGCGGTGTTCGGCAGCTACGGCTGGAGCGGTGAAGCGGTCAAAATGGTTGAGGAGCGCCTCAAGGGACTCAAGTACAAGCTTGCCGCCGAGGGGCTGACCTTCCGGTTCTCCCCGACCGAGGAGAATATCGATGCCTGCCGCAAGTTTGCCGAGCAGGTGGCCGGCACGGTCCTGTGTGAAGAGTAGGAATCCAGCGGCTTTCAATCGAACATCGGATGGACTTCAGGCCCCGGTTGCCTTCATGGCGGCCGGGGCTTTCTCATGACGGCTTATCGGCGAAAAAATCGCCCCCGGGGATGACAGGCAGATCACGAACCGGACGATTGTAGAGCCAGCACCAGGCGGTTACTGTGCGGCCATCCGGGAGATACGACTCAACCAGCTGACGGATATATTCGGTCGGTTTGGCAAAACCGGGTCCGCATTCTTCGTATCGATCCAGTTCAACAAGCAGATGTCCCGGGTTTTTTATCTTCCATAATTCGCCTTTTACCTCGCTATCCGGATGAACAGATAAGATGGCACCCGGATAATCGGCGACCCTGAACAGCCTCGCCCGGATCCAGGCCGGGCCAAGCCAGACCGCCTGTTGCTCCAGGCGTTGACGCATCGGGTGCCCGCTGGCCCGCCTCAGGGTGCCGTAGACGAACAGAAGGTCGCTCACTGGCTGTTTTCCGGTTTGTCTGCCTTGAGCCGGTAGCCGACGAAGCCGCGGCACTGATTGAGGCGAAAACGCCAGAGCTTGGCGGCGGGCCCGGCTTCCTGCTCAAGTTTCTGTTGCCAGAGCTGCAGGCGCTCAGCCAGCTGGGGCAGCTGTTCGGCAGGCAGGCTGGCAGCGGCGCTGCAGTTAGCCAGCAGCTGCTGCAGTTCGGCCGGAGGTTTCTGGGGGGCTGCCCAGACAGGCGTGGTCAGGGTCAGAACAAGGCTGATAACGACCGGCAGAATTGGCGTTTTCATCGCATCTTGATTCCCGGGTGACAGGTGTTGCAGTCATCGAGCGGCAGGGCCACTTTGCCGTGGCAGTAGCCGCAGAACTTTCCTTCGAGGATATAGCGCATCTCGAAATGCGCTGTGGTCTTTTTGCGGATGTTGAAGATGTCGGGGTGGCAGTTGTTGCAGTCGAGCCAGCGGCCATGGCTTTTGTGGTCGAAGATGGCCGGCGGCACCATCGACCAGTTGGCGCTCAGTTCCAGCCGCTTGTCGTACCCCATGGGCTGTTCGTCCGGATGGTACAGGCTGTATCGCGGAGCTATCAGGCCTTTTTCCAGGGCGCGGGACCAGTCGATGCCGTTGCCCCAGGGAGAGGGGGGCAGCTGCTGGCGAATCTGCCCAAATGTTTCCGTGTCGATCTGGGCGTCGCCGGTGTGGCAGTCGTTGCAGTGCTTCTGGTTGTGCCCGAAGGCCATCAGGCCGTCGTGGCAGGCGCCGCAGTACATCCCCTCTCGGTTGGCCTCTTCGGTTATCTCGGTTTCCCCCTGCTTCATGGCAAAGCCGAGCTCGAAATGACAAACCCGGCAGGTGTCGCGCAGACGGTGGGTGAAATGGGAGAAAAAGACCGGTTTCTGCCCGGCCGCGCTTGAGACGCGATCGAGCAGCAAATCGCCGTAGCGGTTCTGGGGCGGCTGGGGCGGCAGTTGGTAGAATCCGGCCGCCTGGCACAGGGTTGCTGCCGTCAGCAGCAGTATCAGCAGAAATGCAGCGCGACGCATGGCTGTCAGTAGACCGGTTTGCTGTGGCAGCGCTGGCAGTCGATGTTCGGGAAGGCCACCTTGTCATGGCAGACGCCGCACCAGCGACCGTCAAAAATCTCCTGCATGCTGTAGGGGACCGCCCCCTTGCGTACCGGGAAAATCTCGGGGTGGCAGGATTCACAGCCGTTCCAGATGGCGTGCTTGCGATGCGAGAAGATGATGTCCGGCATTTTGGCTTCTTTGCCGGCCAGCTCAATGTCTTCAGGATTTTTCAGTTCGGCATGCCGGACCGAAAAACCTTCGACGTAGTCGGTCAGTTTGATCAGGCCTTCCTCTTCGGCTTCAATCCAGTCGATGCCGTTGCCGAACCGTTCCGGCGGCATGGAGCGGCGGAATGTTTTGAAATCGTGCTTGAAGTCAACCTTGCGACCGACGGAATGGCAGGGGTCACAGGTTTTGACCTCGTTCCCGTCGGGGTCGGTGCTGACCGGCGCAAAGGCCGTGCGGCCGTTGTGGCAGGCGCCGCAGTAAAAACCGGCGCGGATGTCGGCTTCTGTGATACCGGTCGCGCCGGCGCGCATGGCAAAGCCGAGGTCGACGTGGCAGACCCGGCAGGTGAAGCGGGAGCGATGGAACCAGTGCGGGAAAACCACCGGAGCCTGATTGTTGGCCGTTGACTGGTTGTCCAAGAGGACGTTGCCGAATTCACTCAGGCGCGGGCGTTTCTTTTTGACGCCGAAGGTCTCGGCATCAGCGGGAGCGATGGCCAGCAACAGGGCCAGCACCAGCAGGAGTGACAGGGCAGGGCGCATGATTTTCCTCCTCTGTGGCGGCAATGGCGAAAGTGGCCGATGACAGCAAAATGAGTACAGCTCAATGATAGCCCATTTATTGTGCTGTGCAATGACCGGGGAGGAAAAAATGGTTGAGCCGTCAGTCGAAAAAGCGGGTGAACCCCTGTACAGGTTCCCGCAGGGTGACCAGCCGGTTTTCGGTCGCCTCGTCGTCGGCATAACCGAGGCTGAGCCCACATAAAAGAATCTGCTTATCCGGAATATCAAGATACTTTCTGATTATACTGTGAAAATGGATAAAGGCAGCCTGTGGGCAGGTGTCCAGACCACGGCCGCGGGCGGCGATCATGAGGTTTTGAAGAAACATGCCGCAGTCGAGCCAGCTCCCCTGTGCCAGGATGCGGTCCATGGTGAGAAACAGACCGACCGGGGCGCCGAAAAAATCGAAATTGCGCCGGTGCTGGGCGTGCATCTTTTCCTTGTCCCTTTTGCCGATTCCCAGCAGGCCGTACAGATCCCAGCCGATTTTGCGTCGGCGCGACAGATAGGGCTCAATCCAGCTCTCCGGATAGTAGCTGTACTCGGCGCGGTACTTTGTCTCCCTGTCCGGATCATCAAAGGCGGCCATCATGGCATCGGCGATTTTGCGGCGGGTAGCACCGGTCACGACCCAGACCTGCCAGGGCTGGGTGTTGACGCCGCTCGGGGCCCGGGCGGCAACCTCGAGAATCTCTTCGATGACCGCGCGCGGGACCGGGTCGGGCCGAAAGGCGCGCACGCTGCGGCGCGACCGTATGGCCCAGTCGACAGCGGCGCGAATCTGGTCGGGATTCAGGTCGGCAGGTGGTGCGGGTGGCCAGTCTGACTCATTCATGTCTCGACTCCTCGTTGGAAGGTCGTTCCGTTATCTGTTGCAGCAGCCAGCGTCCCAGCGCGGCGTTGTCGACCAGGCCTGTGGCTGCCTCCGCCAAAGCCGGCAGGGACGCGGCTCCTTTGCCACGGGCCAGCAGCGGCACGGGGGTGCCGGTATGCCTGTGCCCTGTCCAGGTGCCGTCCTGCAGGCCGCCGGTTTCATGATCGGCGGTGAGCAGCAGCAACGTGCGGTCCCAGCCGAGCCGGTCGGTGATCAGGCGCTCGACCAGGGCGACGGTTCGGGCAAAGTCGTCCAGTTCCTCAATCATGCGGCCGGTCTGGTTGGCGTGCGCGGCCCAGTCGATGGCGCCACCTTCGATCATGAGGACGAAGCCGTCCGGATCATCATCCAGGAGGTTGATGGCGGCCCGGGTCATCTCGGACAGGGTGGGCATGTCCGGCGAAAACGGTACCGTGTCGGCTGCCGCCTTGGCGGGGCCGGAGCGTTTCTGCTGCAGGGTCGAAGCGGCCGGCGCGAGCAGCAGCAGCCGTTTGGGTGTCGGCCCCTGTGCCAGCCTGCGGATGATTTCGGTGCGGTCGATCAGGGTCCAGGGATCGGAAATGCCGTCGCCGTCGGCGTCATTGCCGAGCCGGCCTGCGGCAAGTTGCTGCCAGAGGTTTCTGCCGCCGACATAGCGGTACGAGGTGCCCAGGCTGAGCCGGCGACCGTTGTCGTCGTAACGGGGGTGCCCTGCTCCGGCGATGACATCAAGGCCGGATGCGGTCAGCATCTGCCGGGCGATGCTGCCATAGTCCTCCCGGTCGGCAACGTGGGCGGCGAAGGCGGCCGGGGTGGCGTGGCTGAAGGGGACGCTGGTGACCACGCCGGTGCTGCGGCCGGTCTGTTCCGCCGCCTCCATGAGATTGATGACCGGTCGCAGCCGGCCGTCCCGGTCAGGCGCCATGCCGAGGGCGCCGTTGAAGGTTTTGTGACCTGTAGCCAGGGCCGTGGCCGCCGCTGCCGAATCGGTAACGCGGCCCGGAGCGGGGATGTCGTTCCGGTCGCCCAGGGAGCCGGTCTTCATTTGCAGCTGCACCGGAAAACAGGCCAAGGGAGGTGTCAGGCGGTTTTGGTGGTCGACGTAGCCGGCGGTTTTCAGATGCTCGAAGCCCATGCCGTCGCCGATCATCAGGATGACATGGCGCAATCCGTGTGCCTGGCTCATCGTGCCGGTCAGCACAGGGATCAGTGCCAGCCCCAGGGCAAAAAACAGTCGCTGGAGAACGTTTCGGATCGAGGTCATGGCACCAGTCTCTCTTCTGGGTTCCGGGCTGTCAACGACCGGTGAAAAAATTGCGGCCCTGGGGGTTGAAACTGGTCCGGGGGCGACTATATTTTGTCGCACCTTCAGGCGAATTTCCGCAGGCTTCTTTGGCCTTCTTGATGACAGCCCATCAGGACGAGACAACAGGAGGTTGCTGTGAAAATCGCTCAGGTTTCCCCCCTGTACGAAAGCGTTCCCCCAAGACTTTACGGCGGTACTGAAAGGGTCGTCTCCTGGCTGACCGAGGAGCTGGTGCGTCAGGGACATGATGTGACCCTGTTTGCCAGTGGTGATTCGGTCACCTCGGCCAAACTGGTTCCCTGCGCTTCCGAGGCACTGCGTTTGGCAGGCTGCCGCGAACCGCTCGCGCACCATCTGCTCATGCTCGAAGAAGTGGCGCGTCGGCTGGAGGAGTTCGATATTGTCCATTACCACGTCGATTATCTTCATTTCCCCCTGTCGCGGCGAAGTAACGTCCCTCAGCTGACCACGCTGCACGGCCGGTTGGACAGTCCGGAATTGGCCCCTCTGTTCCGGGAGTACCGGGACATGCCGTTGGTATCCATTTCCAACGCCCAGCGCCGTCCTCTGCCCTTTGCCAACTGGACCGGGACCGTTTATCACGGCCTGCCGACCGACCAGTTCCGGCTGAACCCCGAGGGAGGCGGGTATTTGGCCTTTCTGGGGCGGATTTCACCGGAAAAAAGGCCCGACCGGGCCATCGAGATTGCCAAACGGTCCGGATTGCCGCTGAAGATCGCCGCCAAGGTTGACCGGGCGGACCAGGAGTATTTTGAGCGCGAGATCAAACCGCTGCTAAGTCATCCGCTGGTCGAATTTATCGGAGAAATCAATGACGCCGACAAACAGGACTTTCTCGGTCAGGCGCTGGCGTTGCTCTTTCCCATCGACTGGCCGGAACCCTTTGGTCTGGTGATGATTGAAGCCATGGCCTGCGGTACGCCTGTGGTCGCCTGGCGCTGCGGTTCGGTCCCAGAAGTGATGGAAAACGGTGTCACCGGTTTTGTCGTCGCGTCTCTGGAGGAAGCCGTACAGGCGGTGAAGCGGGTGGAGAAACTGGACAGGCGGGTCTGTCGGGCGGTGTTTGAGCGGCGTTTTTCCAGCCGTCGCATGGCTGAGGACTATGTGCTTCTTTATCGCCGGCTGCTTGGGCACAGCGCCCCCGATAACCGGCTCAATCAGCGTGTGGCCTGACCATGATGAAAGAAATCATCCAGGTCGACGATCAGTATTACATTCAGGCGGCCTCCTGCCTGGCGGATGACCGGGTCCGGGTCCTCAAGCAGGGCGAGACCTTTGCCGTGTTTGACTGTCGCGGTGATGTCCAGCCGCTCGGACGCGGAGAGCAGGGCGTCTTCCATCAGGGGACCCGTTTTTTGTCCCGGCTGGAGCTTTTCATTGGCGACAAGCGACCGCTGCTGCTCTCATCCACCGTCAATGAGCGCAATGAGCTGTTGACCGTCGATCTGACCAATCCGGATCTGCTCGATCTGGATGATCGCAAAATCGCGCGCGGCACCCTGCATCTGTTTCGCAGCCGTTTTTTGTGGCGCGATGTCTGTTATGAGCGCCTGCGTCTGGTCAATTACGGCTCGGAACCCTGCCGGCTGCAGCTGTGTCTCGGGTTTGCCGCCGATTTTGCCGATATCTTCGAGGTCCGTGGCATGCAGCGGCCCCGCCGCGGCCGTCTGGACCATCCGCGGGTGGAGCGGGATGTGGTGGAACTCGGCTACAGCGGGCTGGACGGTATCCAGCGCCGTGCGCGTCTTCTTTTCAGCCCGCTCCCGATGCAGCTGGAGCGGGACCGCGCCCTGTGGCAACTCGACCTGCCTCCGCAGTGCGCGACCTCTTTCTACCTTACTCTCAGCTGCCGGGTCGGCGCGTCCCCGGTGCAGACGACCGGGTTCGAAGCCGCCTTCGATGCGTCCCTGAAGCAGCTGGAACTGTATCGGCAAAGTCCCTGCCGCATTCATACCAGCAAGGGGCACCTGAATGAATGGATCAACCGTTCCCTTGACGACTTGCACATGCTCCTGACCGAAACAGATCAGGGGCTCTATCCCTACGCGGGTGTCCCGTGGTACAGCACCGCCTTTGGTCGGGACGGACTGATAACCGCCCTGCAGACCCTGTGGATGGAGCCGGCCATCGCCCGCGGCGTGCTGCGCTACCTGGCCGCGCGTCAGGCCGACAGCGTTGATCCCGAAACCGATGCCGAGCCGGGCAAGATTCTGCATGAAACCCGCCGGGGCGAGATGGCGGCGCTGGGGGAGATCCCCTTTGGCCTCTATTACGGCAGTGTCGATGCCACGCCGCTGTTTCTGTTGTTGGCTGGAGAGTACTGGAAACGCACCGCTGATGAAGGGCTGATACGGGACATCTGGCCCAACCTGGTCCGGGCGCTGGAGTGGATAGACCGCTATGGCGATAGCGACGGCGATGGTTATCTGGAATACCAGCGCCGCTCCAGCCGCGGCCTGACCCAGCAGGGATGGAAGGATTCCTGGGATTCGGTCTACGATGCTTCCGGGCAGCTCCTCGAAGGGCCGGTGGCCTTGTGCGAGGTCCAGGCCTACCTGTACGGAGCCCGCAAGGCGATGGCCGAGCTGGCAGCTGTTCTGGGGGAGCCGGAGCTGGCGCGGCAGCAGTTAACGAAGGCTGAGGAGCTGGCCGCCCGCTTTCAGACCGATTTCTGGTGTGAAGACCTGAACTGTTTCGCCCTGGCCCTGGATGGCGACAAACAACCGGCAAAGGTCGCGGCTTCCAACGCCGGCCAGTGTCTGTTGACCGGCATCGCCACCGGTGAGCAGGCCCTGAAACTGGCGGAGCGCCTGCTGCAGGACGATTTCTTCAGTGGATGGGGGGTTCGCACCGTGGCGGAGGGAACGCCACGCTACAACCCGATGTCCTATCACAACGGCTCGGTCTGGCCGCACGACAATGCGCTGATCGCGCTGGGATTGGCCCGCTATGGCGCGACGGGTGCGGCGCTGAAAATCTTTGAAGCTCTCTACCATCTCGCCATCGAAGTTGAACTGCGCCGTCTGCCCGAACTGATCTGCGGCTTCACCCGTCTGCCCGGGCAGGGCCCCGTCCTTTATCCGCTGGCCTGCTCCCCCCAGGCCTGGGCCGCAGGCAGCGTCTTTCAGCTGCTGCAGGCCTGTCTTGGCCTCGAAATCAATGCCCCCGGCCGTCGGCTGCTCTTTCGCCATCCGGTCCTGCCCGGTTTTGTCGATGAAATCTGGCTGACCGGCCTGAGCGTAGGAACGGCACGGCTCGACCTGCATCTGGTTCGTTATCGCGAGGATGTCGGTATTGATATCCTCAAGCGAACCGGTGATGTCGAGGTCGTGGTGCAAAAATAGCTTTTTATCCGGATGGGCAGTTAACCACCCAGGTTTATTGTTCTCTTTGTCTTCGTAACGTCACCGTCTCGCCGCCGATGCCCCAGTTGTCGGTCTCGACTTCGTCGATGACCACTACGGTGGTGGCCGGGTTCTTGTTCAGCACCCGCTGCAGCAGTTCGGTGGCCCCCTTGATCAGTTCGGCCTTCTGCTCGGCGGTGGCGCCTTCGCGCGTGATCTTGATATTGACGTAGGGCATGGGACTCCTCCTTGTTTTTCGGCAAGCATAGCATTGAAAAGGACTGATTTTTCTATCGGCTGTGTTAGAATCAGCTGAAATTTGTTTTATCATCCAGGAGGGATGCCTTGCCCGTGCCCGTCGCCCACATGGCGGTCGCCGCGCCGCTGCCGAAAAATGTCGAGGTTTCCTTCGAATTCTTCCCGCCGAAAACCGCCGAGGCCGAGGCGTCGCTCTGGCGCGCCATCAAGCGGCTCGAGCCTTTGCGCCCGCGCTATGTTTCCGTCACCTACGGCGCGGGCGGCTCGACGCGTGAACGTACCCACGCCACCGTGGTGCGCCTGCGGCGCGAAACCGCCCTGGAGCCGGCGGCGCACCTGACCTGCGTCGACGCCAGCCGCCAGGAGATCGACGCCATCGCCCGGCGTTACTGGGAGGAGGGCATCCGCCACATCGTCGCCCTGCGGGGCGATCCGCCCGACGGCCAGTCGCGCTATGTTCCGCACCCGCAGGGCTACGCCTATGCCGCCGACCTGGTGGCGGGACTGAAGCGCATCGCCGATTTTGAAATCAGCGTCGCCGCCTACCCGGAAAAACACCCCGAAGCCTCTTCCCTGCAGGCCGATCTCGACAACCTCAAGCGCAAGGTCGACGCCGGTGCCAGTCGCGCCATCAGCCAGTTCTTCTTTGATGTCGGCACCTTTTTACGCTTTCGCGACCGGGCGCGCGCCGCAGGCATCGATATCCCCATTGTCCCGGGCATCCTGCCGGTGACCAACTTCGCCCGCGTGGTGGAGTTTGCCGGCCGGTGCGGCGCCAGCGTGCCGCGCTGGATGGCCGAGCTGTTCCAGGGGCTGGACGATGATCCCGAAACCCGCCGGCTGGTCGCCGCCACCGTGGCCGCCGAACAGTGCCGGGCGCTGTACGACTACGGCGTGCGCACCTTCCACTTCTACACCCTGAACCGCGCCGACCTGACCTACGCCATCTGCCATATCCTGGGCGTGCGGCCACCCGCGGGTGCAGAGCCCTGATGACGACGTTCCTTCCGGTGATCTCGCTGTCCGGCCTTGCGCTTTCTTTTCTGCCGGCGCTGGCCGTCGTCGGGCTGCTCATCGCCTGGCAGGCCCGGCCCGGCTACGCCCTCTGGGCCCTGGTGCGCATGCTGGCACAGCTGGTGGCGGTCGGCTACGTGCTGGTTGCCATCTTTCGCAGCGACAGTCCGCTGCTGATCGGCCTGGTCCTGGCGGTGATGCTGCTCGCGGCCGCCTGGATCGCCATCCGCCACGAGGTCTCCGACCGGCGCAGCGCCTACGGTTCCGCCCTGATAGCCATCAGCGTTGCCGGCCTGCCGGTGCTGGCCCTGATCACCCGGGTCGCCATTGGTATCGAACCCTGGTTTGCTCCCCGCTTTCTGGTGCCGTTGGCGGGCATGACCTTTGCCGCCGCCATGAACGCCGTCAGTCTTGCCTCCGAACGTTTCCGGGCCGAAATCCTGAGGGGTGAAGAGGCGCTTGCAGCGCGGCGTGCCGCCTTTGCCGCCTCGCTCATCCCGGTGACCAACAGCCTGCTGGCGGTCGGCCTGGTCTCCCTGCCCGGCATGATGACCGGACAGATCCTCTCCGGTGTCTCGCCGTTGATCGCGGTGCGTTACCAGGTGGTGGTGATGACCATGCTCTTCGGTGTCTCCGGCATCGCCTCGGCCCTCTACCTGCAGCTGCGTCTGCGCCGGCGGCAAAGGATGCCGTCCGCCTGAAATGTCCCCTGGTCAAACCACACATCGGGCTCCATCCGTTAAACTGGCAGAAACGCCTGTTGCGAAAGGATGGATGTCATGCGACTGCTGTTGACCGTCTGGCTGCTGCTGGCAAGCGCCTGCGTGCCGGTGGCCATCGACCGGACTCCGGAGGCGGCGACCGGACTCGAAACCAGGTCGGCGGCCCGGGCGAGCCGCTTCATGATCGCCAGCGCCAATCCCCATGCCAGTCGGGCCGGGCTGTCGATGCTGGAGCGGGGCGGCAGTGCCGTCGATGCCGCCATCGCCGCCGCCATGGTGCTCAACCTGGTGGAACCGCAGTCCTCCGGCATCGGCGGTGGCGGGTTTCTGCTGGCATGGGATAACCGGAGCCAAAAGGTGCGCAGCTATGACGGGCGCGAGACGGCGCCGCGGCAGGCTGACGCCGACCTGTTCATCGAGCGCGGACGGCCCATGGCCTTTCGCAAGGCGGTCGCCGGCGGCCGCTCGGTCGGGGTGCCCGGTCTTTTGCGCATGCTGGAACTGGCGCATCGCCGGCACGGCCGGCTCCCCTGGGCCGAGCTGTTTCAGCCGGCCATCCGCCTGGCCGAAAAGGGCTTCCAGGTCAGTCCGCGCCTGGCGCGCCTGATCGAACGGAACCGCGACAAGCTGGCGCGCGACCGGGAGGCCCGGCGCTATTTCCTCCCCGACGGCCGGCCGCCGGCGGTCGGTCAGCGTCTGCGCAACCCGCAGCTGGCCGAGGTGCTGCGCCGCGTTGCCCGCGGGGGGAGCGACGTGCTTTATCGTGGCCGGCTGGCTGAGACCATCGTGCGCAAGGTGCGTGGCGACGCCAACCCGGGCCGGCTTTCCAGGGCCGATATGGCGGGCTACCGGGCCGTTGAGCGCGAGCCGGTCTGCGCCCCCTTTGACCGCTATCGGGTCTGCGGCATGGGACCGCCCTCTTCGGGCGGCGTGACCTCGCTGCAGATGCTGGGCCTGCTGGAGCGCCTGGGCATTCAGAGTGTCCGCCCCGATTCGCCCCGGGCCATCCATCTCTTCGCCCAGGCGGGTCGCCTCGCTTTTGCCGACCGGGCCCGCTATCTGGCCGATGCCGATTTTGTCCCCGTGCCGGTCGCCGGCCTGCTCGCAGCGCGCTATCTCGACCGGCGCGCCCGGCTGGTCGATCCCCGGCGCGACCGGGGCAGGGCCGAAGCCGGAACGCCGCCCGGAATCAAGCAGGCCCGTTTCCAGGACGGCTTTGATCCGGAACAGCCGGGCACCACCCACCTGTCGGTGGTCGATGCCGAGGGGAACGCCGTCGCCCTGACCGCCAGCATTGAACAGGCCTTTGGCAGCGGCCTGATGGTGGCCGGTTTTCTGCTCAACAACGAGCTGACCGATTTCTCCTTCCGCTGGCGGGATGACGCCGGGGCGCTCATCGCCAACCGGGTGCAGGGCGGCAAGCGGCCGCGCTCCTCCATGGCGCCGACCCTGGTGTTTGATAACCGGGGCAGGCTGGCGCTGGTGGCCGGTTCGCCCGGCGGCAGCCGCATCATTCCCTACGTGGTCCAGACCCTGGTGGCGTACCTGTCCTGGGGACGCGATCTGCAGGATGCGGTATCCGCGCCCCACTACGCCCACACCAATGGCCGCAGCCTCGACCTGGAGGCGGGCACGCGCCTGGAATCCCTGGCCGAGGAGATGACCCGGCGCGGTTATCATGTCCGGGTGCGCGATCTCAACAGCGGCCTGCATGCCATCGCCGTCACCCCTGCCGGGCTGGTCGGCGCCGCCGATCCCCGGCGCGAGGGGGTGGCGCTCGGGCGCTGATTGTCTGCGGTGGAGGTTGGTTGGCGGTCGATTCAGCGGTTCATTTCGGGTTCAGATGACTGCAGCTCGAAATCGACCCGGTCCTGGCGTGGCCGGCGCAGCCAGACCCAGCGGCCGACCTCTTCGACAGCCAGCCGGCGGTAGCTCGGCCGCACACCGGGCTGGTCGACCATCCTTTCTTTGACCTGCGGGTGCTGCAGCAGGCGCGCGAGGGCGATCTTGTAGGCCTGCTCCGGGCTGTCCGCGGCAACAAAGCACTCGGCGCGCAGGCTGAACGGCGCGTGCTCACCGTCGAAGTCGAGCAGCAGGTCGGTCCCTTCGATTTCCAGCCGGTAGCGTTTCACGCCTGTGCCCCCTGCCAGCGTATGACCGACACCAGCTTGAGCACCTCGGCCACCAGACAGACCAGCACCACCAGCGCCACCGGCGGGGGACCGGTCAGGCGCGTCAGCCAGAAAAAGGCGTAAACCGACGGCACGACCAGCAACAGCCGGAAAGGGGTCTGCAGGTAGACCAGAACCGCGGCGGCACGTTTGCGGCGCAGCAGCAAAAAAGCGCTGACGGCGATGGAGAGGTAGAGGGCAAGTGCCAGGCCGGCAGAAATGCCACCGAGGACCGGGGCTTCAAACAGGTGCCGGGCGGTCGCCAGGCTCCTGTTGAAATCGGCGATGAAGGGGAGCTCGCCGCGCGTAAGAGAGCGGATCACCATGCCGGCGATCAGGGCCATGTCGCACAGGCCCCAGAAGATCATGACCCGGTCGAGAGGCTTCATGGAATCCGTGCTCCGCGCGCCTGCTGCCAGCGCTGCCAGGCAAGCATCGCCAGCGCCAGATCTCCCATGGCGTGGCCGCGAAAGACGAAGGCGGTGCGCTCGTCCGGCGACTGCCGTCCGGGGAGGCGTCCGAGTACCAGGCCGGCCAGGTCGCCGGAGATCAAATCCTCCGGCAGCAGCTTGTTGGGCATGGCCGCTTCCTGCTCCAGGTCGTCGATGACGACGCGGTCAAGGGCGGCGAAATCCTCCTTGAACCAGGGGGCGGCCAGGTCGGTGACGGTGGCGAAAGCGCCCGGCTTGAGCTTTTTCGGGTCGAGAAAGGGCGCCATGCCTGGGGCGTAGGTGAGCGAACTGACCACCAGGTCGGCATCCGCCAGGGCGGTGTTCGCATCCTCACAGACGTCCGTCCGCAATCCCAGACGGTCGGCCTCGGTGCGCGTGCGATCGATATTGGCCCAGCCGCGGCCGAACAGCAGCACCTTTTCCAGAGGAAAGAGTTCGGCGAAGGCGTGCAGATGACTGCGCGCCTGCACGCCACAGCCGATCAGCGCCAGGCTGCGGGCATCTTTTCGGGCCAGCCGCTTCGCCGCCACCGCGCTCAGCCCGGCGGTGCGTACGGCGGTAATCCAGTTGGCGTCGAGAATGGCGACCGGCAGGCCGGTGTCACTGTCGAGCAGGGTCACCAGGCCGTTGATCTGCGGCAGGTCGCGTTCCGGGTTGCGCGGGTTGAGAACCAGGGTCTTGACCGCCAGCAGCTGCGGTTCGTCCGCCGCCGCCAGCGCCGCCATCATGTAACGCCCGTCTTCGGTGAGGATCACCGCCTTGGGCGCGCTCCAGGCGCGTTGTGCATCGACCAGGGCAATGGTTTGCTCGATGGCGTCGATGACCTCCCGCGTGGCGATGCCGAGGGTTGCAAGGTCCTGTTCGCTCAGGTAGGGAAGTTGTTGGGTCGCGGGCATAAGTCTCCTGGGTCTGGGAATGTGATTGCCTTCTTGCTAGTACATTTCGGGGGGGAAGGCAAGGGAGAAGGAAGGAGACAGAAGTCAGAAGTCAGAAGTCAGAGGGCAGAGGGCAGAGGGCAGAGGGCAGAGGGCAGAGGGCAGAGGGCAGAAGTCGGAGGTCGGCAATGGATAGCACTTGCGAGTGAGGAGTGGCCGATGGGTGGAT
>CAZCUR010000007.1:47477-49700 GCA_964501815.1 uncultured Geothermobacter sp.
GTCGGAGGTCGGCAATGGATAGCACTTGCGAGTGAGGAGTGGCCGATGGGTGGATGACACCGGTGGGGGGATGGGATTGAGGAAAAAAACCGGATTGGCAAGACCGGTCCTGCCCCCTTTCTCTCTGCTCCCAACGAGGATGAGGCAGGAAAATATTTGATTGACACGGAGTTGATACCCTGATTGTTACAAGGCCAGGGCCTTTCGTATCTGTTCGCCGAGGTTTGGATGGAGTTTTTGCATGGCCTCAAGGCCTGCCATGACCTTTTTTTGCCAGTTGCGTTGCAGGATATCGTCCCAGGCCAGCAGCAGGTCACCTGGCCGGTCAGTCTGCAGGACTTCAAGTAATTGGGCCGCCTGGTGAAGATCTTTTTCAATTTTGGTATGCCAGGTCGCGGCGCGTTCGCGTGCAATAATCAGTTTGTGCAGCGCAAAGCGGGCCGGTGACGGAACCATAACCAGGACGCCCGAGCCGTAAGGGAGGGCTGCCCTTTGCGGTTCCTTGAGCAGATAGTCCAAATAGGGCAGAGGCTGGGCGGCAGCTTTGAATGCGGGGATAAGGATGGGCCCCTCTGTTTGCCGGGAATGGGCCGGGCAGAGAAGGTCGACGCGCAGGTTTTGTCCGCGGACCTTGAACGAGGTTGCCGGATCTTCCGGATTAAGGGCGGGGACCGGCAGAAAGCCCATTTTCAATCGCTCCAGAGTGCCTGGCAGGTCGACCGCTTCATTGCCGATCGCAAGCTGAAGGTGGCCTGCGATATCGATATCCTCGGTTTGGTGCCAGCTGCCCCAGCTGACCCCGAGCATCCCCCCGATGAGGTTCCATGCGTGTGTTCCAACAAGAACTCCATGCCGAAACAGCCCCGCGTCCGCCAGGTGCTGCAGGACCCGCCCTGAAGCCGCGTCAGGTAGCGGCCAACCGCCTGCCGCGAGTTGGGCGCAAAGTCTTTGGCGTGCCTGAAGGTCCTTTGTCCTGCGCTGCCGGCCTTTTTCAAAATCGCTGACGAATTTTTCCAGTGCCGGGTCCTGGCGGCCCACAAAAACCTGTTTGCGTCCTCCGCCTGGGACTGAGTACTGGAGGTAAATGTAGCGATGGCCACGAACCGTCTTGCGCACAATGGTCCCCTGCAGGTGGCCGATGGAGCGTTCGGCTTCATCAACGGTTAACAGCTCCAGTAGTTCGGCGTAGAGGGTTTGTGTGGTCAGTGGCAGACGTGTCATGTGGCACTCCTTTTTTTGTTATACGCAGTATATATTTAAACTGCGTATAACAAAAGGAGAATATTGTGACGGGATGAACGGGAGTTGTGGCAAGCTTTCGCGGCGTTTGGCGAGCAGTGCTTCCCCGTCACCGCTGTGCCGTCATCGGCGTATCGTCGCGGTTGGCCCAGTCCACCATCGAAGCATCGTAGAGGCGCAGCTTGTCGTAGCCGAGCAGGTGCAGGGCAAAAAATCCGAAGGCGGCGCGGATGCCGGACTGGCAGTAAGGGACGATGGTCTTGTCCGGGCTCAGGCCGAGTTTGTTGATCCTGTCTCCCAGTTGCTCCGGCGGCAGAAAGAAGCGCGCGCCCCCCTCGGTGGCGGCGGGCTGCAGCAGGTCGGTCCAGACCAGGTTGAACGCCCCGGGAATATGGCCGGCGTGCCGGTTGCCGGTCTGCTCGCGGCCGTCGTACTCGGACGGGCGCCGGGTGTCCCAGATTTGCAGGTTCGGATCGTTGTGGGCGTGGATCAGCTCCTCGGTACGGATGCGCAGTTCCGGGCGCGGCGCCGGTTCGATGTCGGTGCCGCGGCTCGGATGCTGGATGGTGCTGGAGACCGGCCGCCCCTGGGCGAGCCAGCCCTGCCAGCCGCCGTTCAGGACACTGACATTGTCGAAGCCGTAAAAGCGGCAGACCCACCAGAAACGCGCCGAAAAGAGCCCGTGCCAGTCATCGTAGATGACATAGTGCCGGTGGCGACGCATGCCGAGGGAGTGACAGAGCTGTCGGAAATCTTCCGGGCTGAGCAGGTCGGAGGTCTTGTGACCGTCCGGGTCGAAGTGCTTCAGGTGCGGATGGATCGGTACCGGCACGGCACCAGCGATGTGGGCGCGGGTGTAGGCGGACTGTTCCCAGGCGTTCTCGATCACCCGAACGTCGGGATTGCCGAGGTTGTTGTGCAGCCACTGGGGGCTGACGAGTGGTTTGGGTTGGGTCATGGAGCCATTCTAGCGCAAATCGACAT
>CAZCUR010000008.1:0-47347 GCA_964501815.1 uncultured Geothermobacter sp.
CCAACGGCGATATCACCTCCACCAACATCCAGTACGTCGATGTCGGTGTCAAACTTGATCTGGAGGCGCATGTGCGTCTTGATGATACCGTACAGACCAAGGTGCAGCTGGAGGTGAGCAACAAGGGAGCTGAAGTCCCTGCGGGTGATACCGTTGCTTTTGCCATCAGCACCACAACAGCGCAGACCGAGCTGGTCCTCAAGGACGGTGAACGCACCATCCTGGGCGGTTTGATTCGTGATGACCAATCCAAAAGCAGCGACCGTCTGCCGCTGATCGGCCGCATCCCCCTGATCGGCGACCTGCTCGCCCAGCACAACCGAACCAAGAAAAAACGGGAAATCCTGCTGTCGATCACGCCCCATATTGTCAGAGATCGCGAACTGCCCGCCGCGGATGTCGCCAGTATCTGGTCCGGTTCGGAGGACAAATTGAAATTCGGCCCCAGTTTCCAGTCCTTCGCCAGGGATTTTGACGCCCTGCAGAATCAGCCCCGGCCAAAGGGAGCCGTGGTGGCCGTCGATACTGCGGAGCCGCCGGTGGCGGGTGACGCCGTGACGGAACCGCCGCAGGGGCCGGGCAAGGCGGCCGCCTCCCTTGAAGAGCCCGGGGGCGAAACCGTGTCGGCGCCGGCCCAGGAGAACGAAGCCGCCGCCGTGGTGCCGACTGAAACCGACGGGCTGCCGGTTGTCGAAAAGCCGCATCAGGAAGATTTGCCCCCGGCCGTCCCGGTCGAGGTGCCGCCGAAAGTGGCCCGGGTCTTTGTGGACGGGCCTTCCCTTGTCGATGCCGGAAGCGAATTTGAGGTGGCTGTTCAGGTGGCCGAAATCAGCAATCTGTTCAGTGCGCCGGTCTTTATCACCTTCAATCCGCAGGTTCTTCAATTCGTTTCCGCCAGCGAGGGGGGCTTTTTGCAGCAGAATGCCCGCAACACCATTTTTACCTCCAGTCCTCTCGGTGGCATGGGTGGCCGCGTCATTATCGGTTACAAACAGGGAGCCGGCGGGACCGGCGCCAATGGCGAGGGGGAGCTCTATCGCCTCAGGTTCAAGGCGCTGGCCCCCGGGCGGACGGTGGTCAATCTTGAGCGGATCAATTTCCGCGACCCCAAGGGCGAGCGTCTGCGGGTTGTCGGTGAGGGACTGCAGGTGGAGGTGCGCTGATTGGTCCGTGGACTTTTGCGGGAACGCGCCGGGCTGACCCTCATCGAACTGGTGGTCGCCATGGCTATTCTGGCGGTGCTTGCCTCGGCCGTGCTGCCAATGGCCGAGGTGACGGTCAAACGCACCAAGGAGATCGAGCTGCGCCGGGCTCTGCGCACCATTCGCACCGCAATCGATGCCTACAAGGCCGATCATGACGAGGCGGTCAAGCAGAAGAAGATTATCGCCGCCGTCGATGAGACCGGTTATCCGGAAAGCCTTGAGGTGTTGCTGGAACCGACCGACTGGGGAGGCTTGTTCCCCTACAAAAAACGTTACCTCAGACGGATTCCCCGCGACCCCTTTGACCAGTCTGATCAGGGGTGGGGATTGCGCTCCCTGCAGGATGACCCGGATTCCACCGTCTGGGGCGGCGACAATGTCTTCGATGTCTATTCACAGAGCGACGGGACGGCCCTGGATGGCACCCCGTACAGCAGTTGGTAGGACATGATGCGATTAAACCGTGACCACAGGGGCTTTACCCTGATTGAGCTGATGATCGTCATGTCGATCATCGGTATTCTGCTCACCATAGCGGTGCCGAGCTACAAGCGCAGTGTCATCAAGGCTCGAGAAACGGTGCTGATGGAAGACCTGTACCAGATGCGCCGGGCCATCGACGCCTATTTCACCGACCACAACCAGTACCCCGACAGTCTTGATGAACTGGTGAACGCCAGATATCTGCGGGGGATCCCCCGGGATCCTTTCACCCGGCAGACCGACAGCTGGCAGGTGGTTCCGCCGGAGCCCGGTCCCGAAGGAGAGCTCGCCGAGGGGGGCGTGTTCGATGTCCATTCCGGCTCCGATCTGGTCGGGCTGAACGGCATTCCCTACAGCGAATGGTAGGCTGATGATCCAGGCCTTCAATCTGAGCAAGAAATATCGCAAAGACAGTGCCGCCCTCAAGGATGTCACGCTCAAGATCGCCAAGGGGGAATTCGTCTACATCACCGGGCCGTCCGGCGCCGGCAAATCGACGTTGCTCAAACTCCTTTACGCGGCGGAGCGCCCGACGCGCGGCCAGATCCTTGTCAACGGCCAGAACCTGACCCGTATGAACGCCCGCCGGGTCGCCATGGTGCGGCGTCGGCTCGGGGTGGTGTTTCAGGACTTCAAGCTCATCAATACCCGCACGGTGTTCGAAAACGTCGCCTTTCCCCTGGAGGTCCAGGGAAAAAAGCGCTACGAGGTGAGCAACCGGGTCTATCAGGTGCTCAAGCACGTCGGTATTGAACACAAGATGAAACGGTATCCGCTCGAACTGTCGGGCGGGGAACAGCAGCGGGTCGCCATCGCCCGGGCCCTGATTATCGATCCCATGATTCTCATCGCCGACGAACCGACCGGCAATCTGGACCCGGACAACACCCGTGAGGTCATGGAACTGTTCAAGGGGGCCAACGCCCGGGGAACGACGGTTCTGATTGCGACCCACGACCGGAACATGATCGAGCGTTTTCCACGCCGAGTGCTGGCCCTCGACCAGGGCCGGCTGGTCGAAGACCGCATGCCGTGATACGGAGGGACTGAATGCGCCGACTGATCTACCTGCTGGTGCGCGCCCTGCGCAACATGGCCCAGAGTCCTTTTCTATGCAGCGCCGCCGTGACCACGGTGACGGTGGCGCTGCTGATTCTCGCCTTTTTCGCCCTGGTGGTTCTCAACATCCAGCAGCTGACCCGCAGTTGGAGCCGGGATATCCAGGTGGTCGCCTATTTCGAACGGACGCCTGGTGCCAACCGCCTCGACAGGTTGCTGACGCAACTGAAAAGTTGGCCTGAGGTCGAGGGGGTCCGTTACGTCAGCCCCAAACAGGCCTTCGACCGCTTCTCCCGCCGGCTTGGGGATGATGCCGATCTTTTGCGCGGTCTGCCGCGGGATTTCCTGCCCGCCTCGCTCGAAATCCGCCTGACTCCTGAAGCGCGAACCCGCTCCGGTGTCGAGCGGCTGGTGGCCCGGTTGCGCTCCAGCGGTGATTTTTCCGATCTGCGTTACGGGCAGGACTGGCTGGAAAAGTTCGAGGCCTTTGTCGCTGTCTTGCGCACCGCCGCCATGATTCTGGGGGCATTTCTGCTGTTCGCCGCTCTGTTTATTGTCGCCAACACCATCAAGCTCACCCTTTATGCCCGTCGGGACGAACTGGAGGTGATGGCGCTGGTCGGGGCGACACCCGCCTTTATCAAGACCCCGTTTCTGGTCGAAGGCGCTCTGCAGGGGGCTTGCGGCGGCCTGCTTGCGCTGGCGGGCAGCTACGCCCTGTTCCGCCTGTTTCTGCGCCAGGACCTGGGCGCTCTGCTCCTGTCGACCGGTCTGGACCGGATTCTCTTTCTGCCCGCCTCCTGGCAGCTGGTCCTGGTTCTTGTCGGCACGGTGCTGGGAGTGACCGGCAGCATGCTTTCCCTCCGACGCCTGGTCAACGTTTGAGCTGATGACCCGCCTGTTTTTTACCCTTGTTCTTCTCATCTGGACCGCGGCGCCGTTGACGGCTGACGTTGGTCCCCGTGCGCAAAACCAGCTTGAGCAGGTGCAGAAGCGCATCCGCAAGACCGAATCGGAACTGGAACAGCGCAGGCGTCAGGCGCGGGAGCTGGTGCAGCAGCTGCACCGGAGTGAGGCCGTGCTGAGGCGCACCCGGTTGGAGCTGGCGCGCATCCAGGCGCATCTCAAACGCCTCGAAAAGGAGATCATCGAACAGCGGCGCAAGGCGGATGCGGCCGGGCGCAAATTGGAGGGGACCACCCGACTGCTGCAGGAACGGCTGGCTGCCATTTACAAAGGCGGTGAGAGCACTTTTTTCAAGGTTCTGCTGTCAGGCAGCAGCCCTGCTGACATCGCACGGGATTACGACTATTTTCGACGGATTGTTGAGCGGGATCGCCGGCTGCTGGTGCGTTATCGCGAGGAACAGGCCGAAGCCCGGGCGCAGAAGGCGCAACTGGAACGGCTCAGGCAGGAACAACAAGAGGTTTTTGCCCGCCGCCGGACCCGGAAGCGGGCCCTGGAGAAACAGCGACGCAAACAGCAACAGCTGCTGGCCCAGGTCCGTCAGGACGAGGAGGCTCTTGCAGTCCTGCTGCACGAGCTGGAAGACAAGGCTCGCCGGCTGAACAGCCTGCTTCGTGATGTGCGCCGGGCGCCGGAGGGGAGGGGAGCACAGACCGGTTTTGCCGCCAACCGGGGGCATCTGCCCTGGCCTGTTAACGGTCCGGTGCGCATCGGGTTCGGCAAGGGGCGCCACCCGGTTCTCGGCACCCGTTATGAAAGCCACGGCATCGAGATTGTCGTCAACGGGGAAAAGCCGATTCGGGCCGTCTGGGACGGCCGGGTTATCTTTGCCAAAGCCTTTCGCGGATATGGTAACCTGATAATCCTTGACCACGGCGGCGGCTACTACTCCCTTTATGCCCAGGCCAGTCGCCTGTTGCGCAAGCCGGGCGAGAAGGTGCACAAGGGGGAGGAGATCGCTGTGTCCGGTTTTGAAGGGTCGGATGTCGTCTACTTTGAAATTCGCCAGGGAAGCCGGCCGGTTGATCCCTTGCCCTGGCTGACGAGCCGCCGCTGACACGCTTCACCACGGAGAAGGAACGATGCGTTTTCGGATTTTACTCGGCCTGCTGCTACTGGCTGTCCTCTTGCCTTTTGCTCCCGGGCGGGGCCTGGCGGCTCCCGCGGACGAAACCCGGGATGATTACCATCAGCTGCGCCGTCTGACCGATGTGCTGGGACTCATCCGCAGCAGTTACGTCGAGGACGTGCCCATCGACCATCTGATCGACGGTGCCATCGAGGGGATGCTGGCCAGTCTTGATCCCCACTCAGGTTATATGCCCCCTGAGGTGTTTGAAGAGATGCAGGTCGACACCCTGGGGGAATTTGGCGGTCTGGGTATCGAAGTCACCATGGAGGACGGGGTGCTCACCATTGTTACGCCTCTGGAGGGGACTCCCGCCTTCCGCGCCGGTCTTCAGCCCGGGGACCAGATTGTCAAGATCGATGACCAGCTGACCAAGGGGATGGACATCATGGAGGCGGTCAGGCTGATGCGCGGTGAAGCCGGCAGCTCGGTTCATCTGACCGTCGCGCGTCCGGGGCAGGAAGGCCTTGTTGAAGTCTCGCTGGTTCGGGAGATCATCAAGATTCATTCGGTCAAGGCCCGGCTTCTGGACAACGGGGTCGGCTATGTCCGTCTCGCCCAGTTTCAGGAGCATACGGCCGAGGACCTGCACGCCGCCCTTGGGGACCTGCTCCGGGAGGCGGAAGGGCCCCTGACCGGGTTGATTCTCGATTTGCGCAACAACCCCGGTGGCCTGCTCGAACAGGCAGTGGCGGTGGCTGACGCCTTTCTCACCGAGGGGCTGATTGTCTATACCGAAGGGCGGGACCCGGAAAGCGTGCTGAAGTTTTCCGCGCGGGATGATGGGGATGAGCCCGAGTGCCCTCTGGTGGTGCTGATCAACAGTGGCAGCGCCAGCGCCTCGGAAATCGTCGCCGGGGCTTTGCATGATCACGGCCGGGCCTTGCTGATGGGGACCCGCAGTTTTGGCAAAGGTTCGGTCCAGACCATCATTCCGCTCGAAGGGGGCGCCGGTCTGCGGCTGACAACGGCCCGCTATTATACCCCCAGCGGCATCTCCATCCAGGCGCGGGGCATCCAGCCGGATGTGGTTGTCAGGCCCCTGGTGTCGGTGAAACAGGAAGAGACCGAGCCCCTGCGGGAAGCCGATCTTGCCAACCATTTTGACACGCCTGCCAACGGCCGGAACGAGAAGCCGGCTCAAAGCCGTCTGACCGAACAGGACCAGAAGGACTACCAGCTGATGCGCGCCTACGACCTGTTGCGCGGCCTGAAGCTGTTCAGCGGCCGGCTGCTCAGGGCGAGCTGAGATTCCATGGCGTCACCCCCCAAACGCAAGACCAAAACCTCCGCAGGCGGCCGGAAGCGGCGTCCCGGGCAAAGCGCCCGGTTGGCGTTCGCGGTCCTGTTTCTCTGTGCCTTTCTGGTGGCCAGCCTGGTCCTGATTGCCAGAATCAGGGAGTCCTACCGGGCGCCGGTTGGGGCCGGGCAGGTCGAGAACCTGCAGGCCGAGGCGCGTATCGAGGTGGAAAATACCCTGCTGCGTTCGGGTATCGCGCTGACGGATATGGAAAGCCGGCGGCAGGGCAGGCTGCTGCGGGTGCGGGTGCGCGGATCCCTGCCTGACGAACAGCTGTTGCGGCAGCTGTCCAGGCGTCTGCAGCGGCTGTCCCCCCGGCTCAACCTGCTGATCGCCCGCACGCCACAGCTGCTGGAAGTTTCACTGGACAAGGATCCCCTTATACGCCTCGAGTTTCGCCAGGCCAGGCCCGCTGTGACCGACCGCAGACCGGCACTGGCGATCATCATGGATGATTTGGGGCGAAGCCTGCCCGTGGCCCGGGAGCTGATCGCCACCGGCCTGCCCGTCACCTTCTCCGTTCTGCCGAACACCCGGCATGCCGCCGAGACCGCCACTCTTGCGCATCGGTATGGTCGTGAGGTGATGATCCATCTGCCCATGGAACCGCTCGGTTATCCGGCGGCCGATCCGGGGCGGGACGCCCTGATGGTCGCATTGTCCGACCAGGAACTGCGCCGGCGGTTTTTGCATTACATGGAGGTGGTCCCCTACGCGGTCGGCGGCAACAACCACATGGGGTCGCGGTTTACCGCCGATGCCAGGGGGATGCAGGTGGTGCTGAAACAGATGCGGCAGGAGGGACTCTTTTTTATCGACAGCCGCACCAGTGGCGCTTCGGTCGCCGCCGAGCTGGCGCGGGATTTGGGGGTGCCGACCGCTTCCCGCGATGTCTTTCTCGACAACCGCCAGGATGTCGCCGCCATTGAGGCGCAGATTGAAAAGCTGGTGCAGACGGCCCGAAGTCGGGGGCGGGCGATCGGCATCTGTCACCCCTATCCTCAGACCATTCGGGCGCTGACCAACAAGAAGGAGCTGCTGCTGAACGGACCGGTCCGGCTGGTGACAGCCTCCCAGCTTGTGCGGTAGCCGGTCTGTTCATGCAAGCCGCTGCAGCCGCCGGCACAAGGCCATCGTCTTCGGCCGTGCGAGGGGAATCTCAGGCGCCGGTCAGCTGCGCACTGAACAGTTCGCGAATGCGGCAAAAGCCGCTGTAGGCCTGATGGGTCAGCAGTTCCTCGGCGCGTCCCGGCTGGCCGCGGCGCAGCAGCAGAAAGTTGTCGGGAGCCAGTTTTTGCCAGAAGGGAATCAGTCCTGAGCGGGGGCGGTGAAACAGACTGCGCTCCGGTGCCAGGGGCTTGCTCGACAGGATGCGCCCTTCTTCATCCAGACGGCAAAAGCGGAGTTTTTTCTCGCTGTCTTCGACCACGGCAAAATAGCCGCGCAAGGCCGACTCGAGGAAGATGTCGGTCAGTCCCGGGTCACGGTCCGGCGCTGTCTTGCGGTAAACGGAACCGAAGACCATATCCGTCAGGCAGGAGGATTCGACGAAGCCGGCCGGACGGCCCCGGTCCCCCTCCAGATAGAAAGCGTCGAGCCCGGCGGTTGGCAGGGGGCGGCCACAGGCCAGACAGGCCCAGGAAAGCTGTTCGATCCGGTCCCGGTGCTGCTGCCGGCGTGTTTGCAGGGTCTGGTCCCGGTGGCGTTTCCAGGTTTCCAGACGATGCTCCGTGCAATCCTGGGCGTCGAGGACCAGTTGCCGGGCCAGATGGGCGAGCTGCAGATGGACTTCGGTGGATCGTCCATGGGTCAAAACCGGGTAAATGCACCCTTCAGGGTTGGTGTTAAGCGATTCGACCTTGGGACTTTTGGCAATGTAGCCCTCCATCAGGCGATACCCGCGATTGAGCGCGTAGGCTTTCAGCAGCTGATAAGGGGTTTCGAAAGGGCCGCTGCTGTAGCGGATGCGCGAATCGATCAGGCAGGGGAGGACCCGCAGGGTCTGTTTCGACAGGCCGTGATGTTCAAAGAAGCGGTAGATGCGCCGCGTGTTTTCCAGGGACGGGGTGTCCTTGACCGGAATGATGACCCGGTCGGCGGCAAACAGGGCGTTGGCGGTGAATTCGTCCAGGTCGGGGCGGGTGTCGATAATCAGGATGCCGTCCAGTTCCGCTTCGGCAAGACAGGAAGCCAGGTGGGCCGGGTCGGCCATTTTGTCCCGCAGCTCCGCCAGTTTCAGGCTCGACGCCACGTATTGCACCCCGAACTGGCCGGTGGTCAGCAGCT
Source organism: uncultured Geothermobacter sp. (assembly GCA_964501815.1). Lineage (GTDB taxonomy): Bacteria > Desulfobacterota > Desulfuromonadia > Desulfuromonadales > Geothermobacteraceae > Geothermobacter. The sequence continues at coordinate 8,429 of CAZCUR010000008.1, forward strand.
GTTTCAGGGGCCGGCCGAGCAGAAGGTCGTAAACCGTTCCGGACGGTTGCAGCGAGCCAAGGCGAAACATCTGGTCGACGCTGAAGTGGTTGTCAAAGCTGAACAGTGTGACCGGAAGGTCTTCCCGCAGGGCTTTGAGATAGATGGCCAGGTTGGTGGCCAGAGTGGTTTTGCCCACTCCCCCCTTTTCGCTGGCAATGGTGATAACATAAGGCTGCATCGGGTTCTCCCGGGTGGTGTTCTGGCAACTGTGCTGCCTTTTTAGGTGAATTGCCCCGGCAAGTCAAACGAACATGGAACGATTCGAACAAACCCACACGCCGATCAGTGTTTCACGCCTGGTCGCCCTGCTCCAGGAGGTGCTGGAGGATAACTTTGTCCAGGTTCTGGTCGAGGGGGAAATATCCAACCTTTCCCGCCCCGCATCGGGTCATGTTTACCTGACCCTCAAGGACAGCGAGGCGCAGATTCGCGCGGTGATGTTCCGCTCCCAGGCACGCATGCTCCGTTTTGACCCCGAAAACGGTCTGGCGGTTCTCTGCCGCGGCCGGGTGGCCGTCTATCGCCAGCGTGGTGAGCTGCAGCTGATTCTCGACACCATGGAACCTGTCGGCCTCGGCAGTCTGCAGCTGGCCTTTGAGCAGCTCAAGGCCAGACTTGCGGCCGAGGGGCTTTTCGACGCCGGGCGCAAAAAGCCGCTGCCGGCATTCCCGGGGCGGATTGGCATTATCACCTCGCCCACCGGCGCCGCCATTCGTGACATGCTCAACGTTCTGGGGCGCCGCCACAGCGGTGTGTCCGTTCTGCTGTGTCCGGTTCCGGTTCAGGGGGATGAGGCCCCGGCGGCGATTGCCGCGGCGATTGCCGATTTGAACCGGGTCGAGGATGTCGATCTTGTCATCGTCGGCCGCGGCGGCGGCTCCATTGAAGACCTGTGGGCCTTTAACGAAGAAATCGTCGCCCGGGCCATTGCCGCTTCGGTCAAACCGGTGGTTTCGGCCGTCGGCCATGAAACCGACTGGACCATTGCCGATTTTGTCGCCGACCTGCGGGCGCCGACTCCCAGTGCCGCCGCCGAGTTGGTGGTGCGCAACCGCCTCGAGCTGGAAAGCCACATCGATCAGCTGTTGCTGCGTCTGCAGCGCCAGCTCAGGAGCCGAATCGATCTGGCGCAGACCCGGCTGGAAGGCTTGCGGCGCCGTCTGGTGCCGCCGCATCAGCGTCTGCGCCTGCAGGCCCAGTCCCTTGACAGCCTGCGGCGCCGGCTGGTCGAAGCGGCCCGCAACAGTCTGGCTGGTCGTCAGCGCCGTCTGGCGCCGCTGGCGGCCCGTCTCGAAGTGCTTTCTCCGCTGAAAACCCTCGCGCGCGGCTACAGCATCGTCTTTCGGGACCGTGACGGCGCCATTGTGCGTGGGCCCGATCAGGTGACCGAGGGAGAACGCCTGCGCCTCCAGCTGGCCGAAGGGACCCTCATGGCCCGGGTCGAGGAGGACTGATGCGGCCGGTTGGGTTGTTGCTGTCGATTCTGCTGCTTTCGGCCACCCCGGTTTCGGCCTTTGATTTGGAGCTTGCGCCCCATCGGGTCCGTGCGGGAGCCGTGTTCCTGGTGCGGCTGTCTGAACCGGGCCTCCGGTCGGGTCAGGCCCGGTTTGGCAACCAAAGCCTGCCCCTTTTCGTCAAAGGCGGCAGCGGGCGGGTGCTGGTGCCCGTTCCCCTGACCAGCCGTCCGGGAACCCAGCCGCTGCGCCTGAGCTATCGCGACGGCCACAACCGTTTGCACCATGTCATGACCGGCGTCGCCATAACGGCGGGGGACTATCCGGTCGAGCGGCTGACCCTCCCGGAGAGGATGGTCAGCCCCCAAAAGCCCGAAGTCGTGCGGCGTATCCAAAAGGAACGATTGCTCCTGGCAAGACTCTTTTCCCGCCGGACCTCCGATCTGTTCTGGGAGGGGATGGTGCCGCCCGTCGATGATCCGCCCGGCAGCCGGTTCGGACGCCGTCGTATTCTCAACGGCAAGCCGCGTGCACCCCACGGCGGTGTCGATTTTCGCAGTCCGCGCGGTCGCCCGGTGCGGTCCCCCGCTCCCGGTACCGTGGTGCTGGCTGACGAGCTGTTTTTTACCGGTCGCACCCTGGTCATCGATCACGGAGGGGGGCTGGTGTCGGTGTTGGCGCATCTGGAAAAAATGGACGTTGCGGCAGGGGGCAGGGTGGGCCTCGGACAGGTTGTCGGTACCGTCGGTGCCACCGGGCGGGCCACGGGACCTCATCTGCACTGGACCGTGCGTTTGGCCGGCGAAAAGGTCGATCCTTTGGCTGTGCTGGCTCTGCTCGGCCGGAGCGTCCCTTGACTCTGTGGTGATGTGGCCGGATAATCAACTCTCTCAGTCGAGGAGACCATGAGCGACAAGCAAAACTTTGAACAATCCCTGAAGGCCCTGGAAGAACTGGTTGAACGTCTCGAATCGGGTGACCTGTCGCTGGAGGAATCGCTGAGCTGTTTTGAACAGGGCGTGGCTCTGGCGGCCCGCTGTCAGAAACAGCTGCAGCAGGCCGAAGCGCGCATTGAACAGCTGGTACGGGACAAGGACGGCCGGCTGCAAACCGAACCCTTTTCACCCCAGGTGGATCAGGCATGACATTGCAGGCGTACATTGAACGCTGCGCCGGTCTGGTGGATCAGGCCCTGAATCACTGGCTGCCGGTGGAGACGGTTATGCCGGGCGCCTTGCACAAGGCGATGCGCTACTCGGTCTTTGCCGGGGGCAAGCGTATCCGGCCGGTGTTGATGATGGCGAGCTGTGAAGCGGCAGGCGGCAGCGCCGAACAGGTTTTGCCCGCTGCCTGCGCCATGGAGATGATTCACACCTATTCCCTGATCCATGACGATCTTCCCGCCATGGACGATGACGACTTCCGCCGCGGCCGGCCGACCAACCACAAGGTCTTCGGCGAGGCCATGGCCATCCTGGCCGGAGACGCCCTGCTGACCGAGGCGTTTGATTTGCTCAGCCGGGAGGATGTTTTCACGGAGGTCCCTTTTGCGACCCGGCTGCGTCTGACCCACCTTCTGGCCCGGGCCGCCGGTTGTCGCGGGATGGTGGCCGGGCAGGTGGTCGATATGGAATCGGAGGGAAAAAAGATCGATTTTCCCACCCTGGAGTATATTCATACCCGCAAGACCGGAGCGCTGATACTCGCTTCGGTGCAGATGGGGGCTCTGGTCGGCGGGGCGGATGACAATGGCTATCAGGCCCTGACGGATTACGGCCGGGCCGCGGGGCTGGCCTTTCAGATTGCCGATGATATTCTCGATGTCGTCGGAGACCAGGAGCTGCTCGGCAAGGATGTCGGCAGCGACCAACAGCGTGGCAAGGCGACCTATCCCGCGCTGCTGGGGCTGGAGGAGGCCCGGCAGCGCGCCAGAGAGATGCGGGATCGGGCGTTGCAGGCGCTGGAGCCTCTGGGTGAGCGGGCCGAACCGTTGCGCTTGTTGGCCCATTTTATTGTTGATCGCAGTTTTTGACGCCTTTGGGGAGAGAGTATGAGTGTGCTGGATCGCATCGCCGGGCCTGAGGATATCAAGGGCCTGACGCGTCAGGAAATGAAGGAGCTGGCGGGGGAGTTGCGCCAGACTATTATCGAAACCGTCAGTCAGACCGGAGGGCATCTGGCCAGTTCCCTGGGGGTCGTGGAGCTGACCATCGCCCTGCACCGCATTCTGAACAGTCCGACCGACAAAATCGTCTGGGATGTCGGCCATCAGGCTTATGCCCACAAGCTGCTCACCGGCCGCCGCGACCGATTCGGCACCCTGCGTCAGCTCGATGGCCTGAGCGGCTTCCCCAAACGGGCCGAAAGCCCGCACGACTGTTTTGATGTCGGCCATTCGAGCACATCCATTTCCGCAGCACTCGGTATGGCCGCAGCCCGCGACCGGCGGGGTGGACAGGAGAAAATCGTCGCCGTCATCGGTGACGGTTCCATGACTGCCGGTCTGGCCTATGAGGGCCTGAACCAGGCCGGGCATCTGAAAAAGAACCTTGTCGTGATTCTCAACGACAATGAAATGTCGATTTCACCGAATGTCGGCGCGTTGTCGTCCTTTCTCAGCCGCAAGATGACCTCCGATTTTTTCGTCAGGCTGAAAAAGGAGGGCAAACACCTGCTCGGTTCCATGCCCGGAATCGGCAAGGACCTGTTGCAGCTCGCCAGCCGCGCCGAACACAGCCTCAAGGGATTTTTTACCCCCGGCATGCTGTTCGAGGCCTTCGGGTTCGACTACTTCGGCCCCATCGATGGCCATGACCTGGACAAACTGCTGGAAACCCTGAACAACGTGGTCAGACTTGAAGGTCCGGTGCTGGTGCATGTCCTGACCCGCAAGGGCTGCGGCTATCCGCCTGCGGAACAGAATCCATCCACCTACCACGGGGTCGGTCCTTTCGATGCGGCCACCGGCCAGGTCAAGGCCGCCAAGGGCGGTCCGGCCAGCTACACCGGGGTTTTCGGCCGCACCCTGTGTGAGCTGGCCGAAAAGGACGATCGGCTGGTCGCCATCACCGCCGCCATGGCGGACGGAACAGGGCTGCGGACTTTCGCCGAGCGCTTCCCCGATCGCTTTTTCGATGTCGGTATCGCCGAACAACATGCTGTCACCTTCGCTGCCGGATTGGCCACCTGCGGGCTCAAACCGGTGGTTGCCATCTATTCCACCTTTTTGCAGCGTGCCTACGACCAGGTGATTCACGACGTCTGCCTGCAGAACCTGCCGGTAACTTTCGCCCTGGACCGGGGGGGACTGGTCGGGGCGGATGGACCGACCCATCACGGCAGCTTCGATCTGTCCTACCTGCGTGCCGTCCCCAACCTTGTTGTCGCGGCTCCCCGGGACGAGGTGGAGCTGCGTCGTGCCCTGGCGACGGCCCGGCAGCATGACGGCCCCTTCGCCTTCCGCTATCCGCGCGGCAATGCCCTGGGGCTGGATACCTCTTCCGAACCCGAACCCTGGGAGATCGGCCGGGGCGAGCCGTTGCGCGAGGGGGATGATGCCGTCATTCTGGCCGTAGGGTCGGCCGTGGCTGACGCCCTGCAGGCCGCGGAGCGTCTCGCGCAGGAGGGTCTTTCGGTTGGAGTGGTGGACGCCCGTTTTGTCAAACCGCTCGATGAGGAGCTTCTCTGCGCCGCGGCCCGGACAGGTCTGGTGGTGACGGTGGAAGAAAACGTCCTGGCCGGAGGTTTCGGCAGTGCGGTCTGTGAGCTGTTTGCCGACCGCGGCCTGGCCGCCACCGTGGTCCGGCTCGGACTGCCGGACCGGTTCATCGAGCAGGGCAGTCAGGCGGAATTGCGCGCCCGGTACGGAATCGATGCCGACGGGATCGTTGCCACGGTGCGCCAGGCCCTCGACAGCGAAGGGCGCAGCGTTGCCGGCCGCTGAGGCTGCGGTCAAATGAGCTGCAACGTTACCAGGGTGACGAACAGATAGCGCAAGGTCTTTCCTGTGCCGACCAGCACGAGAAAGCGCCGCCAGTCCATCCCGGCGGCGCCGGCCAGCAGGCAGAGGCCGTCCCCCACCAGCGGCAACCAGGCAAGGAGCAGGGACCAGCTGCCGAACCGTCGGTACAGGCGCCTGGCCTGTTTTTGCCTGCCGGGGTCGAAGGTCTTGCGTTGCCGCAGCCATTGCCAGCCGTACAGCCCCATCCACCAGAGAGTCAGTGCGCCCAGGGTATTGCCCACCGAAGCGGTCAGAAGACAGGCCGTGGGCGGCACGTTTTGGGTCAGAAGCAGAACGAGCAGCCACTCGGAGCCGAGCGGCAGGATCGTCGAGGCGAGCAGGCTGAGGAGAAACAGGCCCGCCAGACCCGCCTCAGCAAACGACGCATCCATGGCCTTCAGTCGGTTTCGCAGGCAAGTACGGCCTGAATGGATGTTTCCAGGTTCTTTTCGCTGAAGGGTTTGGTCAGATAGACCAGACCGCCTGAGGCAAATCCTTCGGCCATGGCCTCCGATTCGTCCTTGGCCGTGACGTAGATGATGGGAATTTTTTGGGTGCGCGGATCAGATTTGAGCCGGCGCGCCAGGTCAAACCCCGATTTTTCTCCCAGCATGACATCAAGCAATATCAGCTCGGGACCCTGGTCGGCGGCGAGCTCAAAACCTTTCTCGGGACAGGTGGTGTGCGTCGCCTGAAAGCCGAGTCGCGCCAGGATACGCTTTTCCAGCAGGGCAACGGCCGGCTCGTCTTCGATAATAACGGCTGTTCTGCTCATGACGGCCTCCGGCGGAATGGTTGCTGTTCTTGTCGGCCGAAACGGCGCATCCCTTTAGCCCAATCCATCATGAAGCGACCATCAGACCGCGGGGCTGTCCTTTTTGCTTTCCACCCGGCGCAGAATGTCCGCCTTGACCATCAGATAGAGAAACCGGTAGAGCTCGTAGTCGAGCATGGTGGCGTCAACGCAGATGTCACGGATGCGGCGCCGGCCGTCGATCAGGGAGAGAACGAATTTCTGATGGACCGTCAGGCGCCCGGCGTTGACCTTGTCGCGGCCGCCCGGAGCAAATTCCAGCACCGTGTCCAAAGATGGAATCATGGCGCGAATATTGTCCCACTCATGCTCATGGGTTTTGGCTTCGCGCAAAAAGTCCTCCACCGGCAGGCGCAGATTGTCCTCCGGTGCGATGGCGGGGTGGCCCGGCTCGAAATGGAACACGCCTTCGGGAAAAACGATCAGGGAATGCAGGATCATTTTGGCCTGGTCCTGCAGCGAACGGATCAGTTCTGACCGTTTGAGTGCGCCCAGCTGGATCAGGGCTTCCCCCAGCCGCAGATGCGGGTTGCCTTCGCACAGAACCAGAGCCCGGTCCCTGTCCTCTTCGGTGATTTTCCCCTGGCGAATCAGCAGGTAGCCGAGTTTGTTCATCAAAAAACCCGACTGGGTTTTGGTCGACAGATTTTGCGAGGCCGCCGAGGTGAGCAGACCGTTTTCGAAGGTCAGGACCTTTTCGTTGTGTTCAGCCGTCACGCGCAAGGCGCCACTGAGCTTTTCCTGGGCAATACGTGCCAAAACCCGGGGAACCTGAACCGGAGGTTTGAACAGCGGTTCCAGGGAGGTCACCGCGGACGGATGCCCGTCCTCTTGTTCTTCGGAAGGAGGTTGCCGGGTTGCCGCTGCCTGAACCGGGCTGTCTGTTTCCGGCGCCGAAGCCGGGGGGGACGCCTCCCGCGGCGGTTCGGCCGGTTCCGCAGTCGATTCTTCCCGGGCCGGCGTTTTCGGTTCTTTGTCCTGGGGCCAGTCGTGTTGAATGACCACAGATGCCAGACTGACCGACGGTCTGGGACGTGGGCGTTTCTGGAGAATCAGCAGCAATTTCAACATCCCGCCGACAAGCAGAATGACGGCAATAACCCAGAGATAGCGCTTGCCCCGACCGGTGAACGCCTTTTCGTCGACGGACTGCTGGGGTGAGGTGTGACGGGAATAGTGCTGCCGGTCGAGCGAGGGCCCGGCCGGCGGGGCGCTCCTGGGGGACGGCGCCTTTTGGGCCCCGGGGGGAGAGGGCTTGTCGTGCGCCGGATTTGCCGCACCCGCGCCCGAGGGCACGGCGGGCGGCGTGTCCTGTCTGGGAGCGGTGGACACGGAGCGTTTTGTTTCAGGCTCCGCTTTGGCAACACCTTTGGCCGCCTGATCTGCGCCGGCTTTGCCGGCCGCCGGTTTGTCAGCGACCTTCACAACCCGCACCGGTGCGGGTTGTGGCAGCGCCGGGGCCGGCCTGGAGGCGGCCTGTGATTTCGGAGCTGTCCCGGGAGCCGGCGGGCGGGCTTCTTTGCGGCGCACCAGACGGGTCTTTCTGGCAGCAGGTTCAGGCACGTGCAGCACGACGCGATCGCCCCCTGGCGCCTGGTAGGCTGCCACGCCCATGGCGGTGAGCAGGGCCGTCCCTTCCGGGTCGGTATCCAGGGTCAGCAGCAGGTCCTGTACGCGCTGGAGGGTCCCGCGCTGAAGGCCCCGGCGCCCGGCGAGCACCGTCGGGTGAAGCTTCGGGTTGGTGGCTTCATAGGTGATGATCTGCTGGAACTCGATAGGGTGAAACCGGCGAATGAAATCGACCGGCAACAGGCCGAAGTCGACTTGCCGGTAGCGGTTCATCCACTGGTGCAGCAGGGTTGGGCTGTTGAAGATGCGCACCCGGACCGGCTCACCCAGCTGGGTTTGCAGCCAGGCGCCCAATTTTTCGGCCTGACCGGCGGAAGAGGGCAGGCAATTCTGCCCCTTGAGCACTCCCAGGGTCAGCTCCGCCCGAACCTGACCGGGCAGCACCAGCAGCAAAAAAAAGAGCACAAGGGCAAAATTTTTCAGGATTGTTCGGCTGCGGCCGGGACACAAGAAAAGCAAACGGATACCCACCTTCTTTCCCCTCCTGAAACACCATGCTTTTGGGTTGTGGCAGCAGAAAGACCCGCGTCCTCGCGGTGCCGGTCGCGGTAAATGCGAGGGATTATAGCAGAAAACCAAAGTTTATACAGGTGGAAATGACCCGTTTCCCGTGAAATGACGGCCCTGGTTGCCCCGTTGGGTCAGTCGCCTTGACATCAGTGGATGTCGGGGTGGTCTCCGGTTTTTCGTTTGCGGTAGTAGGATAACAGGGCCAGCAAAGAACCGGCGAGCAGGCACATGCCTCCGGCCAGCGCCAGCGGGGAGCCGGGGTCGCGATTGACCGTCAGAATGCTGAAGTCGGCGAAAAGGGGCTCGGTCGGCCAGAAACGGATGCCGGCCTGGACCAGCGGGAAGGGCAGCCCCCTGCGTGGCAGGTACCAGCCCTGCCAGGTTTCATCCCCCCTTTCCAGCCGCAGCAGAAATGCGGGATTGTTCAGACGGTCGCCTCCGGGCCGGATCCTGCCGCTTTGATCGGCGACGGCGTTGGGCCAGAAACGCAGGACGGTCAGCCTGGCGGCGTTGAAATCAAGGGTCTGTCCGGGGGTGAGTTCCATGTCCCCCCGGGTCGGGGAGAAGACCTTGAAGCCCCGGGCCTGGCGGCCAAAGGAGACCGGCACCGCGACCAGCCCGCGAAACTGGAGCGGATGATTGATGCGGGCCACTGCGCGCGTGACGGCTTTATCCCCCTGGAGCAGGACCAGTTTGTTGACCATGTCAAGAGGGCGCCCTGAGGCGTCAAGGACAGGTTCGACAGCATCGAGCTTCAGGTAGGTTCCGGGCCACGCGGGCAGGGGGACAAGCTGCTGTTCGAAGACCTGAACCCGGTCCATGCGAAAGCCGTACAGATGGCCGACGGCGAAGGCGACCGCCAGAAGGCAGAAACCGGTATGGATCAGATATTCACCGGTTTTACGCCAGCGCCTGTGAACTTTTGTCAGCCAGTCGGTCAGGCAGCAAAAGGTGTTCAGGGCCAGAGCGGCAAGCAGTCCGCCGCACAGTACCAGCCACCAGGTGTGGCGGATATGGCCTTGCCCGACGGATTGCCACCATTGGAGCAGGGTCAGCTGGTCCAGGTTGCCATAGATGTCAGGGCGGGCGTAAATGGCCAGGGAGCCGCCCATGGCCAGCAGGGTCGCCAGGCTGGCGAGGACAATGGCCAGTTTCAGCGAACAGCAGAATCGCCACACTTTTGTCCGGAAGGTTGTCATCTTGCCTAGTCCAGAGGATGGTTACTTTCCAGCAGCAGGCCGATGCCAAGATAGGTGAACAGAACGACACCAAACCCAAGGATGGAGAGAAGGGCATAGCCGGTCCCCTGCCAGCGGCGCACAAATTTGGCGTGGCACATGCCGGCGTAGAAGAGCCAGACAATAAAGGACCACAGACTTTTGATGTTGAAGGAAAACCAGGTCCCCCAGGCCATCCAGGCCCAGATGCCGCCGAAAACCATGCAGGCGGTAAAGCTGAGAAAACCGATCAGAATGGCCTCTTCATTCAGCCGTCGCAGCCGGACCGGATCGGGAAGCAGGTTGACCGGTCGGGTGCGCTGCCAGAGATAGAGCCCCCCAAGGGAAAAGGCCATGGCAAACATGGCGTAGCCGAAAAAGGAAAAGATGATGTGCAGGGTAAACAGGGGCGTATCGAGGCTGGGAATCAGGACGGGCAGTTTCGGGTCACGCGGCAGAAAACTGGCAAACAGGGCCAGGTTCACCAGCATGACGAACAGACCGGTAGCGCCTGTGCGGTAGCGCAGGTCAAAGTAGATGAAGGTTGCCACCAGACACCAGCTGAAAAAGAACTGGGTGGAAAACAGGTTGGTCACGGGCAAAAAGCCGGCCGCCCGCCAGCGCAGGGCCAGAAGCCAGCTCTGCACCAGCCAGCCGAGAATCGCCAGCAGACGCCCGCGGGAGGCAAGGCGCGGGCCCGATTTGAGGGCGCCAAGATAGGCGCCGACGGCCAGCAGGTAACAGCTCAGACTGACGATGAGAAGAGGTGTTTGATAGGGAATCATGCTGGACTCGGTCTCCCCGAACTTTTCCCGACAACTGATCGCAGGATCTGCAACATCAGGCGGCCATCTTAACAGGTGTTGGCACCAGGAGCCAGTCCGGGAAAAGAATGTAAACCTTCCTGGTCTGTCTGGTTGACAATAGCCGGGGGGCAATGCTAGCTTTTCGTGTCATGACGAGCCTTTACAGTGTACGAATGCACGCGCGCAGCGAGGGTGAGCATCTGTGCGGGGCCGAGCGGCTGCTGTCGGGAGACGGGCTTGAGCAGGCCTGTCTCGACCTGGTCCGGCGCGCGCTGCAGCACGAGCGTGGTCAGGCCGACCAGGTGCGTGTCAGTATCGACCGCATCAACCCTGATGCCATTGTCCGGGTTGAACTGCCGACCCTGGAAACCTGGCTCTGCGATCAGGTGGAGCAGGGGCGCAGGTTGGCTCTGGCCTCGCTGGTGGAGGCCGGGGTCCCGAACCATGTGGCGGCCACAGCCATGGAACAGCTGGTTTCGGGTCCGGCTCCTGGCGGGGGCGTGATGCGAGGGGCCATGCTCGTGGATGTCTCCTCGGGAGAGCGGCTGGAACCGGATCCGGCCCGCGGGGTCAGGGTGAGCCGGATGGACCTTGACCCGGCCGTTGGCGACGATCTGCGTCGGCGGCTCAAGACTCTGGGGCTCGACAATGCTCATGTTCGTGAGGCGCTGGTGCTGGCCGCCAAGGTTCTGGCGGCTCCGGGGATGGTGGCCGAATTGTGCTGGTCCGATGATCCGGGCTATACCGCCGGCTATGTGGCGGCGCCGCCGTTCGGCTATCGACGTTTCCCGCACCTCAAGCAGGTTGGTGACCCTTTGGGCGGACGGGTCTTTTTCGTCGACCGGAGCCGGACCGGTTTGGATGCCTTGATTCAGTTTCTTGAACGGACGCCGGTGCTGGCGGGCGGACCGGTCCGCCTGCTGGGCGCGCGTCAGATCAGGGAAGGTTGACATGGAGCGCTGGCGGCAGGAGCTGGAGCAACTTGACCGCACCGGAATGCGCCGTGGTCTGCGGCTTATCGACGGGCCCCAGCGGGCGCGCGTGCATCTGGACGGCCGGGAGGTTGTCCTTCTTTGTTCCAACAACTATCTCGGGCTGGCGGACCACCCGGCGCTCAAGGAAGCGATGATGCGCGCCATCGCCGAGGCTGGTGTCGGGTCCGGCGCCTCGCGTCTGGTTTCCGGCAGCATGCGGGCGCATGACGACCTCGAGGAGCGGCTGGCCGCCTTCAAAAAGACCGAGGCGGCCCTGGTGTTCAACAGTGGTTTCGCCGCCAACAGCGGAATTCTTCAGGCGCTGGCCGGGCCGGACGATGTCATTTTTTCCGATGAACTCAATCACGCCTCCATCATTGACGGCTGCAGGTTGTCCAGCGCCCGCGTCAGGGTCTACCCCCATCGCAACCTGGAGGTGCTGGAGGCACAGCTGGAGGAGGAACAAAAGAAGCGTCGCGGACGGTTCATCATCGTCACCGACGGGGTTTTCAGCATGGACGGGGATATCGCGCCGCTGCCTGGTCTGGTGCGCCTCAAGGAGCGTCATGAGGCCCTGTTGATGGTCGATGATGCCCATGGGACCGGGGTGCTCGGGGCAGGCGGCCGCGGCACGGCCGAAGAACTGGGATGTCTGGACGGTGTCGACCTGCACATGGGGACCCTGGGCAAGGCGCTGGGAGTGTTCGGCGCCTACCTGGCTGCCTCCAGGCTGGTTGTCGACATGCTGATTAACCGCTGCCGTCCCTTCATCTTTTCCACCAGTCTGCCGCCGGCGGTCTGCGCGGCGGCCAGGGCTGCCATTGATCTGGTCGAAAGTGATGAAGGCGCCCGGCGCCGCCGGGAACTGCGGCGCAAAACCGCCCTGTTCACCGATTACCTGCGCCGGGCCGGATTGAACCTGTTCGACAGCCAGACCCAGATAGTCCCTGTCTTGACCGGCGAGCCGGCCCCGACCATGCGGGCGACCGAAGCCTTGCTGGAGCGCGGTTTTTTTGTCCAGGGAATCCGCCCGCCGACGGTGCCGGTGGGGACCTGCCGCCTGCGGGCCACCGTGATGGCGGACCATGCCGACAGTGACCTGCTGGCCGCCGCCCGGGCTGTCACCGGGTTGCTGGGGGGCGATGGGCATGGCTGAATCCTCGCCTTCTGGCCTGCATGTCGTCCGGGCCGGACAGGGGCGGCCTCTGGTGCTGCTGCACGGCTGGTGCATGACGCACCGGGCCTTTTACCCCCTGCTTGAGGAGCCGCCGGCCGGCTGTGAGACGATCGCTCTTGATCTGCCCGGGCACGGAGAAAGTGGCGCCTCCTGCGGGGACGGGCTGGAGGACTGGGGGCGGGCGGTTGCCCGATGCCTGACCTCGATGCAGCTGGCCAGGCCGATTGTGTGCGGCTGGTCCCTGGGCGGTATGCTGGCCCTGCAGCTGGCTGCAACGGGAGTCATGGATATCACCGGCCTGATACTGGTCGGCACGACTCCCAGGTTTACCAATGGTGACGGCTGGTCCGGCGGCCTGCCGCCCGGGCAGCTTGCCGCCATGCGCCGGGATGTCCGGCGCGCCTACCGGCCGACCATGGAAGCCTTTTTCCGTATGATGTTCGCCGAAGGGGAGCTCGACCCGGCCGGTTACCGGCAGGTCGCCCGCCGCACGGTCAGCCCGCGCACCCTGCCGCCTCAGGATATCGCCGAGGCCGGTCTGGACATTCTGGCCCGAACCGATCTCAGGCCACAGCTGGACTCTGTTTCCGTCCCGGTTCTGGTGGTTCACGGCGAGCGGGACGTCATTATCCCGCCCGCCGCCGGACGTTTTCTGGCCGAAAGTCTGGCGGATGCCCGGCTGGAAATCTTCGCCGATACCGGTCATGCACCCTTTTTGAGCCGCCCCGCGGGCTTCCGCACCCTTGTGGAGACCTTTGTCCATGAGTCCTGATGTCGACCGTCGGCTGGTGCGCTGTCATTTTGACCGCCATGCCGAGGAATACGACCGTTACGCCCGCATTCAAAAAGAGGTGGTCAGGCGTCTGATCGCCTTTGCCGACTGGCAGAGCGCTCCCGCGGGCCCGGTCCTTGATCTGGGGTGCGGCACCGGTTATCTCGGCGGCGAACTGGCGCGCGGCGGCCGCGCAGCGGATCTGGTGGTCGGGGATCTGGCGCACGCCATGACCTGTTGCGCCCGGCGTCGAACCGGAGCCCGCTCCGGGGTTGATCTCGACGCCACGAGGCTCCCTTTCGTGGACGGAGCCTTTGCACTGGTCGCTTCCAGCTCGGTTTACCAATGGGTTGAACCTCTGGAGGCGGCTTTTGCCGAGCTGGCGCGGGTTCTGTGCCCCGGAGGCTCTTTTCTCCTTGCCCTGTTCGGCGCCGATTCCCTGCGGGAGCTGCGCCGGTCCCACCGTATGGCCAGTGCCCGGTTTGATGCCGTCAGCCATGTGCAGGACTTTCCTTCGGTCGGGGATGTGCGGGCCGCCCTGGTTCAGGCCGGGCTGGCCTGCCGCCGGATCGAATCCGAAATTCTGCAGGAGTATCACCCGGATGTGCCGGCGCTGCTGCGTTCGCTGAAAAAGATCGGGGCCGGGAATGCCTCCAGCAAACGTCCGCCCGGATTGGCCAGCCGGCGCGTGATGCAGGCAATGATCGACCTGTACGAGGAATCCTGGCGGGATGAACGGGGGATTCCGGCCAGTTATGAGGTCATCTACCTTTTCGGCAGCAAAAGGTAGATGACCCGGGAGCGGAGGAGGTTACAGAACCTGCAGCACGGCGCACTTCAGGTACTCGGTTTCGGGGCAGGCAAGCAGGACCGGGTGGTCGAAGGCCTGCCCCCGCATCTCCAGCAGCCTGACCGTGCGTCCGGCCTGGACAGCGGCTTTGCGCAGGGTGTCGAGAAAGACGTCGCGTTTGAGATGGTAGGAGCAGCTGCAGGTGAACAGATAGCCGCCCGGTTCGACCAGCTGCAACGCCCGGCGGTTGATGGTCAAATAGCCGCGAATGGCTTCCGGCAGTTTTTTCTTGCTTTTGACGAAGGCGGGCGGGTCGAGAATGATGGTGCCAAAGCGCTGCTGGGTCTGTCCCATTTCCCGTAACAGCTCAAAGACATCGGCCTGTTCGAAGCGGCAGATATCGTCCTTGTAGTTGAGGCGGGCGTTTTCGCGTGACAGTTCGATGGCCCTGGTGGAGATATCGATGCCCAGCACACTGCGGGCCCCGAAACGGGCCGCATGGACCGACCAGCCCCCCGAATAGCAGAACAGGTCGAGCACGTCACGGCCTTCGACCCGTCCGCGCAGCGCCTGGTGGTTTTCCTTCTGGTCAAAGAAGTGTCCGGTTTTTTGCCCTTCCATCAAGTCAATACGGAAGCGCAATCCATGTTCGCGGATGATCAGTTTCTCCGGCAGCTGACCGGAAATCAGCTCGACCTTGCGATCCAGTCCCTCCAGTTCGCGCACGGCCACGTCGTTGCGGCCAATGATGGCAACGGGGCTGAGCAGGTCCTTCAGCGCCTGCAGGACAAGCTCGCGGCGCTTTTCCATGCCGAGGGTGAGCAGCTGCACGGCGAGGACATCGCCGTACCGGTCGACCACCAGTCCGGGCAGCTGGTCCCCTTCGCCGTGAACCAGCCGCAGGGACGGCATGTCTCCGTAGAGCTTTTCCCGGTAATCGAGGGCGGCCTGGAGGCGTTTGCGATAGAAATCGACCTCGTCAATCGATTCCTGCTCGCGGGTGAGAATCCGGGCGGTGATCAGGGGGCGGGGATTGAAGTAGGCGATACCGAGAAAATCGCCCCGGGCGGCGACAACCTCCACCGCGTCCCCCGGTTCGGGATTGCCTTCAAGTCGGTCAATCTCGTTGCTGAAGACCCACGGGTGGCCACTGCGGGCCCGGCGGTCATGGCCGGCTTTGAGCCAGAGTCGTTTCATCGGCTCTCACTGCGTTCAAAGAGGGAGTCGATGATCTGGCGGGCTTCTTCCGAAACCACGCGATAGTAGACCTCGACCCCTTCACGTCTGCCTTCGATAATGCCCTTGTTCTTCAGCAGGGCCAGATGCTGGGAGACCGTAGCCTGGGGCAGGCCGAGGCATTCCCAGATTTTTTTGACATTGCAGCTCTGGGTGGCCAGACCGGCGACAATTTTCAACCGTACCGGGTGCCCCAGAACCTTGAGAATTTCGGCTTCACGATCGTAGTTTTGTTCCTTGTCGAAGGGGACCTTGTCCATAGTCGTACCCGCCTGTTCTGAAGATGACATGTCAACAGTGAATAACGAAATATTCGAATTTTAATGGCAGAGTCAGGGCCGGTCAAGCTTCTGTGTGTGCGCATACGAAACGGACCAGGCTCGACAGGG
Source organism: uncultured Geothermobacter sp. (assembly GCA_964501815.1). Classification (GTDB taxonomy): domain Bacteria; phylum Desulfobacterota; class Desulfuromonadia; order Desulfuromonadales; family Geothermobacteraceae; genus Geothermobacter. The sequence continues at coordinate 24,239 of CAZCUR010000008.1, forward strand.
ACTGCCTGAAGGATTAAACTTGCCCGGTTCCATGTCTGGGAGGAAAAGATGCTGCTGCCAGCATTGGTCTTTGTTGCGGGTCTGGTACTGCTCTACCTTGGCGCCGAATGGCTGGTAGCCGGCAGTTCACGCCTGGCCCTCGGTTTCGGGGTCCGTCCTCTGGTCATCGGTATGACCGTGGTCGCCTTTGCCACCAGCATGCCTGAAATGCTGGTGTCTCTGGCCGCGGCCTTCCGCGATTCCCCGGATCTGGCCGCCGGCAATATCGTCGGCTCCAACATCGCCAATATCGGCCTGATTCTTGGCTGTGCCGCACTTCTGAGTCCTCTGTCTGTGACGTCGGCAACCTTGCGGCGCGAACTGCCTTTTCTGACGGCGGTCTCGGTCCTGTTCGGGCTGCTTTGCCTCGATGGCACGCTGGGGTCCGGTGACGGCCTGGTGCAATTGATCCTTTTGACAGGTTTTCTCGGTTACTGTCTGCGCGATACCCGCCGTCAGCGGCGGATGGAGAACTTTGAGGCGGTTGGTGCCGGGCGGGCATCCCGGCGGGGCCGCGACCTGGTCCGGGTGGTTGTCGGTATTGCCGGCCTGGGGGTGGGGGCCGAAATGATGGTGCGCTCGGCCGTCATCCTGGCACGACAGTTCGGCGTCAGTGAGCTGGTTATCGGTATCAGTGTCGTTGCCGTCGGCACCAGCCTGCCCGAACTGGCCGCGTCGGTTGTCAGCGCCTGGAAAGGCGAAATGGACATCAGCATCGGCAATGTCATCGGCAGCAATATCTTCAACCTGCTGTTTGTGCTCGGGCTTTGTCCGCTGTTTCATCCCCTGGCCATAGACCCGCAACTGGTGCGCGTCCAGCTGCCCATGATGCTTGGTTTTACCCTGCTGCTCTGGCTGCTGTCCCTCAGTGGTCGCATCGGCCGCCGTAAAGGCGTGCTGCTGCTGGTCTGCTATGCTTCATTCATTCTCTTTCTGTTTCGGAGCTGAACATGCGCCTTTGTCTGGTTGGCCTTCTGGGCTTTACACTGCTGTTCGCCGCGGCGCCGACGATGGCGGTCGCGGATCCACCCCCATCCGGCGGGGAGGCCCTTCCTCCCGCCATTGCCGGTCTGCCGGATGTCATTTATCACTACGATATCGCCTTTCTCTGGTTCAAACGCCTGGCCCGGGGAGAATTCTACCTGACCCGCGGCGATACCCCGGGAACCTGGCGCGCCGTTCTGGATGGCCGTACTCTCGGCCTGGCCGCCTGGCTGACGCGCGAGAGAGAGCAGAAGTACGAGTCCCTGATGCGCATGGATGAGGAGGGCCGGCTGCACACTATCTGGCACGCGTCGACGATTTTCAAAAAACGCGGCAAAAAACGCTACGGGCGGACCAAGACCTTTTATTATGACCATGCCAAACGACAGGTACGTGTGACGGTCAAGCGGGATGGGGTGGTGACCGAAGGGGAGCCTTTGCCCATGACCGGCGAAGCGGAGCCGGTCGATGTGCTGACCGCTTTTTTCAATTTTCGCGCCGGGTTCTACGGCCCTCTGGAGGAAGGGCGGCATATCGTGGTGCCGACCTTCAGCCGCAAGGGGCCCTCTGATATCGTTATCGACATTTTGCCGCCGCAGCAGCGGCCGAAAAAGTATCGGTCTTTGAGGAACGTTTTGTTCTGCCGGGTGCAGCTCGACCAGGAAGTGTTCAACACCGGCGGGGGCGATGTCTGGGTCTGGCTGGACAAACAGGGCATGCCTCTGGGAGGGGTGGTGGAAAATGTCCTGGGGCTCGGGGACGTCCGGGGGAGCAAGGCCAGGGAGGTCAGGAATGAAAACTGAGCGGGTCTATGTCGTTGGGCACCGCAATCCCGATACCGATTCCATCTGCAGCGCCATGGCCTATGCCCGCCTGCTGCAGCGTCAGGGCCGGAGCGAGGTGCGCGCCGGACGGGCCGGGCATCTGAACCGTCAGACCGAATTCGTGCTGGAGGAGCTGTCGCTGCCGCAACCCGAGCTGCTCAATGATGTTTATCCGCGGGTGGCTGATGTCATCGGTGACCAGGTGATAACCCTGCGGCAGCATGAGCCCCTGTCGCGGGCGATGGAACTGTTTCATCTGCACAATATCCGTCAGATTCCGGTGGTCGACGAACAAGGGTGTCCCGCCGGGTTGCTGGTGCTCAAACGCATTACCGAGCACTTTCTGGTGCCGCGGCGCGAGGCGGATATCAGGCGGGTACGTACCAGTATGGCGACCCTGGCGCGCTGCCTGCGCGGCAAGGTTCTCGTCGGCGGGGATAACGACTGTGTTGAGGAGCTGGACCTGTATGTCGGCGCCATGTCGGTGGAAACCTTTGCCGAGAAACTGGGGCGGCAGGATCCGGGCCGGGTGGTCCTTCTGACCGGGGACCGGCCGGAGATCCAGCAGCATGCCCTCCAGGCCGGCGTGCGCGCTCTGGTGGTGACCGGGGGGCTGCCGCTGGACCCGGGCCTGATCGCCCTTGCGGAGAAGACGGGGACAGTGCTGATATCAACCCCTTTTGATACCGCTACCAGCGCCTGGCTCAGCCGGCTGGCAACCCCGGTCGGGGAATTGGTGCGGGCCGATTTTTTGCGGGTTGAGCAGCATGAGCGGGTCGAGGATGTGCGTCTGAAGCTGATTCATCACCAGGACCCGGGCGGCATTGTCGTCAATCATGAAGACAGGGTGGTGGGCATTCTCACCAAAAGCAACCTGCTGCAACCTTCACCCGTCAAGCTGATACTGGTCGATCACAATGAGCTGGGGCAGGCGGTCAGCGGCGCCGACAAGGTGGAGATTCTGGAGGTGATCGACCATCATCGCCTGGGCAATTTCCACACCGATCAGCCCATCCGTTTTGTCAATCAGCCGGTCGGCAGCACCTGTACTGTTGTCGCCGGGCTCTACCGGCAGGCGGGGATAGAGCCCGAACCGGCCTATGCCGCCCTTATGCTGGCCGGGCTGATGTCCGACACCGTGTTGCTCAAGTCGCCGACAACCACCGACGTCGACCGCCGGACGGCCGATTGGCTGGGGGGACTGTGCGGCTACGATGGGGTCGAGTTCGGCCGGCGCATGTTCCAGGCCGGCAGTTCCCTGACGGGGTTCGCCAGCACCCGGGAGCTTGTCCTGTCCGATTTCAAGGAGTTTGCCAGCGACAGGCTCCGTTTCGGTATTGGTCAGGTCGAGGTGGTCAGCTTCGAGGAGTTCCACGAGCGTCGTGCGGAGCTGGAACGGGAACTTGCGCGCCTGAAGGAGGAAAAGGGGCTGGGCATGATCGGCCTGCTGGTCACGGACATTGTCCATGCCACCAGCTTGCTGCTTGCTTTGGGCGGCAAGGAACTCCCTTATCTGATCGGCTACCCGGCCCTTGACGACAACCTGTACGAGCTGAAAAACGTCCTGTCACGCAAAAAGCAGCTGGTACCGCATCTGCTCAAGGTGCTCCAGGGCTGACCCTGCAGTTTTTCACCTGCCGGCTTCAGTCAAAAGAGGCGCCGTCAATCAGTTTTGGCGACAGTGCCAGCGGATCAACCCCTTCCAGACATCCGGCGTTGACCCGGACCTGCTGCGGGTTGGAGCGAGGGTTGTGGTGGGTATAAACCCCGCAGACCTTGCAGAAGTAGTGTCTGGCCCGGCCGGTGTGAAACTGGTAAAGGCTCAGACAGTCTTCGCCTTTAGTGAGGCGGAAGGTGCCTTCCGCCGCCAGAAGCATGGGGACGCCTTTGCGGCGGCAGATGGAGCAGTTGCAGCGGACCGCCGTTGTCAGGTCGCAGTCCAGTTCGAAGGTGACTCGTCCACAGTGGCAGCTGCCCTGGTAATGCTGATTCATCTCCATACCTCTTTGTTTCCAACTGTTGCGTCAGCCGAGCAGATACTTTTCAATCTGGCTGATGTCCGTTGTCGGCGGATGGCATTGTCCGGCGGCACAGTACCAGAATGTGGTCCTTTCATCCAGCGCCTTCCGTTGCTGCAGCGCGGGCAGGTCGAGCTGTCGCAGCCTGTCCGTGGCGATCAGGGTGGCGGGCCGTTTCCCGGTTTGGGTGTACAGCTGGCGAAGGATGGGACCGACCTCGGTGCCCGGTTCCGGAACCAGAACCAGGGTCGGTTCCGGATCGAGCCAGCGGTCGAGAGCAGAAAGCAGCCAGGAATAGGCGCGCGGATAGCGCTGCGCCTCGGCGCTATGCCGGCGCAGCAGGCCTTCAGCGGCCTGTTCCAGATGCGTGTCGCCGGTCAGGCGGCCCAGACGCAAAAGCAGGTCGGTGGCCGCCGAGATTCCTGAAGGCAGCGCGCCATCCTGAAGATTGCGGCCCGGTACCAGGACGGTTTCCGTGTCGCGGCCGCTGTCGTACAGACCGCCGGAATCATCGCGGAACAGGTCGAGCATATCTCCTGTCAGCCCAAGGGCTTCAAGCAGCCATCGCTCGTCGAAGTCGGCCTGATAAAGTTCATACAGGCCCAGACCAAAAAAGGCATAATCCTCAAGAAACGCCGGTATGGCCGGCTCGCTATCACAGTAGCGGCGCAGCAGGCGGCCATCGCCGCGGCGCAGGAAGTCGAGCAGGAAGTTTGCGGCCCGGCGTGCGGCTTCAATCAGTTCAGGGCGCTGCCAGACGGCTCCGGCCCGCGCCAGGGCGGCAACAGCCAGGCCGTTCCAGCCGGTAAGGATCTTTTCGTCCCGGTGGGGCCGGGGACGTTGTTCGCGCAAGGCAAACAGGCTGGCCCGCACCGCGTCGAAATACGGCTGCTCCAGGCCGTCCGGGTGCAGGGTCAGGATGGTACTCCCCTCGAAGTTCCCGGCTTCACTCATCTGAAACAGGCGCGCGGCCTTTTCGGCCGTGGAGGCCGGCAGGTCCCTTTGGACATCGGGCAGACTCCAGAGATAAAAGGTGCCTTCTTTGCCTTCGGAATCGGCATCTTCGCCGCAGAAAAAGGCTCCTTTTTCGTGGCGCAGGTCGCGCAGCAGGTACGCGGCGGTTTCCAGGGCCATGCGCTGGGCCAGTCCCGAGGTGTCGATTTCGGCCGCATCGCAGCAGGAGAGAATCAGTAACGCCTGATCGTAGAGCATCTTTTCAAAATGGGGGACCAGCCACCTGCGGTCGACCGCATAGCGGTGTATGCCGAAACCGAGCTGATCGTAAATGCCACCGAAACGGATGGCCTTCAGGGTGGCCAGGACCATGTCACCGGCGTCAGCGGCCTGGAAACGTCGCTGCAGGCGCACCAAAAGGGAGAGATTGTGAGGGGCGGGGAATTTGGGCGGAGCGCCAAATCCGCCCCAGACCGAATCAAAATCGGCGCGATACTGGACCAGGGCCTTGTGGAGCAGTTCGGCATCGGGGTCGGTGACGGTCGCTGGGTTTTGTTCGATCCGGGTCAATGTATCGGTGACGCGTTGGGCGCCGAGCAGCAGTTGCTCCCGGTCGTTGCGCCACATGTCTGCTACCTTGAGCAGCAACTCCTGCAGGCCGAATTGCCGGCCGCGTGAGGTCGGTGGCAGATAGGTCGCGGCAAAAAAGGGTCTTTTGTCGGGAGTGAGCAGCAACGTCAGCGGCCAGCCTCCGCCACCGGTCATGAGCTGACAGACCTTCATGTAGGTTGCGTCAACATCGGGGCGCTCTTCGCGATCAACCTTGATGGCGACAAAATGACGATTGACCAGATCGGCGATCGTGTCCGACGCAAACGATTCCCGGGCCATGACATGACACCAGTGGCAGGTCGAATAGCCAATGGAGAGCAAAACGGGAACATCCCTTTCCCGTGCGACGGCAAATGCCTGGTCATTCCAGGGATACCAGTCGATGGGATTTTGCGCGTGCTGGAGCAGGTAGGGGCTTTTTTCGAAGATCAGCCGATTGTATTTCGGACCGCCGTCCTCGGGCAGAGTTGCCAGTTCGGCGGCGGTCGGTCGGATGGAGTGGGGTGTTGCTGCAGTCATAGCGACTCAAGTCTAACAGAACGATGCAGGACTGCAGGCCAGGTTTCCAAAAAAAAGACCCCGTGAAGGAGGGGAATCACGGGGCCAAAGGTCTTCGGCCCAGAGGCCGAAGCTGGAAACATAGCTTGTTGTGAACCATAGCGGAAAGTTCTGCCTCGGGCAAGAACTCTTCTCTATGGGGGTTGTTAAAAAAGACCCCGTGCACGGAGGGGGGGTGTACACGGGGTCAACCTGAGCCCATGGGACTCAAGGCAAGGGGAATGTATAACAATTTGCCGGTGCAGTTCAAGAGAAAAAGTGCGAAAAAGTATTCATGAATCTGAATAAAAAAGCCCGGACCGACAGGCCCGGGCTTTTTGGCAGTCTCCCTGCGCAAGTTACTTCTTGTGGCAGGTCTTGCAGGAGGTGCTCACACCTTTTTCCTTGTGGCAGCCCTTGCAACGTTTGTGAGCGGCATTCTTGAACTTGGGAGCCTTGCTGCCGTCATGGCAGCCACGGCAGGCCCCGGCTTCGACGCCATTGTGATGGCAGGTCTTGCAGTCACCGATGCGCTCCTGATGCGCCTTGTGCGGGAAGGTGACGGTGCCCATCTTGGCCGGAAGTTTGATGACTTCCGGACCGTTGTCAGCCGAGACGATGGCGGCGGAGCCAAGAGCGATGAAGCCGATGGCAACCAGAACAGCGATGAAACGTTTCATACCCATTCTCCTCTCAATGTGAATATTTGGGGCACGGTGCCCCGTAGCTGGGTGCATTTATAGCAGGATGGTTGGGGGCGGACATCAGACATCAGCCTGAATGTCGGCCGATGTCGATATGAAAAAAAGTGATTTCAAGTGGTTGTAAATCTCCATGTCGGGTTGTGGAACATGTTTTGGTTTTGTTGCGTCGGGTCGATTTTGCCCCTTTTCACGGGTTGCGACTCCTGTTAGACTTGCCGGGCCTGCATCGGGAGAGAGATATGGACGTCAGACTGCCGCCGACCGTTTCCATCGATGGTCGGGTGATTCGCCAGATTCGGGAACAAAAGAAGCTGACCCAGTTGTATGTTGCCAAGGTCGTGGGTGTGACGACCGATACCATCAGCCGCTGGGAAAACAACCGTTATCCGAGCATCAAGCGCGACAATGCCCTGCTTTTGGCGGAGGCTCTGGAAGTTCCGGTCGAAAGGCTGCTGCGGCGTGAGGAAACGGAGCCAGCCGAGGGCGACAGCCCTGCTCCGGTTCAGAACGCGCGCCGCTGGTGGCTGGCCCTGTCCGTCCTGGCGCTGTGCGCTCTGGCTACGGGTTTGTGGTTTGTCAGGCATCATGGCGTCTCCGCCGTCAGGGTCATGGCCCGGCGGTTGCTGCCGGTGCATGCCGCTCCTGGCAGCGTGCTCCCCGTACGGGTTCGTCTTGATGCGCAGTTGCGTGAGCGCGGTTTTATTCTGCGTGAGCATTTCCCCCCGGGGTGGAAATTGATCGAGGCCAACCCGCCCGCTTCGAGTCTCGACAATATCAACGGGACTGCACGCTGGATTGTCAAGCCCGGGGAGGACCGCAAACGTATCGTTTACCTGGTCCGGGTTGCTGATGACGCCGTCCTCGATACCTCGGTGAAGTTTTCCGGCGAAGTCGTTCTCAAGGGAGAGGATACGGATGGGGAGGCCCGTGTCGGTGGTGCGGATGTGGTGACGGTCCGCCCCGTGCTCTGGGCCGATTCCGATGGTAATGCTGTGGTTGATGATGCCGAGATTCTCGCCGCTTCCGATGTCTATGACGAGATGAAGGGGGTCCATCTCAACTGGGACCTGCTGGAGAAGGTCTGGGATGCCGGCGGTTACCGCTGGCAGGCCAAAAAGCGGCAGTTTGTGCCGGTCAAGGCCGCGAAAACGGCTGAGAAACGGCCCTGACACCCTGTGAGGTCCGCGGGCGGGCAGGGTTGGCTATCCCGGCATTTTCAGGTGGCCCAGCAGGTGCAGGATGCCGATAACGGCCACGGCCAGTCCTGCGCCCCGCAGCATCCATTGACGCGCCTTTTGCCCCAGCCAGCTGGCGGTCCGGCCGAACAGGAGCAAAGCCGGCGTGGTCCCCAGCCCAAACAGGAGCATGGTTGCTCCTCCCAGAAGCGCCGATCCCCCCTGTGCGGTTGTCAGGAGCATGGCATAGACGAAGCCGCAGGGGAGCCAGCCCATCAGCAGTCCCACCGGCAGCGCGGCCAGGGCAGGCGGCCATGACCGCAAACGGCGCACCATCAGTCCCATGGCCCGTGCCGGTCCGGGAAATTCCAGTCTGTTGAGATTGAGCCAGGCAAAGGCCCCGGCTGTTCCCAGTCCCAGAAGGATGACGAACAGGTCGGACCCGAGCAGCAGCATTCTGGTCATGTGTCCGAGACTGTCCTGCAAGGGCAGCAGGGAGCCCAGCCAGCCGATCAGGGCCCCAAGGCCAACGTAAGTCATCGTGCGACCGAGATGGTAGAGCAGCTGGAACGGCCAGCCGCCCCGGCGACCGGTCTCGGTGACGGACAGGGCGGTAACCAGCCCGCCGCACATGCCGATGCAGTGACCGGAACCGAGCAGACCGGTGACAAAGGCCATGGTCAAAACGGATTCAGTCATGGGGGGATTCATGGTCATGGTTGGTCGGATTCCTGCTCTTTGAAGCGGGTGGGTCGTCATCGGCAAGCATACGATATTTGGGCCCTTCGGTATCGTCAAATTCTCCCTTGCGCGCCGCCCAGAGAAAAATCAGCCACACGCCGGTTCCCAGGCAGAGGGAAAGAAAAATGAGAATGATGATCGACTCAGGCATAACGTCTTTCCCCGGTGTTCCCTTCCTTGATGCGGGTGCCCCCTCCCAGACGGAGTGAGTTGGCCAGAACACAGACCGAACTCAATGCCATGGCGGCCGCGGCCATGACGGGCAGCAGTTGGCCTGTGGCTGCCAGGGGCAGGGCCAGAAGATTGTAGCAGAACGCCCAGGCCAGATTCTGCCGAATAACGGCCAGAGTTTTGCGCCCCAGCCGCAACGCCGTCGGTAACCCGTCGAGATGGGGATGGGTCAGAACCAGGTCGGAGTTTTCCAGCGCGATGTCGGTACCCCCGGACAGGGCGCAGCCGACATCGGCTTGGGTCAGGGCGACGGCATCGTTGATGCCGTCACCGACCATAAGAACGGTATGCCCCTGGTTTTGCTGATCCCGAATCCAGGCGGCTTTGGCTTCAGGGGTCAGTTCGGAACGGACCTGACGGATACCCAGCCGGGCGGCGACCGACGAAGCGCTGCCGTCGTGGTCCCCCGTGAGCATGACAAGGTGGTAGCCGGACTCTTGCAGTGCCGCCGTGACTGCGGCCGCTTCAGGACGAATCTGGTCGGCAAGCCCGATGGCTCCCAGATAGCGGCTGCCGATGCTGACGTCGACCCGGGTGACCTGTTCCGGAAGCTGGACTTTTTCCGCCCCCGGGGGATGCAAGATGGACCGTCCTGCCCTGATGGTTCCTTTCCGTGTGGGGAGCTGCACGCCGACTCCGGCGATGGTTTCAATGCCTGCCGAAAGTTCCGGCTGGATGCCGCGTTCGGCGGCGGCAGCCAGAATGGCCCGACCGATGGGATGGCGGCTGCCCGCCTCGGCTCTGGAGGCGGTTGCCAGCAGCTCTTCCTCACTGCAGTCGACCGGGACCAGATGGGTCACCTCCGGCTGTCCCAGGGTCAGGGTGCCCGTCTTGTCAAACGCCACCAGATCGACTCGGCCGGCCGCTTCGACGATGTCGCCGCCGCGAAAGAGAATCCCGGCACCGGCGGCGCTTCCGGACGCGACCAGAATGGCGGCCGGAGTGGCCAGGCCCAGGGCGCAGGGACAGGCGATGACCAGGACCGAAACGGCGTTGACCAGAGCTGTGGACGGCTGGCCGGTTGCGGTGAACCAGTAGCTGAAGGTGCCGGCGGCCAGAGTGAGAACTGCCGGCACAAACCAGGCCGCCACCTTGTCCGCCAGGTTTTGAATCGGAGCCCTGCGGCTTTGAGCCTCCTCCACCAGGGCGGCGATGCGGGCGATAAACGATTCGGCGGCCGGACACAACACCCGGACCCGCAGGGTGTGGGTGAGGTTGGTGGTTCCGGCTTCGACGCGGTCGCCCGGGCGGCAGGTGACCGGAGTGGCTTCGCCGGTGACAGCGGCCCGGTCGATATCCGAGTGCCCCTCGATGACGGCACCGTCAGCGGGAAAGCGGTCGCCGGGGGCGACCAGGACGGTGTCTCCCGGTTTGAGGCTGGTGCTGGCGACGGTACGGGTTTGTCCATCCTGAACCAGGGTCGCCTGCTGGGGTGCGAGCTGCAACAGGCGATCGATGCCCGCGCCGGCACGGCGTCGGGCCGCCGCTTCGAGCAGACGTCCCAGCAGGATCAGGGTGACGATCATGGCGGCGGTGTCAAAATAGACTTCCGCACCGGTGAAAAGGGCCACGACACTGTAACTCCACGAGGCAAGAACGCCCAGCGCTATCAGCAGGTCCATGCCGGGTTGTCTGTTGCGCAGGCTGCGGGCGGCTCCGGACAGAAAGGGCCAGCCACAGTAGAAGACGACCGGCGTCGATACCGCCCCGGAGAGCCATTGCAGCAAGGTTCTGGCATCGGTGGCCATCCCCTGGAAAAAGCCGGCATACAGGGCCAGGCTGTAGCCCATCAATTGCATGGAGAGAAAAACGGCGGTTCCAAAACGAATCAGGTCGCGTCGTCTTTGGCGTTCAAACTCCTCCTTCCAGGATTTTGCGTTGTAGGGGCGAGGGCGGTAACCCAGTTTGGCGATGGTGCGGCACAGTGCGGCCGGGGTTGCCTTGTGGGAGTCGAAAACCAGGTGCAGCCGATGGGTGCCGTAATTGACCCGGGCGGACAGCACCCCGCGGGTTTTCTGCAGCACTCTTTCCACCAGCCAGCAGCAACTGGCACAGCGGATGCCGTCCAGCAGCAGGTGAAGGGAGGCCCGGCCGTCCGGTTCGGTGACCAGGCAGCCTTGCAGCTCCTCGTCATCAAAACGCTGCTCAAAAACATCTTTGCCGGCCAATCCCGGTTGCCAATCCGGATTCTGATAGAAACTTTCCAGTCCGGCTTCGTGTATCAACAGCCAGGCGCCAAGGCAGCCCCGGCAGCAGAAGGCCAGTGTTTCGCCGTTGTGGCTGTGGGTGATGAGGTCGGACGCCGGGATCGGCAGCCCGCAATGCAGGCAAATCTTTTCACTCATGGCCGACTGCCAGCAGCAGATCGCGAATCAGGCGTGCCCCGTCCCGTTCCAGTTCGAGGCGCACCCGGATATGTCCGGTCAGAGTGCCGGGCAGGCGGGTGTGGTAGTGCCCTGGTCGGGTTTCCTCCAGTACAAGAGGGGGGAACCGGGTGCTGTCGGCGGGACGCAGGCGGCCCCGGGCCCGGGTCACCGGCTTGCCTTGTGCGTCACTCAGCTCAACTGTCAATTGGCTTCCCTCCAGATGGCTGGACAGGTGCCAGCCAAGGCTGGCGGCGGCCTTTTTTTCCATCAGGGTCTGATTGTAGCGCAGGCCGCGGCTGTAATAGTCGGGATCGAGCACTTCGGGGCTCGACCGGACGGCCCGGTAGACGGACCAGCCGGTAAAGGCAAGAAACAGCAAAACGAGGACGCCGATCAGCAGGGGGTAGGTTTTGGTGCGCTTTGGGTTCATGATGGCTTCACGCTGGATGTGGATGTATCGGTTGCCGGCAGCACAATGACCTCCTGTTCGGCAACGGTGCGACCCGTTTCGTCAACCAGATGCAGAACAATGGTGGCCTTGTCCCGGCCGGGGTACAGCAGCACAAAGGATACCGCCAGGTTTTTCCCGGGGGCAAGTTCGATTCCCTCCGTTTGTCCGCGTATTTCGAGGACGGCGCCCTTTGGCGTTGTCGCGGTGACGGTATAGCGGTGCCGGGACTGGCTCTGGTTGCCGATCCAGGCGTCAAAGAAGGCGAGGGTGCGCCCCCGGGTATCCAGCCGGCTGATGGCGGTGTGGCTGGCGGCCACTTTTAGCGTCGCTTCCTGTCGGGTCCCAATGTTCAGCGCCAGGATCGAGCATAAAATGAGGGTGGCTGCAGTCAGCAACAGAGTGCGGGGATTGAGAACGGTGCGCCAGGTTCCACCTTCAGTGCCGAAGGAGTAGACCATCAGGCCCGGTTGGTTCAGGCGCGCCATCACCTGACGACAGGCATCCAGGCAGCGGCCGCAGTTGATGCATTCGACCTGGTAGCCCTCGCGAATGTCGATGCCCATGGGACACACCCTGACGCAGGCGCCGCATTCGATGCAGCGTGGCGCTTCCGACTCGGGCCGATGCAACACCAGCGTGCCCTTGTCGGCCAGAACCGTCTGGAAGCGCCCGTAGGGACAGAAATCCCGGCAGACCAGCCGCCTGACAAAACCGAGATCGGTATAGACCAGTACCGCCGTCACCAGCCAGGTGCCGACAGCACCCGGGTGCAGGGAGCCAGAGGCCAGTTCGACGTAAAACCGGTAGGGATCGACAAAATACCAGACCAGGTTGGCTCCCACCAGCAGCGCCAGCAGGGCGAAACCACCATGGGCAAGGACTTTGCGCCACATGGCACCCTGCAATCGGTTGTCTCGAACCTTGAGGCCGAGCTTGCGGCTCCACCATTCGGCCAGGTCGGTCAGAGTGGTCTGGGGGCAGGCCCAGCCGCACCAGACGCGTCCGAAAACCATGGTCACCAGGAGAAAGAGAACCACCAGCAGCAGGCTGGCGAACAGAACCAGGTGCAGATCCTCCAGACGCAGGATCTGGCCCGCCAGATGCAGCGACAGGCTGTCGACGTCGAGCCGCAAAAGGCTGCGCCCGTGCCAGGAACCGAAAGGCAGCAGGAGAATGGCCAGGCTGCAAAGCCACTGAAACAGACGTCGCCTGGGGCCGAGATATCGAGGGGTTCCCGTTTTGTCCATCTGAAAGGAGAGACGGCCGGCACGATACAGAACCGGGCCGGCCGTAACACGTTCGGCAGGAAAGGTTCAGTTCGGCTGAACCGATTACTTGCTTAAGGACAGAACATATGCGGCCAAATTGTCGATGTCCGCAGGCGCCAGCTGGTTGCCGAAGGCGGGCATGCCGCGCGGCCGGCCTTTGGCGATACTCTCGCGCACATCCTCAAAGCTTGCCCCATAAAGAGTCTGTTTGTCGGTCAGGTTCGGACCGATACCGCCTCCGCCTTCAGCTCCGTGGCACATGGCGCAACGGCTGGCAAACAGCTTTTCTCCGGCCGCGGCATCACCGTTGCCGGTCTTTTTTGTTGCCGCAGCGGCTGGCGAAGTGCCCGTTTGCGGTGCCGGGGCCTTCTGGGCGTGTTCTTTCTGGTGCTGACTCATTTTCTGCTGAAATTCAGCCTCGCTGCTCCAGCCGCTGAACAGATAGTAGGCCATGAAAATGACCGCCCAGATGATCAGGCCGAAAAAGAGGATGTTGAAATAGGCCGGCGGCCGGCGTTCACGGTTTTCTTCGATTCCGTCCACCTGATGATTCTGGTTGTTTTCCGTGGTCATGTTTGTCATCCCCCAGTGAAGATGGTGTCTCAGTCGTCATCCAGCATCCGGTATTTGGGCTCTTCCCCCCGGTCGCGGTGTCTGCGGCTGTAGGTTCTCGCCACGATGAGGGCGAAAATCACCAGCAGAAGCAGTGTGAAACCAAGGTAGAAGACAGAGGCCCAGTCCATCGGTCAGTCTTCGTGCAGCAGGTAGTTGACCAGCTGCCAGTTTTTGGTGGCGCCCAGTTTCGAGAAGGAAGGCATGCCGCCATCAGGAATTCCGTTGTAAAGGATTTGGAACAGGTCCGCGTCCTCCATGCCGGCCAGTCCGGTCAGGTCGGGGCCGATATCGCCCTGGCGGTTCTCGCCGTGGCAGGCGGCGCAGTGTTTGCCGTACAGCTTTTCGCCCGCTTCAATGGCCGATTTGTCTCCCGGGAAGGGATTGGCCAGATCGCCGACCACTGTTGTTTCATTCTGTTTGCGCCAATCGATGCCGGTTCCGAGTTTTTGCAGATAGGCGACGATAGCGTCCATTTCGCTTTTGCCGGCAAGGTTTTTGATGTCAGCCTCGGAATAGGGGAAACCAAGAACATCCATCTTGTGGCGGGTTTCTTCCGGATCGACCTTGTTTTCCTCCAGAAAGGCATAGGCGGGCATATTGGTTTGCGGCACCATCGATCTTGGGTCGTGCATATGTTTGTAGTGCCAGGCGTCCGGGTATTTGCCGCCGATACGGGCCAAATCGGGGCCCATGCGGCGGGACCCCCACAGATGCGGCTGGTCGTAGACAAACTCACCCGATTTGGAGTAGTCGCCATAGCGCAGAACTTCCGTGACCAGCGGACGCACGGTTTGGGAATGGCAGTTGTTGCAGCCCTCGCGGATGTAGACGTCCCGGCCGGCCAGCTCCAGAGGGTTGTAAGGGGTCACGGTTGCGATCCTGTCCTTGTCGGTGTTGACCCAGGCGAAGGGGAGCACCATGGTTATGACAGTGCCGACCAGTATGGTGACCGTAGCCAGAACAAGCAGCAGTACAGGTTTCTTTTCCCACATGGATGTCACCCTCCCTGATCAGTTGGCCTGCTGAGCGAGCTGCTCGGCAGGCTCACCTTTTTTGGCGGTCATGTAGAGGTTGTAGAGGAAGACCACAACCCCGGCCAGATAGATAACACCTGAAAAGGCGCGCACCCAGTAGTAGGGATACATCTCGGCCAGCGTCTCGATAAAGGTGTAGGTGAGGCTGCCGTCCGGGTTGGTGGCATGCCACATGCTCGCCTGCTGCACCCCGGCGATCCACATGCTGATGGAATAAATGAGCTGGCCGATCAGGACCAGCCAGAAATGCAGGTTCGCCAGACCAATGCTGTAGACCTTGCGGCCGAACAGGTAGGGGGTCAGATAGTAGATGCCGGCGAACAGCACCAGGGAGACCCAGCCCATCGTACCCATGTGCACATGGCCGGGGACCCAGTCGGTGTAGTGGATAAAGGCGGAGAAGGAGCGGATCGACTGCAACGGGCCCTGCAGGGTCTGCAGGCCGTAAAAGGTGATGCCCAGAATCAGGAACTTGACCAGATAGTTCGACTTCATCTGCTGCCATTCACCCTGCATCGACAGGTAGCCGTTGAAGACGCTGCCCCATGAGGGGGCGATCAGCATCACCGAGAATCCCATCGCCAGGGTCTGGACCCAGTCGGGCACCGGTGTCCAGAGCAGGTGATGGGCGCCGGTCCACAGGTACATGAAAATCAGGCTCCAGAAGGCGATGATCGACATCCGGTGGCTGTAGATCGGTACCCCGGTCGATTTGGGCAGAAAATAGTAGAAGACGGCCAGCGGCGGTGCGGTCAGAACCATGGCGACAGCATTGTGGCCGAACCACCACTGGACATTGGCATCGTTGGTGCCGGCGTAGGCCGAATAGGACTTGAAAAGGGAAACGGGTATTTCGGCGGCATTGACCAGGTAGAGGACGGCGACACCGACCAGGCAGGCGAGCATGTACCAGAGGGAGATGTACATCTGCTCTTCACGCCGCTTGATGATGGTCATGATGATGTTGATGGCGAAGACCACCCAGAGGATGACCACCATGATATCAAGGGGCCACTCCAGTTCGTGATATTCCTTGGAGGTGTTGTAGCCGAGCAGCAGCGTGATGGCGGCGGCGATGATGGTGGCGTTGAAAAACCAGAGCTGGAAGCGGGCCAGTTTGGAACTCCACAGCGGTGTGCGACAGAGTCGCTGCACCATGAAGAAGAAGAGCGCAAAGAAGCTGCCGATGCCCCAGCCGAAAATCCCCGCGTTGGTGTGCAGGGGGCGCAGGCGGCCGTAGGTCAGAAACGGCGGCAGGTTCAATGAGGGGTCACAGAGCTGAAAGGCGATCAGGACGCCGACAAGCACGGCGACCAGTCCCCATACCAAACTCCAGACCACAAAACTGCGGACGATCCGGTAGTCGTAGGCCGGTGTCTCCATGGGTCCTCCTTGAAAATGGTTGTGGCAGATTGCGGAGATAACGGGTTGAAGTTTATAGGCAAATGCCGGAGAGTCAAGCGACTCTAATTTAAGACAAAAACGGTCATAATATAGAGGGCTCTCACCAGGCTGTCAAGATGAAATTCCGGCTGTCTGCATGCGGGATGTCTCTCCGGTGTGCTTGACAGGTGAGGGGGCGCTTCTCTATGCTCATTCAAACGCTATTTCAGGCTGTTACGGACCCAAAAACGTGAAACTCGGCATCGGTGCCAAACTCTTCTTCTACACCGGAACCATTCTGGCGGTCGTGTTGCTGACCGCCTTTTTCGTGCTGGAACGCAATCAGGCCCACCAGTGGCAGCAGGCGCTGGTAGCGCAAAGCCGCGCTTTTGTCCGTTTTGCCACGCCTGAGGTCATGAAACTGTTCCGCGGCCAGTTCGCCGGGGATTCCCCTGCGCATCATCAGGTCGGTCGTCTCCTGGCTGCCAATCCCGACCTGATGCGGGTGGCCCTGTACAGCTCCGGCGGACGCCGGCTCTATCTGTCAGACCCCTTTGGTGATTACCCTCCGGTGGCGTTGTCTCAACGTCTGGACCTGGCGGATTTGTCTCTGGGCAATGCCGACCATGAGATTTATGTGCGCCAGCGCAGATTGCCCGAAGGGCCCGCCGTTCTTGATCTGGTGGTGCCGGTCCTGGGACCGACGGGGGAACGTATCCTTTTCGCCCGCTATGTCATCAGTACAGGACGGGTCGAGGAGAGGATTGGCGAGATCAGGGTGCGTTTCGCCCTTATTGCCCTGGGCGCCCTGGGAATTTCGCTGGTGTTGGCCGGGCTGGTTGCGCGCAGGTTCACCAGGCCCCTGGAAGAATTGACCCGGGGGGTGCGCGCCGTCGGTGCGGGTCGGCTCGAAACCCAGATGCCGGCGGACCGCGAGGATGAAATCGGCCAGCTGGCCAAGGCTTTCAACGAGATGGCGACCAGCCTGGCGGCGAGCCAGCAATCCCTGACCGAACGCAATCTTGAACTGCAAAAGGCCAATGAGGAACTGAAGATGGTCCAACGGCAGCTGATCCGTTCGGAACGGCTGGCGGCCATCGGTCAGCTGGCTGCCGGAGTCTCCCACGAAATCGACAACCCGGTGGGCATCATCCTCGGCTATGCCGAATTGCTCCTGGATGACCTGGAGGAAGACGATCCCCGTCGGGACGATGTGCTCGGCATCATTGAGGAGTGCCGGCGCTGCCGGCGTATTACCGGCGGATTGCTGGGCCTGGCGCGTTCGGCGCCGGAGGAAATGGTGGCCATCGACCTTCTGGAGCTTGTGGCCGGTGTTCTGGACAGCCTCAGGCCCCAGAAGCTCTTTCGTTATGTCGCCCTGCATGTCCATCCGAAAAGGGGGCACTTTCGTGTGCGGGGGGATGCCGACCAGCTGCGTCAGGTGCTGGTCAATCTGCTCCTGAACGCGGCACAGGCCATGCAGGGGCGGGGCCGCATCGATCTTGAGCTGGCTCAAAACGGAGGTCTGGTCGAACTGTTGGTGCGTGATGACGGACCGGGGGTCCCCGCCGAGGTGGCCGAAAAGATTTTCGAGCCGTTTTATTCCACCAAGTCAAGTGATGAAGGGACCGGACTTGGACTGTCCCTGTGTCGAAAGCTGGTTGAAGATCACGGGGGCAGCCTGGATCTGGTTGCCAGTGACCGGGGGGCCTGTTTTCGGTTGGCTTTTCCCGCCCTGCAGGAGGAAAAAAACTTTGACAACCAAAAGGGCGATTTCATACCATAGCAAGACTTTCCCCCGGCGGTTGAGGCAATGCAAAACGTATTGAAATTACTTAAAAATGATCTTGAGGCGGTTGAGGCGCAATTTCGGGAAGACCTCCGTTCGGATGTCGCTTTAATCCGCAAGGTCGGTGAGTACGTGCTGGGCAGTGGCGGTAAGCGGGTGCGGCCGATGCTGCTTTTGCTGTCCGCCCGACTGGCGGGATATCAAGGGGACAAGCACATCGGTCTTGCCAGCGTGGTCGAATTTATTCACACCGCCACCCTGCTTCATGACGATGTTGTCGACGGCGCCGCCCTGCGTCGCGGGAATGCTTCAGCCAACGCCGTTTGGGGGAATGAGGCCTCCGTGCTGGTCGGCGACTTTCTCTTTGCCAAATCCTTCTCCATCATGGTGCGTGACGGCAATCTCGCCATTCTCAAGGCCCTGTCCGATGCCACCACCATGATGGCGGAAGGCGAGGTGCTGCAGCTGGTTTCCACCTGTGACCTCGATCTGACCGAAGAGCGGTATATCGAAGTTGTGCGCAACAAGACCGCGGTCCTCATGGCAGCGGCCTGTCAGTGCGGCGCCATCCTTGCCGAAGCCTCTGAGGAGCAGGAAAACGCCCTGCGTGAGCTCGGCATGAAATTGGGGATCGCCTTTCAGTTTATGGACGACGCGTTGGACTATGTGGCGGATCAGAAGGAGTTCGGCAAGCGGCGCGGACAGGATCTGGCCGAGGGGAAGATGACCCTGCCGCTGATTCATACCCTGCGCCAGGCCAGCGATGACGAGGTGCGTCGCATCGAGGAGATCGTTGAACTGGACGAACTGGAAGATACCCACATCGAAGACGTCGTCGCCCTGATTGAGCGCTATGGCGGTATCGACTACACCCGGCGCCGGGCCGGCGAGCTGGTCGCCGAAGCCAAAAAGCTGCTCGAAATCTTCCCGGATTGTGCTGAAAAGGCCGCTTTTTGCACGCTTGCCGATTACGTGGTGGGGCGCAATCTCTGATTTGGGTGCCAGAAATCAGCAGAGTCCCCGCCCTAGCAGCCCCGTAGGGTGGGGCAGATCCGGTCATTGATGTTTCGACTCAATCTGCATCGCAAGGTCCTGATCGCCTTCTGGGTGCTGTCGATTCTCCCCCTTGTCATTCTTGCTCTCAATTCCAGTCACAGCCTGCGCCTGGTTGAACGCCTTCTTCTTGAAGGCGCAACGCGGGCCCTCAACGAGCAGGCCTCCGAGGCTCTGGAGGTGCGTGCCGAACTGGTCGCCCGGGAAGTCGGGGATTTTCTTCGTTCCATCGAGGAGGATCTGCGCGCCCTGAGTCTGCTGCCGGTCGATGCCTCCATCTACCGCGATTTCGCCCGGTCCCACCGCCGGCAGATCTGGTACCGGCGTCTGGATGTCGATCCCCCCCGTGATGTTCTCGAAGATATTCTGCTCTACAGTGAAATTGCTTATGTCCGGGCGGACGGCCGCGAACGTATTCGCATTGTCGATGGGGAACTGTCCATGGAGCTGCGCGACGTTTCCCGTCCCGAAAATACCACCTATCGCAGCGAAGACTATTTTCAGCGTGCCGCGGCCCTGCCGAGCGGGGAAATCTATGTCTCGCATGTGACCGGCTGG
Organism: uncultured Geothermobacter sp.; assembly: GCA_964501815.1. Lineage (GTDB taxonomy): Bacteria > Desulfobacterota > Desulfuromonadia > Desulfuromonadales > Geothermobacteraceae > Geothermobacter. The sequence goes on from CAZCUR010000008.1 coordinate 43,575, forward strand.
CACGTCGACAAGCTGCAGGCGCTGGCCGGCGCATCCCGCCCCGAGGAGGCGGTCAACGGCCGCCCGTATCGGGGGGTGATCCGTTTTGCCACCCCTGTTCGAGCTCCCGACGGTTCCCTGCGTGGTGTCATCGTGCTCAGCCTCGATCACCGGCACCTGATGGAATTCACCCAGCACATCACACCGACCCGGGAACGCTATGTCGTCTACCCGTCCTACGACAGCGGCAACTACGCTTTCATGTTTGATGACGAAGGCTGGATTATCACCCACCCCAAACCCTGGGATATCAGGGGGCTGGACCGCAACGGACGGCTGGTGCCGCCGTACACGGAGCAGACGCCGCCGGAATGGGTGGCCCGGGGGCTTATTCCCTTTAACCTGCGCTATGCCGGTTTTGTCCATCCCAACTATCCGGTGGCGGCCGCCGAGGTTCTGGAGGGGAAGTCGGGAGTTGTCGACGTCACCAATGTCGGTGGTTCGCAGAAAATCATGGCCTATGCCCCCATCTTCTACGACGGCGGTGATTACGGGAAGACAGGCATTTTCGGTGGTATCACCATCGGCGCCGAAGTGAAAAATTTTCATCAGCCCGCGCTGCAGGCGGCGGAGCTGATTCAGAAACAGTTCACCTCCTTTATGACCCAAAGCTGGTTTCTCATTACCCTGACCGGACTGGCGGTCATTGTGGCCGCCTACCAGCTTTCGCGCGGCATCGCCCTGCCGCTGCAGGACCTGATCCGCGGCACCCGCGAGATGGCCCGGGGCAACCTGTCAACCCGCCTTACGGTCTTCAGCAATGATGAAATCGGTGAGCTGACCCGTTCGTTCAATACCATGGCGACCGAGTTGCGCACGCGTCGGGAGAGACTGCTGCGCACCCTTGTCGCCTTGCGTCGCTCCCGCAAGGAAATCCTGCGTGAACGCAACTTCAAGGAAACCGTTTTCGAAAATATCGAAACCGGTATTTTGACCCTGACCCCCGAGGGGCAGGTCAGTTTGCTCAACGGACCCGCGCGAAGCATGCTCGGACTTGGCTCCGGGGAACACGCGTTACACTGGCGCCAGTTGCTGGCAGACTGGCCCGAACTGGTCCTCAGTCTGGAACGGGGGCTGGAAAAGGACAGGAGTACGCGTTGGAGTGAGTACGTCACGCTGGAGCGTGAAGGTCGCAAGCTGACCTTCCGTCTGGCGCTTTTCCCTCTGGGGAACCGGCATCTGTCAGGACATATTGTCACCATTGAGGATCTGACCGAGAGGGTGCAGATGCGGCAGCGGATGGAGCGCATGGAGCGTCTGGCCTCCCTGGGGCGCCTCTCGGCCGGCCTGGCTCACGAGGTGCGCAACCCCCTGACGGGCATCAGCCTCCTGCTCGACGAGCTGCACGACCGACTTTTGGAGCGCAAGGGGGATCAGGAACTGATCCGCCGCGCTTTGGAAGAAATAGAACGGCTGGAACAGCTGGTCGGCAGTCTGCTCAGCTTTTCTACGGTCACCCGCGGGGAGCGCCGTCCCGGCGACCTCGGCAGGGTTGTCGCGGACCTGTTGCGTCTGGTGGAAAAGCAGCTGAAAAAACAGGGAATCGCCTTGCAGTTCGACAGGGAAGAGGCCCTGCCCGAGGTCTGTTTCGATGCCAACCGGATCAAGCAGGCTCTGCTCAATCTCATTACCAATGCCATGGATTCAATGCCCCATGGCGGAGTTTTGCAGGTGGGTTTGGCCGCCTGTGACGGAGGGGTGCTCCTGACCCTCCGGGACACGGGCACCGGCATGGACGCTGAACAGCTCGCGATGATTTTTGAACCCTTCTATACCAGCAAAGAAGGAGGGACGGGTCTGGGTCTGGCCATTACCCATAACATCATTTCCGAACATGACGGGCGCATTGACGCCGAAAGTCAGGTGGGGCAGGGGAGCCTGTTCCGCATTTGGCTGCCCGCCTCTGGCTGAATTTCACCATTTCTTTAAAACCTCTCATCTTTTTGCAGCTTTCTAGTGGCGGAAAGTCACCACTTTGGGCTTGCTCCTCAAGGTGCTATCCCCTAGACTGGTATACGTTTTTGGGGAACACCGTCTTTTTTTGGGGTGAGTGCCGGTTATGGAAAAGATTCTGATTGTCGATGATGAAGCCTTTATTCGGGAAAATCTCGAACGCATTTTGACGGAAGACGGCTACCGGACCTTTTCGGTCGACAGTGGTCAGGCAGCCATCGATATGGTGACGGCGGAGGAGATCGACCTGGTCCTGCTCGACCTCAACCTTGGTACGACCAGCGGCCTGGACGTGCTCCGTACTCTCAAGGAGATTGATCCCGGACTGCTGGTCATCATCATTACCGGCTATGGGACAGTCGAAAGCGCCGTTGAGGCCCTGAAACTGGGCGCTTACGACTACATCAAAAAACCTTTCAAGGCCGATGCCATTCACCTCATTGTCCGTTTGGCCCTGGAAACACAGAGTCTGCGACGGGAGGTGAGGCAGCTCAAACGTGGTGGCCGTCAGGAGGGCGGCGACATGGTTGGCGCCAGCCGCCACCTGGAACAGGTCTTTCGCCAGGTGCGTGAGGTGGCCAAACATGAAACCGCGACCGTACTGATTACCGGTGAAAGCGGGGTGGGCAAGGAACTTGTCGCCCGGGCGATTCATGACCTGTCGCCACGCAGTCAGCGCCCCTTCGTGGAAATCAATTGCGGCAGTCTCCCCTTCAACCTGCTGGAAACAGAGCTGTTCGGCCACGAACGGGGTGCCTTTACCGATGCCAAGACCCGCAAAATCGGGCTGTTTGAAGAAGCCAACGGCGGCACCATTTTTCTGGATGAAGTCGGGGAGATGGATCTCAACCTGCAGGTCAAGCTGTTGCGGGTGCTGGAAGACCGGCGCATTCGCAGGCTTGGAGGCACGCGCAATATTGATATCGATGTGCGGGTGGTGGCGGCCACCAACCGGGACCTGAAGGAGGCCATTGAACAAAAGGCTTTCCGAGAAGACCTTTTTTACCGGCTCAACGTGTTTCCCATCCACATTCTGCCCCTGCGCGAGCGGCGTGAGGATATTCCTCCGCTTCTGGATCACTTCATAGGGATCTTTGCCCGGGCCTTCAACAAGAAGGTACGGGGTGTTTCCCGGGAAGCCCTGGACCTGCTTTGCCGGTATCACTGGCCCGGCAACGTCAGGGAGTTGAAGAATGTGGTGGAACGTATCTGTATCATGCACAATGTCGATATCATCCGGCCGGAGCATCTGCCCGGGGAAATCTGGGGAGACGCGCCCCGGAGTGAATCACCGTTCAGTTTTGAAATCCCACCAGGTGGCATAGCCCTTGAGGACATGCTGGCCGACATTGAAAAGGAACTGATCGCCAAGGCCATCAGCATCACCGGAGGCAATGTCGCCAAAACGGCCCGCCTGCTCCATGTTCCGCGCGGCACCCTGCGGTACAAGTTGGAAAAATACGGTTTTCGCCAGGAGGATTGATGTCCGGGTGGCGAACGGTCGCAATGTACTGGCCGGTTTCAGCCGGTTTGCCGTGATTTAAAATAAACACAATTATATGTCAAAAATGCAAAAGTATATTTAAATGATTCGTTTTGTGGCAGCTGTGAGGCGCTGGCATCGAACTTGCTCAAAAAAGGGACCCGTTGACGGACCCTGCTCTTTCTCCCCAAAGGGTCTTCGGGCTCGGGTGCATCCTCCTCCGCACCCGGGCCTTTTTTTTTCGACGGGCGGTCTTTTTCCGCCAGCTCGGCGTTGGATTGCTCTTCACTTGTGCGAC
>CAZCUR010000008.1:47447-48760 GCA_964501815.1 uncultured Geothermobacter sp.
GACGGGCGGTCTTTTTCCGCCAGCTCGGCGTTGGATTGCTCTTCACTTGTGCGACGTAGCCTCCGGCTACGCCTTACGCGTTCAGTCGCAATCCGCCTTGATCTGACGAAAAAATCCTCGCCCCTGAAACGGGACGTTGCGGCTGCCTAAGCCAGGGCCGGCGACTATCCTGTGTCCGCTTTCGTCCTGTGCCATCCCTTGCTCCTGCGTGCGGTTTGTCCCGCGGTCTATTCCGGTGATTGCGGCAGGTGACTTTGGCATGTTAGAAGCATAGCCACAGCTGTTTCGGGAGTCTGTTCATGATTGTTCGTCGCCACTTTCTTGTTCGAGGTATTGTCCAGGGGGTCGGGTTTCGCCCCTTCGTCTACCAGTTGGCCAGCCGTCTGCGTTTGAGTGGTTGGGTTCTTAACGACAGTCGCGGTGTGGAAATCGAGGTGGAAGGGGAAGTCGGACAGGTCGAGCTGTTCGGCCGCCACCTTCTGGATTCGGCCCCACCTCTGGCCGTTATCAGCGATGTTCAGGTGGCGGAACGCTCCCCAACGGGGGAAGGGGATTTTGTGATTTTGCCCTCGCGCCAGGCCGACGGCGTCGATGTCCAGATTGCGCCGGATACCTTTGTCTGTGACGATTGCCTGCGCGAGCTGTTCGATCCGCACGACCGCCGTTACCGCTATCCCTTTATCAACTGCACCAATTGCGGCCCGCGCTATACCATCATTCAGGGAGTTCCCTACGACCGGCCCCTGACGACCATGGCCGATTTTCCCATGTGTCCGGATTGCCAGGCCGAATATGACAATCCAGCCTCCCGGCGCTTTCATGCTCAACCAAACGCCTGTCCGGTATGCGGACCGCAGCTGCGTCTGGTTGACGCCGGGGGGCGGCCGATCCCGGGCGACCCTCTTCAGGTTGCGGTTGAGTTGCTCAAGGCAGGTCACATTGTCGCGGTCAAGGGACTGGGGGGCTTCCATTTGGCCGCCGATGCCGTCAACGACGCCGCCCTTGAGGCCCTGCGGGCCCGCAAGGGCAGGGATGAAAAGCCTTTTGCCCTGATGGTGGGCCGTCTGCAGCAGGTACAGCAGCTGGCCTGGGTCGATGAGGTGGAACAGAGGCTCCTGACCGGCAGTGAGCGTCCCATCGTGCTGTTGCGCCGGAGGCCGCAGGCCCAACTGTCCAGCCTTGTGGCACCGCGCAACCGCTATTTGGGCATCATGCTGCCCTATACCCCGCTGCATCACCTGTTGCTGGAGCCCTTTACGGCACTGGTCATGACCAGTGCCAATTTCAGTGATGAACCGATACTCTACCGTGAT
>CAZCUR010000009.1:0-19038 GCA_964501815.1 uncultured Geothermobacter sp.
TCCGACTTCCGACTTCTGACTTCTGACTTCTGACTTCTTTTCTTATCCTGGCGACGTGGGCGCGACGTGTTCCGATTCCCGCCCCAGCCAGCGGATAAAGATGTCCTGGAGCTGGCTTTGTTTGAACGGTTTGGCCAGATAGTCGTCCATGCCGGCGGCGCGGCACTGTTCGTCATCCCCTTTAAGCGCCTTGGCTGTCAGGGCAATGATGGGGCGGGCAAAACCTTGTTGGCGCAGTCTGCGGGTGGTTTCAAAACCATCCATGACCGGCATCTGGCAGTCCATAAAAACCAGGTCGAATGGACTGCTGGCGGCGAGCAGCAGGGCATCCTCGCCGTTTTGGGCTACAGTGACCCGGCAGCCGTGGGCTTCCAGCATGAGTTTGACCAGGTTCTGAGTCTGCAAATTGTCTTCCACCAGCAGAACCCGGGCCGGGAACTGAGGCAGTTCGACTGTGCCGGTTTTGCCGGAGAAAGCTTTTTCCTCTTCCGGCAGGGAGGCTTCGATGAGGTCCGCCAGGCGGTGGGTGGGGGCCGGTTTGCGCACTGCAGGCAGTTGGACGGGGAGATCTTTATTCCCTTTTCCCCGGGGGCCGAGCAGCAGCAGAATGCGCGCGGCCTGGTACTTCTGGCTTTTGCAGACTGTTTCGATCAGGGATTCCAGGTCCGGCAGATCGTCGGCGACCAGCAACAGACGCACCGGATCGTTGCTGTCCAGGGAACGGTCCAGCTCCTGCAGCACCGATTCGGCCCGGGCGCAGGACGCGACGCGCAGGCCCAGAACCGCCAACTGTTCTTCCAGGGCCGCGGCAGACCGGGGGTCCGGTTCGACCAGTACCGCGCGCCGGCCTACCAGACGGGGCGGGCGGCCGATGGGGCCTGACCCCTCGCCCGGTTTGCCGAACGGGAGTTTGACCACAAAGGTGCTTCCCCGCCCAGGTTCGCTTTCGAGTTCGATGGACCCACCCAGCCCCTGAACCAGCTGGCGCACGATGGCCAGCCCCAGGCCCGTCCCCTCAAAGGCCCGGGTGTTCGAATCGTCGACCTGGGTAAAGGGGTCGAAAATGGTGTCGCGGGCTTCGGCCGGAATCCCGATGCCGGTGTCGCTGACGCTGATGTCCAGCCAATAGCGGTTGTCGCGTTCCTGATGGCCCGGTCCCACGTTGACAATCACCTCGCCTGTGGGGGTGAACTTGATGGCATTGCCGACCAGGTTGAGGACGATCTGGCGCAGCCGCCCTGCATCGGAAATCAGACGGTTCGGAATGGCGCGATCGATATGGCAAACCAGATTCAGCCCCTTGTTGTGGGCCTTTTCCGTCAACAGGGCAACGGCGTCTTCAATGACGTTGCGGGGTTCCAGTTCTTCTTGGGACAGGGAAAACCGGCCGGCTTCAATGCGGGAGAAATCGAGCAGTTCGTCGAGTATTTTCAGCAGCGCTTCGGAGGAATTGTGAATCGCCTGGGCCATGGAACGCTGCTGGCTGTCGAGGTCGCTGGCGAGAAGCAGCTCGTTCATGCCGATGATGCCCACCATCGGAGTGCGGATTTCGTGGCTCATATTGGCCAAAAACTGGCTCTTGGCCCGGCTGGCGATTTCCGCTTTCTGCCGTGCTTTTTCCAGTTCGGTGACGGTCCGTTCCAGACGCCGGTTGGTTTCCTCCAGTTCGGCGGTGCGCCGGGCGACTTCCCTTTCAAGATGGACGTTGCTCTGTTGCAGCAGGCGGTCGCGTTCGGCCAGTTGTTCCAGCATGTCATTAAAACCGATGACAAGCTGGGAAAATTCATCGTCGGAGACAATCTCGGCCCGATAGGAATAATCCTTGTCGCTGCCGATCCGGCTCATGAGGTTCAGCAGGCCGTCCAGGGGTTCGGTCAGGCGGCGGACGGCTTGTCTGGAGAGCCAGTAGGCCATCAGCAGGGCAAGCATGACGCCGGCAGCGGTGGTCGCACCCAGCCTAAGGAGGCTTTCATGGTAGGGATACATGTCGGCCTTGAGCAAAACCGTGCCAATGCGTTCATTGTCGAGCATAACCGGCTGCAGGACCTGCAGTTCCTCGCCCTCGGTTTTGTAAAAGCCCGGTCCGGAGCGCTGGTCTTCAGGCAGGCGGACGGCGAGTTCCACGTCGCTGCTTTCGGGGGATGTGTAGACGGCGACGCGGTTGCCGAAGCGATCGTAAATGGCGGCTCCAAGGATCAGGGGCTCGACGTTCAGGGGGGCCAGATTCTCCTGGGAGGCCGACTCGTCAAAGAAGGTCAGGGGGGCCCGGCTGTTTCCGGCGAGAATTTCGGCCAGCAGGCGCACCCTGCTGATCATCGCTGTTTTTTTGTTGCCGACTTCGCGAAAGGTTGACAGGACCACGACAATGGAGAGGCTGGCCAGACAGGTGATCATAATGGCCCACATCAGGCGGCGGCGGAATGTTCCTCTCTGCTGCGGCGTCATCAGGGTTCCTCTTTCGGCATGACCACATAGCGCGCCAGCTCCAGCAGGTGCGCACTGGGGCGCAGATGCTGCTGCTGACACGTTTTCAGGTTGACGGCAAAACGGATGTGGCGGTCGATGGTCATCAGTTCAATACATCCGCCCATTTCCAGAAAACCTTTCATGTCGCTGACGGTGAGAACCGGTTTGCCTTCCAGTCCGCGCAGAATGCGCGCGGCACGTCTCCGGAGTGATGGCGACAGGTAGAGGATATGGCAGCTGGAGGCCTCCTTCATGGTGGAGACAGGCAGAAAGCGTATGGGAACCCCGGAGACTGTCTGGGTGGCGAAACTGGCCAGGGCCGGCCCGAAAGGGTCTCGTCCCATGATTCCTATCCGCAGCTCCTGGGCTGTCCGTGGCGTTGATGCTTCCGGCCACTGAACAAAACGTCCGAAGTTGACCAGAAAGGCCGCCTTGATTTCTGCGTCGTTGTAGTTTGCCTGCACCGTAACAGGTGACAGGAGAAGCAGAAAGAGGAGGATTCTGACGGCAATCGTCATCATCAGGTGTAACGTGCCTCAGAAGGACCAGGTCAGCCGGGCTGTGAGACTGCGGTCGATTTCGACGCTTTCCGCCTGTAAAGCGTCCGAGCGAAATTCGCTGTGATGCGCATCGAGCAGATTGCGCCCTGCTATCTCCAGTTGCCAGTTGGGCCTGAAGGTCCAGCCGACACGGGTATCCAGCGTCAGGTAGCCGTCCACATCGATGCTTTCCAGCCGGCTGACTCCGCGCAGCCAGAGATCCCATTCCCAGTCATGGCTGAAGTCGATGCTGGAGCGCACTGACAGCTGATGATGGGGAGTGGCTTCGGCGGCGATCAGAAAGCCCTGATAGGCGGCGCCGCTTTCGAGTTCCGCCAGAACGTTCATCCAGGTGTAGGCGCCCTGCAGTTTCCACCAGGGGCGGACCACCCAGTCAGCGGCCAGCTCGAGTCCATAGGTGCGCGCATCAAGCTGATTGCCGCCGTAGACGGGAATCAGCCAGCGGTCGCCTTCATTGATGGGCGTGCCGTAGTCGGCATTGCGCAGATCGTGGTACCGGCTGTGAAAAAGCACCGCCTCCAGATACAGGTCGACGCGTGGCTGACACCGCCCTCCCAACTCAAAGGTCCAGGCCTTTTCGGTTTTGAACCGGGAACTGCCGATGAGGGAAAATTGTGCCACTCCCGGTGCGCCGAGGCTGTTCCAGGGGGGCGGCAAGGCTGCCGTCGGTGCCGTGTTCTGGCGCAGGTCGATGGACGTATCGGCCCGGCTTGGCGTGCGGGCTGAGCGACTCACGGCCAGCCAGAAGCTGAAGAACGGTTTGGGCGTGTAGAGCAAACGTACGGTCGGCTGCCATTCGAATCCGGTGAAGTCGTTGTGTTCGACCTGGGCGCCGGCAATCAGGTTCAGAAGGTCGGGTATCAGCTCGTACCGGTCGTTGATAAAAGCGGTCCACAGGTTCAGGTTGTCGCTGGCGGGATTGAAGGAGATGATGGCGCCCTGCCGGGTGTCATCACGGTAATGGCGGAACCCGAGTCCCCAGACCAGCTGATGCCGGTCGAGTCTGAAGCGGTGCTGCAGGTCGAGATCGAAGGTCTGGCGGGTCTGACCGGCACCGATGTCCTGGTTGCGGGCGCGGTCGTAGAAGGCCTGAAGCGCCAGATCGGAATCGGCTGAAAAGATGCGTTGCCAGCGCCCGAGCAGATGCCCGCCGGTCAACTCGGTGTCGTCGGTCAGGGTGGCGCGGTAAGGCGGTGTCAGGGTCCCGGTTTCGAAGGTTTCGCCGGCGTCGCCGCGATAGAGGTCTCCCTCGAGCAAAAAGCGGTCGTTCAGGTCGATGTCGTGGTCGAGGCGAAAGCCGACTCTCATCTGGCGCCAGTCGTCGGAGTCGTCCTGGCCCGACGGGAGGGTGCCGCTGTCACGCCCGAAGGCCTTGGCGAACAGCCGCAGAAAGGTTCCTTCCCCCAGCTGCACTCCCTGGCGGGCCTGCAGCGCGTACGGCTCCTCGGTGCCGATTGTGGCACTCACCATGGTCCCGAGGGTATCGGCGGCGTTTTTGGTGATGATGTTGATGACCCCATTGACGGCATTGGCGCCCCACAGAGCGGCCCCCGGACCGCGGATGACCTCGATGCGTTCGATGTCCTCGAGCACCAGGTCCTTGGTGTTCCAGTAGACGCCGGAGAAGAGATGGTTGTAGAGGGTGCGGCCGTCCTGCAGCACCAGCAGCTTGCTGGCGTAGCGGCTGTTGAGGCCGCGCGCGGTGACCGCCCAGACATTGGCATTGATACTGGCAACCTGCAGGCCCGGTACCATGCGCAGCAGGTCGGGGATGGTTTCGGCGCCGCTGCGACGGATATCTTCGGCGGTGATGACAAAGACCGCGGCGGCGGTATCGTAGAGGCCCTGGGGCTGACGGGCGGCGGTGGTGACCTCCACCTGCATCAGCTGTTCAAGATCGAGACTGGCAGGATTGTCTGCGGCCTTCAGCGGTGCCGGTGCCAGCAGGTCCGGCAGGGTGAACAGGCACGCGAGCAGGCAGCAGATGATGGTCCGGGCAATACCCTTCATGGCACCCTCCCTGACAACATAAAGCCGCATGGCGGCTCGAAAACAGCGTCCGGAAACGGAGGGCCGGCTGCCCTGATACGGGATGTCAGGATGAAACGGGCCCCCTCCGACAGGCGCCGAATCGAGCGATTCGGAACCTGCCCCGGAATTGACCTATTTTAAGTGCCGCTGTAAGGCAGGTCAAATGATTTGGCACGGCTAAAAGCCGATTTGGCCACATTTTAACCCTGCTGCAGGGTTTTGAGCGCGTCTTCTTCCAGGGCGATGCGTTGACGCAGCACCAGCAGGTTGGCGATACCGGTCAGCAGGAGCGTCCAGGGTGCGCGCAGCAGCAGGGGGACGATGGCGAATTCAAGGGTGATAACCAGGTAGTTGGGATGTCTGAGAAAACGGTAGGGTCCGGATCGGATCAGCCGGCTGCCCGGAACGATCATGATGCGGGTGGTCCAAAACCGGCCGAGTGAGGCGATAGACCAGTAGCGCAGAATCTGGACCAGCAGCCACAGGCCGAGCATGGCCCAGGTGAGCAGGTCCGGGGGGACACGAAAAGGCCAGGCCTCCAGCAGCAGAATCAGGTAGAAGCCGGCGTGCAGGGCCACCATGGTGCGGTAGCTTTCGGGGGCGATTTCCTGACCGCCCTGGCGGGTCATGATGGCGCGGTTGCGGGCACACAGACCCAGTTCGAGGATGCGCTGGAGCAGAAGGACCAGATAAAACCAGGCGAAGGAGAGTGTCGATTCGGCCATGAGGAAAAAAGGGCCCGGAAGCAGGATGCGTCCGGGCCCTTGGGGGGATAAACGTTATTCGGCCTTGACCTCGGCGTCCTCGATGATCAGGGCGTATTTGTAGCCGTAGCCGAAGTCCTTGTCCGCGACCAGGGTCCCGGACACCACGACCGTGTCACCGACCTTGGCGGTGGCAGAGGTCGTGACGGTCAGGTCGTTGGTCCCTTCGGCACCGGTGCCGTCCTGGATGTGCAGCCAGTTTTTGCCCATGATGTTCTCATTGACCTTGACGACCTTGCCGCGCACCGAGACCTTCTTTCCTGCCAGGGTGTCGGTTTCCTTGTAGAGCTGCTCCACGGTCTGCCCCCCTTCAACCGGGGTGATACCGCTCAGGTCGACCTGAGCGGCAGGGGCTGCGGTGACCTGCGGATGGTCCTTGGGCATGCCGGCCTGGGCGGCGGGCGCCTGCTGCTCGCCGCCGACCATGACTCCGTCGACGAAATAGACCACGGGGAAATCGCGATTCAGGGTTTTGCTGTGATAGTTTTCCATGGCCATGCCCTGGGGAACGACGACCGGGTCACCGACCTTGACGTTGAATTTCGGTGCCGCGGCCCAGATTTTTTCACTGCCGGTATCGACCTGAACATAGGTATATCCCCCGGCATCCATGGTCTCGACGACCTTGCCGGTCCAGCCGGCCGCTTTGGGGGCGGGCTGGGTTGCAGGAGCTTCAGCCTTTTTCTCGGTTTGGGTGGTTTGCGGTGTTTCATTTTTGCAGCCGGCAGCCAGAGTAGCGGCAAGCAGGCCGGTGAGCAGGACCAGGATGTGTCTTTTCACGTTGATTCCTCCGGTTTGGGTGTGATCCGGCCGGTCAGACCGGGTAAAAGCTAAGCAGCGGCCAATCTAGCACGCTTTTTGACCAGGGGACAAGCCATCACCATCAGCCTGTTCGCCCGCTGGTGACGGTCAGGTGAAGCAAATCGTGGGCCAACCGGTCCGTCAGCGCATCGGCCGGCAGCCGCCAGAGCCAGTTCCCTTCCCTTGTCCCGGGGTGATTCATGCGGGCCTCGGCGCCAAGTCCCAGCAGGTCCTGAACCGGAACAATCGAAAAAATCCCCACACTTTCCAGCGTCAGCCGGACCATTTCCTGACAGATGGCTGCTTCGGGGCCCTGCAGGTAGAAACGGGCCGCGTCCCTGACCGAAGGAGGCAACTCCTGCCACCAGCCCCGGCAGGTGTTGTTGTCATGCGTTCCGGTGTAGATGACCGAATCGGCTGTGTGGTTTTGCGGCAGGTAGGGGTTGTCCGGGCCGCTGTCGAAGGCAAACTGCAAAATGCGCATGCCCGGCAACCGCCAGCGGCGGCGCAGTTCTGTGACGTCGTCGGTAATCACGCCAAGGTCCTCGGCCACCAGCGGCAACTTGCCCAGGTCCCGCTGCAGGGCCTCCAGCAGTTCGTCGCCCGGCGAAGGTTCCCAGTGGCCGTGCCGTGCGTCCGGAGCGTCGGAGGGTATAATCCAGCAGGCGGCCATGCCGCGGAAATGATCCAGCCGGATAACGTCGAACAGGGTCAACGCCTGACGCATTCGGGCCCGCCACCAGCTGAATTGTTCCCGGTGATGTTGCGCCCAGTCGTAGACCGGATTGCCCCAGCGCTGGCCTGTTTTGCTGAAATAGTCCGGGGGAACTCCCGCAACCAGGGTCGGCCTGCCGGTTTCATCCAGCCGGAAAAGCTGACGATGGCACCACAGGTCGGCGCTGTCGTGAGCGACATAGAAGGGGACGTCCCCAAACAGCAGAATTCCCCGTTCCCGGGCCTGCTGGTGCAGACGCTGCCACTGGCGGAAAAAGACGAACTGTTCATATTTGAGCTCCAGGATGCGTTGACCCAGGCGTTCGCTCCACTGCCGGAGGGCCGTCTCTTCACGGTCACGCAGGGGGGCGGGCCAGTCGGTCCAGGGGGCGTCGTGAAAGACCTCTCTCAGCGCCTGAAACAGACAGTAATCGTTCAGCCACCAGGCCTGGCTGGTGCAGAAATGCGCATAGGCCGTTTCAAGGTCAGGATCGCCCTGCCGGAAAAATCGCTGCGCCGCCCGAGGCAAAAGGGTGTTCCGGCAGCGACAGGCATGCTGGTAATCGACCCTGGCGGTTGGTCGCTGAAAGGGGCGCAGATCCTCTGCGGTCAGGTGCCCGAGCTGGACCAGGTCCTCAAGGTCGATGAAGAGCGGATTGCCGGCAAAGGCGGAGGTGGAACTGTAGGGGGAATGGCCGTAGCCGACGGGGTGAACGGGGAGCATCTGCCACAGGGTCTGACCGGACCGGTGCAGAAAGTCGAGGAAATCCACCGCCGGCCGGCCCAGGTGGCCGATGGCATAGAAGGAGGGCAGGGAGCTCAGGTGCAGCAGCAGCCCCGACCGGCGCCTGGTGAAAACAGACATGTGGTCTCCTGACAACAGAATTTTTCCGCGAGGGAAAGTTTGCCACAGATTGTCAGATTGCCAAGCTTGTGCCAAACTGATGAAGTTTCTGGGGACGCCGGGACGGGACCATGTTCAGGATTGCCTTTTTACGCAATATTTTTTTTATCGCCCTTTTGCTGGTGATTGTTCTGCCCCTCTACCAGCTGATGGTCCTGCAGCCTGCCTATCAGCGCCTTACTCTGCTTGAAATCGAAGACGAGGCCGCCAAGCAGGTCTCCTTTCTCATTCGCGCTCTTGATCTCGAAGGACAGCGTCTCGACCGGTCCCGAATCGGCTCGGACGTTCTGAAGCTGGTCGGTCTGGCCATGGAAGACCGCCGGCTGCTGAAACTGCGCATCTTTTCTCCCGGCGGGGAAATCATCTATTCGACCCGGCCCGAGGAGATCGGTCGGGTCAACCGCAATCTCTATTTTCTCCAGCAGGTCGCCCGCGGCCGGAAGTATTCCAAGCTTGTCCGTCGGAATCAGCGCAGTGCGGATGGTCAGGTGATCGGCCAGGATGTGGTGGAAACCTACGTTCCGGTCATGTCGGCGGACGGGTTCGGTGGCGCTGTCGAGGTCTATTTCGATGTCACCGACAGCTGGCGGCGCCTGCACAGCCTGACCCTGCATTCGCAGGTTGTCTTTGTCTGTCTTGGCAGCGGCCTGCTCGTCATTATCCTGGTGCTGCTCGGCCGGGCCAGCCGCTTCTGGCGTGACCGCCAACAGGCTGAAGAACAGCTCAAGCAGAGCCATCAGGAGCTGGAAGCCAGGGTTCAGGAGCGCACCGGACAGTTGTTGCTGGCCAATGAGCAGCTGGCCGAAGAGGTGGCCGAGCGCTCCCGCGCCCAGGCCGCGCTCCGGCAAGCCCTGGACGAGGCAGAAGCGGAGCGGGACAAGATCGATGCGATTCTGGCTTCTGTCACTGACGGTTTGCTGGTGGTTGACAGCCGGCGGCGTCTGGTCCATGTCAACAGGCCTGCGGAGGAGATCTTCTCCCTGTCCGCGGGACAGGCGCTTGGACAAAAGCTCGAAGAGCTCCTGCCCGATACCCGGGTGCTTTCTCCCCTTATCGACTGTCTCAACAGCGAATCCGGGACCGGACAATTCGATTTTGTGCGCCCCGATCCGGTACGAGCGGGACACCAGGCCACTTATCAGGCCCGTTGCGCTCCCCTGCGCAGCCGTCAGGGTGAGACGTCCGGCCATATCATTCTGGTGCAGGATGTCTCCCAGGAACGTGAGCTGGAACGCATGAAGAGCGAGTTTCTTGCCATGGCGGCTCACGAGCTGCACACGCCGATTACCACCATCATGGGCTATTCGGAGCTGTTGGCCAGCCGCCCGCTCGAGGACTTTCAGCCTGGTCAGCGCAAGGAGTTTCTTGGCTACATTTACAGCAAGGCGGAATCGTTGGCTCGCATGGTGGATGACTTGCTCGATATCGCCCGGCGCGAAGCGGGCTATCAGCTCGATCTGCGTCGGGAGGAGGTCGATGTCGCCCGGCTGGTCCGAAGTTTCCTGACCGCCCATCCAGCCGAAGAAGGGCATGCCTATCGCCTCCGTGTCCCCGAGGGGCCGGTGGTCTGGCACCTGGACCGGGTTCGGTTCGAACAGCTGCTCGGCAATCTGATCAGCAATGCGGTGAAATATTCTCCGGAAGGGGGGGAGATTGGCATCACCCTGGCCGTGCGTGAGGGGGAACTCGAGCTGCAGGTTGAGGATCATGGTATCGGCATGGACGAGGAGGTGCGAGACCGCATTTTCGAGCGGTTTTACCGGGCCGATACCTCCACGACGGCGGTCTCGGGCGCCGGTCTCGGGATGAGTGTGGCGCTGATGGTGGTCGAGGCCCATGGCGGGCGTATCGATGTCGAAAGTGAAAAGGGGCAGGGAACGCGGGTCATCGTCCGTTTGCCGGCATCCGTCGGGGATTGACCGGAATCCGCACCTGCTGTAGTATGCGCACGCCTTGCGGGCCGTTGCGGCCCGCTTTTTCATTGCTCAACGGAAAGATTGCTGTGAGTCAGAAACTGCGCAAAGAAATCGAACGCCGCCGGACTTTTGGCATCATCAGCCATCCCGATGCCGGCAAGACCACCCTGACCGAAAAGCTGCTCCTTTTTGGCGGCGCCATCAATCTCGCCGGCGCCGTCAAGGCGCGCAAGGCCGCCCGTCACGCCACCAGCGACTGGATGAAGATGGAGCAGGAGCGCGGCATCTCCGTCACCACCTCGGTGATGAAGTTCAACTACCGCGACTACGAGGTCAATCTGCTCGACACCCCGGGCCACCAGGACTTTTCCGAGGACACCTACCGGGTGCTCACCGCGGTCGACTCGGCGCTCATGGTCATCGACTCGGCCAAGGGGGTGGAGACCCAGACCGAAAAGCTGATGGAGATCTGCCGGATGCGCAACACGCCGGTGATCACCTTCATCAACAAGATGGACCGCGAAGGGCTGAGTCCGCTCGACCTGCTTGCCGATATCGAGGACAAGCTGCAGATCGAATGCGCGCCCCTGGCCTGGCCCATCGGCATGGGCAAGCGCTTCAAGGGGGTGTACAGTCTCTACCGCCGGCAGCTCAATCTGTTCACCCCGGGCGCGGAGACGCGCGACCAGGAGGTTGTCACCATCGAGGACCTGAACGATCCGCGTCTCGACGAGCTGCTCGGCAGCCAGGCCGATGAACTGCGCGAGGATATCGAGCTGCTCGAGGGGGCGGCCAACCCGTTCAGTCTGGACGATTTCCTCAAGGCCAGCCAGACCCCGGTCTTCTTCGGCAGCGCCATCAACAATTTCGGGGTGCGCGAGCTGCTCGACGCCTTCGTCGAGCTGGCACCGGCTCCCGGGCCGCGCGCGACCGAGACCCGGATGGTCGAACCGGACGAGGAGCAGTTTTCCGGCTTTGTGTTCAAGATTCAGGCAAACATGGACCCGGCCCACCGCGACCGCATCGCCTTTTTGCGCATCTGTTCGGGCCGGTTCGAGCGCGGCATGAAGGTGAAGCATCACCGCATCGGCAAGGAAATCGGTCTCAACAATGCCATCATTTTCATGGCCCAGGACCGCACCCATGTCGAAGAAGCCTTTGCCGGTGACATCATCGGCATTCACAACCACGGCACCATCAAGATAGGCGACACCTTTACCACCCGCGAAGAACTCAAGTTCACCGGCATCCCCAGCTTTGCGCCCGAGCATTTTCGCCGGGTGCGGCTGAAGAACCCTCTCAAGGTCAAGCAGCTCGACAAGGGGCTGACCCAGCTGGCCGAGGAGGGGGCCGTGCAGGTCTTCCGGCCGCTGCTGGGTGCCGACTGGATTCTCGGTGCCGTCGGTGTGCTGCAGTTCGATGTCACCATGGAGCGGTTGAAGAACGAATACGGCGTTGATGCCGTCTACGAAGGGATCGACTTCGCCGCCGCCCGCTGGGTCGAATGCGACGACCGCAAGAAACTGGCCGAGTTCGAGAAAAAGAACCAGGCCAACCTGGCCCGGGACGCCGAGGGGAATCTCACCTATCTGGCCGCCAGCGAGTGGCGGCTCGGCTACGTGCAGGAGCAGTGGCCGGACATCGTCTTCCACAAGACCCGCGAGCACCGCTGAGGCGGTCTTCGGACGCCCGGCTGCCTCATCCGTTGCGGATGTAGTTTTCCAGCTGGTTGATGATGAATTCCTTCTCGGCGATGGAGGCCTTGACCAGATCGCCGATCGAAACCATTCCCACCAGGTTGTCGCCGTCGAAGACGGGAAGATGGCGGCAGCGCTTTTCCGTCATCAGCGCCATACACTCCTCGACCGTCTGATCCGGTCTGGCAAAGCAGACGGTGTCGGTCATGACCTCGGCGATTTTCGTTTTGGGGGACGACAGGCCGCGCAGAATGACCTTGCGCGCGTAGTCCCGCTCCGTGAACATCCCCGCACACTGCCCGTGCCGTGTGACCAGCAGGGCGCCGATGTTTTTGTCGGCCATCATTTCCAGAGCCTCGAAGACAGTCGCCTCGGCATCGATGGCGTAGACCTCGGGGCCTTTGCTGCGCAGAATGTCTCGGATCGTCTTGCTCATGGCAAACTCCTTTGGCGGGGCAAAAGGCATCTTTTCCAACCATAACGGCCGCAAGCGCGCTGTCAATTGCCGGATCTGTACCTGTCATCTGCGCCCCCTTTTCCCCTTGAGCCTTTCTTTGGGAACGGGCCATAATACCGCCGGCCGGTTCGGTAGCGCCGAAGGCGGATTCCGTCCGGCCGAAATCCCGAAAGGAGCCGGATAGACTCCGGAGAATATTATGGCCCGTCTGAACACATCCGACCGATCCCAAAACCGCATTCGTGAATTGCTTGCCGAAGCCCGTCCCCGGCCTGAGGTGGTGGTGCGCGGCTGGCTGCGTACCGTGCGCCGGGGCAAGGAAATCACCTTTTTCGAAGTCAATGACGGCAGTTGTCTGGCCAGCCTTCAGGTTGTGGCCGACAGCGCCGGCCCGTTGGCACCGGTTCTGGAGGAGCTGGCCACCGGCGCCTGCGTCGCGGTGCGCGGCGAGCTGGTCGAGTCGCCCGCCAGGGGGCAGGCGGTGGAACTCAAGGCCGCCGAGCTGGTGCTGCTTGGTCCGGCCGACAGCGACTATCCGTTGCAGAAAAAACGGCACAGCTTTGAATTTTTACGTTCCATCGCCCACCTGCGGCCGCGCACCAACAGTTTCGGCGCCGTTTTCCGCGTGCGCAGCCGCCTGGCCTTTGCCGTCCACCGTTTTTTCCAGGAGCGCGGCTTCCTCTATGTCCAGACCCCCATCATCACCGCCAGTGACTGCGAAGGGGCCGGCGAGCTGTTCCGGGTTACCACCCTGGATGCCGACAATCCTCCGCGAACCGAAGGCAAGGTCGATTTTGCCCGCGACTTTTTCGGGCAGAAGACCGGCCTGACCGTGTCCGGGCAGCTTGAAGCCGAACTGTTTGCCACCGCCTTTACCGATGTCTACACTTTTGGTCCCACCTTCAGGGCGGAGAATTCCAATACCAGCCGGCACGCCGCCGAATTCTGGATGATCGAGCCGGAGATGGCCTTCTGCGACCTGGCGGCCGACTGCGACCTGGCCGAGGAGTTTCTGCGTTATCTGGTCCGCTTTGTGCTGGAGGATTGTGCCGATGATCTCGATTTCTTCGATCAGCGCATCGAAAAGGGCCTGATCGACAAGCTGCAGCAACTGGCCGGGGCCGAGTTCGCGCGCATGAGCTACGCCGAGGCGATTGAGCAGCTGGAAAAATCGGGGCGCGCGTTCGAGTTCCCGGTGCGCTGGGGCTGCGACCTGCAGTCGGAGCACGAACGCTTTCTGACCGAGCAGGTGGTCGGCGGGCCGGTCTTCGTGACCGACTATCCCAAAGAGATCAAGGCCTTCTACATGCGCCAGAATGACGATGGCCGCACCGTTGCCGCCATGGACCTGCTGGTTCCCCGGGTCGGCGAGATTATCGGCGGTTCCCAGCGCGAGGAGCGTCTCGATCGGCTCGATGCGCGCATGCGGGAGCTGGACATGGAGATGGAACCGCTCTGGTGGTATCGTGATATCCGCCGCTGGGGCAGCTGCCCGCATGCCGGTTTCGGTCTCGGCTTCGAGCGCCTGCTGATGTATGTGACCGGCATGGAAAACATCCGCGACGTCATTCCCTTTCCCCGCACTCCCGGTCACGCCGAATTCTGATTTTCGCCGGGTGCAATCCTTCAGGCCGGTCCCCTTTTGTGGGCCGGCCTTTTTTGACAGTGCCTCATGTTCCTGGAGCCGGATCTGGTTCATCCCCAAGAGGCCTGTTTCAATTGACACGGCCCCAGCTACCCGGGCTGTGCTCGTGTCCGTTTCGGCAGGGACCAGTTCTGAGTGCGGCCCCTTTTTAGGCTCTTGACCTGAGTCTCATACTCTCACCGGTTTTTCGGATCCGGACCTGAATGGATCGGCTAAAGCTCTGGTCTGGTCCGGTCGAAAAGGCAGTTATGAGTGAGAAGCTTTTACCCACATCGGTTGACGGAATCGAGCGGGAAAGTGCGTCCGGTTCGCGGACGCTTGTCTGGATTCAATGTGGCGCTTGTGGCGGCGACACAATGAGTCTGCTCAATTGTGATGAGCGGGGCGGATTGAACCTTTTGCTCGAACTGGGTTTCGATGTGCTCTGGCATCCCTCTCTCTCCAAAAGAGCCCCCCGGGAGCTGGATCAGCTGTTTCAGAGACTGTGCCGTGGCGAACAGCCGCTGAACGTCCTTGTGGTCGAGGGCTTTGTCATTCGCGGTCCACACGGCCAGGGCGGGTACGACACTCTGGGCACGCGTCCGAAACGCCTGCTTGTTGAGAAGCTGGCGGCCGTGGCCGGGGTGACGGTGGCTGTTGGTACCTGTGCTGCCTTTGGCGGGATAGGAACAATTGGAGAGGTGGAGGCCTCCGGATTACAGTTTCATCGGGATGTTCGTGGCGGTTTTTTGGGGGCTGGATACCGATCCGCGACGGGCCGACCTGTTCTGAATATTCCCGGCTGCCCGGTGCATCCGGCTGTGCTGAAGGATGTGCTGGTCGGTCTGGCGGCGGGGGATGATTTTGAACTGAACCGCTATCAGGCACCGGTCGATTGGTATGAACTCCTGGTCCACCAGGGGTGTGTGCGCAATGAATACCACGAATACAGGGTTGAGGAGCATGATTTCGGCGAACCTGGCTGCCTCTTTTTCCACCTGGGCTGCCGGGGGCCCTTGACGGCCGGGCCCTGCAACAAGGCGCTTTGGCTTGGGCGACAATCGAAAACCGGCGCAGGGACCCCCTGCTTCGGTTGTTCCGATCCCCGGTTCCCGAAGTCCCAGCCGTTTTTCGCCACCGCCAACATTGCTGAGGTTCCGGTGGAGCTGCCTGCCGGGGTCGACCGCGCTCATTACCTTGCCTACAAGGGGATGGCGGCCGCGGCTGCACCGGAACGCCTGAAAAAGCGCAACAACCGGGTGTGAATCTCTGCGGGGAATGTCATGAGTCAGGTCTTGCAGCTGCCGTTGAACAGGGTTGAAGGAGACCTGGAAGTCCGGGTCGCCATTGAGGATGGGCGCGTACGTCAGGCCTGGACTGTCGGAACCATGTTTCGTGGCATTGAGCGCATGCTGCTCGAACGAGATGCACGCGACGGTCTGGTCATCACCCCGAGAATCTGCGGTATCTGCAGTACCAGCCATCTGCTCGCGGCTGCCAGGGCGTTGGAGAATCTCAGCGGCGCTGACGTCCCCGACAATGCTGACCTGGTCCGCAATCTGGTGCTTGGGGCCGAAACCATCCAAAGCGATCTGCGCCATTATTTTCTCATGGCGGCACCGGACTTGACCCATGACATTTTTGCCCGCGAGCCTTTTTACGCTGAGGCCGTGCGCCGCTATCGGCCTCTTGCCGGGCAATCAGCCGTCGAGGCTGTTGCGGCGACGCGGCCGCTTCTGGAGCTGATCACGCTCTTTGCCGGGCAATGGCCTCACGCTTCCTTTGCCGTCCCCGGCGGCATCACCTCCCGGCCGTCCGAAGTCGAGCTGCGTCAGGCCCGTCTGATCCTGAAACGGTTCCGGGGCTGGTATCAGAATACCGTTATTGGCATGTCGGTCGACCGCTGGTTGCAGCTGGATTCTGCGGACGATCTGCTGCGTGAATTGTCCGGTCAGTCTTCCGCTTCCGAGGCCGCTTTCTGGCTTGCATGCGCACGTCGGGCCGGTCTGGATCGGCTTGGTCGATCCCGAACCGGATTTTTGGCTTATCACGGTCCGGATGGCCAGCCTGGGCTTTTTCTTTCCGGCGGCAAGGCAGAGCCTTTTGACCAAAGCAAAATCAGTGAGCAGGTCGGCCATTCCCGCTATTGGCAGGGGAACAGCAATAACCACCCCTGGGAGGTCGAGACGCGTCCCGAACCCGGTCTTGGCGAAGAACACTATTCCTGGTGCAAAGCCCCGCGTTATGGTTCCCAGCCTGCCGAAACAGGCGCTTTGGCCGAAGAACTTCTTTATGGCGCCCGGTTTTGGCAATCTCTGACGGATCATTTTGGTGCCAGCGTCCTGACCAGGGAACTGGCTCGGCTCACTCGTACGGCGCGCCTTCTCGACCAGATGGAGTCCTGGCTCAACCAGATTCGGCCTGGGGACGATTTCTATCTGCCCTGTCCGGCTCTTGAAACGGGCCGGGGAGTGGGGCTGGTGCAGGCGCCGCGCGGAGGGCTGGGGCACTGGGTGCAGATATCCGGAGGGAAAATCGAGCTGTATCAAATTATCACCCCGACGGGATGGAACGCCTCGCCCAGGGATGACGGTGATACCCCGGGTCCCATCGAACAGGCCCTAGAAGGGACTCCGGTCGAAGATGCCGCCGACCCGGTTCATCTCGGCATGGTTGTGCGCAGTTTCGACCCCTGTCTGGTCTGCTCGGTTCACTGTCTGGAGGGCCAGGGGCCGGGGCAACGGGTGCGCTTGCGCTCACCAGGAGGATGACCCATGCGCGAGCACCTTTCAATGCGCGTTCCGGTTGACCTGAAACGTCTGACCCGCGACGAACTTGAAGCTCTGGTGCGGCAGTACTACGAGGAAATCATCGTCTCACGTCAGGCTGCCGAAATAACCGCACGCCTGAATGTCGAACAGTTCGCCCGCATGGAAGAGCTGAATCAGACGCTGGAGCGGGCCAAGCTGGACCTGGAACGAACCAGCAACCTGGATGGCCTGACCGGTGTTGCCAACAGGCGCTACTTTGAAGAGACCCTCGAAAAGGAGTGGCGTCGCTGTCGGCGCAATCACCGCCCACTGGGTGTCATTCTGCTCGATATCGACGACTTTAAAAAATTCAACGACCGCTATGGTCATGTTGCGGGTGACCAGTGCCTGCAGCAGGTTGCCCGTGCTCTGCAGTGGATTATTCAACGCGCGGCCGACTCCGTCGCACGTTACGGTGGTGAGGAATTCGTCTATCTTTTGCCCGAAAGCGATGAAAAAGCACTGGAGGTGGTTGCCGAACGCGCCCGCTCGGCGGTGGAACAGCTTGGCATCCCTCACGCCGGGTCCCGGGCTGCCCCCATCGTGACCATCAGTCTTGGCGGGGCGGTGACCATTCCCAGCTCGTCCCAAAAGCCGGATGAAATGTTGCGTCATGCGGACCAGGCGCTTTATCAGGCCAAAAAAGAAGGACGGAACAGGTTTTGCCTTTACCCGCATAATTGAACCCACCAGATGAAGTTCTCCTCAAAAACGACCTCGCATTCGGGGGACCGGTTTTGACCCAGAGAGCAGGGCCGTGATAGTTTAAATTTAAACTATTGCGGAGTCAGAGATGCCAAGTCGCTACCTGGGAAACGAGGCGGAACGCCGATCCCTGAACGCCTACATCAACCTGCTGCGCTGCACCGAGACGGTGACCGCGGAAACCTGCCGCCATCTGGCCGATGCCGGGCTGACGGTGGGGCAGTTCGGCACTCTTGAGGCCCTCTACCACCTGGGGCCCCTCTGTCAGCGGGATATCGGCCGCAAGCTGCTCAAGACCGGCGGCAATATCTCCACCGTTGTGGCCAATCTGGAAAAGCGCGGCCTGGTACGGCGCCGGCGCGCTGCTGACGATCGGCGCTACTATCAGGTCGAACTGACAACGGCGGGACGGGAGCTGGTCGAGGCGATTCTGCCCGATCACGTGCGCGGCATCCGGGCGCGCATGGCGGCTCTCGATCCGGAGGAACAGGAAATTCTGCGGCGCCTGTGCCGCAAGCTGGGCCGCGGCGGCTGCGACTGTCCCCGGCCCGAAACGAAAGGATGACAGCCATGTTGAAGCGATTTCTTCGTACCGATAACGACATCGCAGCCCTGATTATGCGCCTGACTTTGGGTGTTGTCATGCTGCCGCACGGGCTGCAGAAGACCCTGGGCCTGTTCGGCGGCCACGGTTTTTCCGGCACTTACGGCTTTTTCACCGCCAAGATGGGGATGCCCGGAGTGGTGGCGGTTCTGATTATTCTCGCCGAATCCCTCGGCGCCCTGGGACTGATTTTCGGTTTTCTGACCCGGCTCGGCGCCCTGGGCATCGCCGCCGTCATGACCGGCGCCATCGTGCTGGTACACTGGCAAAACGGCTTTTTCATGAACTGGTTCGGCAACCAGCAGGGGGAGGGTTTTGAATACCACCTGCTGGCCCTGGGACTGGCCATCGCCCTGATGATCCGGGGCGGCGGCGCCCTGTCGGTCGACCGGATGCTGGCGAACAGGGACCAGGGCTGAGCAACAGGTTGAAAGAGAACGGTTACCGGTAGGAGCGGTCGGGCAGAATCGAGGGCTTGTCGGCTGTTGCGGCTTTGGCGGGCTTGCCGGTACCGGCAAGCCGGTCGAAGTCCTGCTGCACCTGCGGCACCTCGTAGAGTTCCTTCTCGAGCAGAAAGAGGAGGCGACGCTGCATGTCGATGCCGCTTTTCACCAGGCTGTAGTAGACTTTGACGCCGTCGCGCCGGTCCTCCACCCAACCGGCAACGCGCAACTGGGACAGGTGGCGCGACACGGTCGACTGCGGCAGGTCAAGGGCACGGGTCAGGTCCTTGACCGACAACTCGCCTTTGGTGAGCAGCAGCAGAATCCGCAGCCTGATCGGTTCGGACAGTGCCTTGAAGAAACGGGCAAATTCACGCATGCCCGCAATTTTATCCGTCTATCCGGATATTTCAACCGGGAATTTGGCAACACCCTCCCCGTGGGTTCGATTTCTCTGGTGTCTCAGGGGCCGTTTCCTTCACTTTCCCGGTTAATCCTCTCATACAGCGCAATCTGCTCGGCGATCGAAAGCTTCTTGCGGC
>CAZCUR010000009.1:19138-48104 GCA_964501815.1 uncultured Geothermobacter sp.
CGGTTAATCCTCTCATACAGCGCAATCTGCTCGGCGATCGAAAGCTTCTTGCGGCAGGGGCCGCTTTTCAGGCACATGCGGCAACGATCGTCGGAGCACCACTGGCACATGCGGCAGTCGGGGCAGGGATGTTTCTTGTGTTCCATGCCCCTCATTCTATCCCAGACGGCCTGTCCCTGTCTTTTCGGCTGAAATGGGTCGGTCGGCTGTGGTAAGTTGAGGCATTTCCATCTCTGGAGGGTTGCCATGATCTTTTACCGTCTGCTGGCAGTGCTTGGGATAACCCTGTTGGCCTCTCCGGCGCTGGCCGTCGGAACCGTCATCCACTTTCCCCTGAGCTCGGCCGTGGTCCCCAACGCCGAGCTGAGAAAAGTTGCGGAACTGGCTGATACCTTGAAAAAACGTCCCGACCGGCGTGTCGTGCTGGCCGGGCACGCCGACGCCACCGGGCCTGTGGCGTTCAATGTGCGCCTGTCCCACGACCGGGCGAAGGCGGTGCGTGACCTGCTGGTCGACAAATACGGTGTCGGCAAGGGGCAGGTTGCCATTGCCTGGTTCGACAGTTCGAAGCCGGTCGCCGGCAACGACAGTGAACGGGGCCGGGCCGCGAATCGCCGGGTCGAGGTGCTCGACAGCGCGACGGCCGCGGCGAAGCTTGGGTCCGGCCGGGCAGCCAGAAAGGCACCGCCGAAACTGACCGCGGCTCCAAAGCATGCTGTGGCACCGTCCCGTCCGGCTCCGGTGAGCGCGGCGACAGCTACCGTGGTTGTTCCCGTTTTTGACAGCCAGGGGAAACTGACCAGCGAAGGCAACGCCGCCCTGGCGGATGCCGCCAAAACAGCGGGCGCCAGCGGACAGATCGAGGTGGTCGGCCTGACCGGCGGCGCCGATGCCGCCGCCTGGGTGCAGACCCGGGCGATGGTGGACCATGTGCGTTCCCGCCTGACCTTTTTGCACGGGCTGCCTTCCAGTCGCGTCCGGGTCAACTGGCTGACGCGCACCAAGGCGCCGAAGGGCGTGCCCGAGTCGGCCCGGGTTTTTCTGAAAATCCTGAAGTAGTTCCGGCGCAGATGATTTGGAGGAGATTGAACAGAGGGCGGCCTGCACAGGCCGCCCTTTGCTATTTCGGTGCCGCGGCGCGCAGTTCGGCCGGCAGGGCGAGGCGCTGCCAGAACAGATAGCCGAACTCGGCCAGTTCGGCGCCGATCAGCAGCAGGATGCCGACCAGGATGCCGGAGACCGGCGGCGGCCAGGTGGTCAGAATCGGCCAGGCAATCACCAGCAGCAGGCTTTTGGCCAGGGTCGAGCGACCGAGGCGACCGGTCAGGTGGGCGCCGGCGAACCAGCCGCGCAGCAGGTTGCTGGCGCCGTAGCAGACCGGGAAGAGGGCGCAGACGCCCAGCGCAGCCGTCAGGTAGGCGCGCAGCGGTTCGGCGACGCCGAGCAGTCCGCCGAGAACCGGTTGGGACAGGGGCCCGGCAGTCAGCAACAGCAGCAGGCCAAGGGTGCTGCCGACCATCAGGTTGAAGCGCACCAATTGACGAAAATCCTCCAATGTGCGCACCAGGGTCAGGTAGGCCTGCTGCAGGTTGCGCATGGGGCCGGCGAGCAGAAAGAGAAAGCCGCGGATGACGCCAAAGGCCGCCAGGGCCATGGGGGCGTCGGGCAGGCGCCCCAGAATGGCGTTGATCAGCAGCGGGATGGTCTGCTGCAGGGCAGAGGAGCCTGCCAGAGGCAGGGCGTAGCGAAAGATGGCGCCGGTGGTGGCTTCCTCGGCCCCGGTGTCGAGCGGCGGATGCACCCGGCGGGCGAACCAGAGCATCACCAGGGTTTCGATAATGACGCAGCCGACCAGGGCGAAGGCACCGAGCCGGGCTCCGGAGAAAAACCGGCTGCCGAGGGCGAGCAGCAAAAACAGGCCGCCGACCCGGACGCCCGTGGCCACGGAAACCAGGCCGGTGCGACGCGCCCGAATCACCAGCCCCTGGCAGAATCCGCGCAGGCCGGTGAAGAAGGGGAGGAGAAAAAGGATGCCGAGAGCGGCGCGCGCCTGATCGACCACCTCGGGCGGCGCTCCCAGCAGGCGGCCGAGGACCCAGAGGCCAAGAGGCGAAAAGGCCATCAGACCGAGCATCAGCGCCACCCAGGCGGCGATGACCAGAACGAAGAGCAGGACCGATCTGAGCGAGCCGCGCCCGCGCACCATGGCGATGGTGATGGTGTGGTTCTGGTAGGAGGGGGAGGCGACAAACAGGTGCACCACCATGGCGACGGAAAAGCCGGCCAGGGCGGTGACATAGTCATCGAGTCGGGCCAGCGCGCCGTTGATGACCGTATGGGAGATGCTCATCAACTGCACGTTGAGCAGCAGGGGGAAGAAAAAGAGGGCAATCTCCTTCTGCCCGAGGCGTCTGGACATCAAAGGTCCGCTCCGAGCAATCGGGCCAGGTCCGCAACCGAACCGGCCTCATAATCCGCAGTCTCGCCGTCGGTGTGGCCGTAGCCCCAGCGGCAATAGCAGAAGGGCATGCCGGCGGCCCGGGCGGCGCGCAGGTCGGTGTGGTGGTCGCCAATCATCAGCGTGGTCGCGGCGGAGGTGCCCAGCCGCTTCAGCGCCTCCAAAAGCGGACGGGGATGGGGCTTTTTCTCCGGAAAGCTGTCGCCGCCGAACACCACGGAAAAATGGCGGGCCAGGTCGAGTCGGTCCAGGATTTCGCAGGCCATCTCCTCCGGTTTGTTGGTGACCAGCGCCCGCGGATGCCCGCTCAGTCGTTCCAGCAATTGGGGGATGCCCTCAAAGGGGCGTGTCTGGTCGGTCAGGTGCTGACGGTAGATGGCGAGAAACTGGGCCAGACGCTCCTCGCTGAACAGATGTTCGGGCAGCAGCCGCTCGAGCAGTTTGCGGGCGCCGTCGCCGACGCAGGCGCGTACGCGGTCGGCATCGACCGCCTCGAGGCCGAGCCGGCTGCGGATGGCATTGGCGGCCAGGGTCAAATCCGGCAGGGAGTCGAGCAGGGTGCCGTCGAGGTCGAAGATCAGGCCGGTAAAGGTCATCAGGGCTCAGGTCCGTTCGCCGAAAATGGCAGTCCCTACCCGCACCAGGGTGGCGCCTTCCTCGATGGCCGCCTCGAAATCATGACTCATGCCCATGGAGAGCTCGTCCATGAAAACGTTTTCAAGCCCCATGGCGGCAACCTGACCGGCCAGTTCGCGCAGGCGGGCGAAGTAGGGGCGGACCTGTTCGGGATCGGGGTTCCAGGGGGGCAGGGTCATCAGACCGCGGATGCGGACGCCCGGAAGCTCGGCGATGGCCGGAATCAGTTCGAGCGCCTCATCCTCGCCGGCGCCGCGCTTGGTTGCCTCCCCGCCGAGATTCACCTGCACGAGAATGTCGGCAACGCTGCCTTTTTTCTGCCACTGGCGGCTGATCTCCCGGGCCAGGGAGAGGCGGTCGACCGAATGGATCAGGCTGACGCGGCCGACCAGGTACTTGACCTTGTTGCTCTGCAGCCCGCCGATGAAGTGCCAGGTGACCGGGGCGGAGACCTGCGGCGCCTTGTCCAGCAGTTCCTGAACATAGCTTTCACCGAACAGCGTCTGGCCGGCGTTGAAGGCCGCCAGAATATCGCCGGCCGGTTTCTTTTTGCTGACCGCCACCAGGCGTACCGATTGCGGATTCCGGCCGCAGCGGGCGCAGGCTGCGGCTATCCGTTCACGGATGACTTCGAGGCGTTCGGCAAGGGTCATGGCTGCTGCTCCCGGTTCATGAAAGGTCGCCCGGCGCCCAGTTCGGCCAGGACGTCGAGCAGTTCGGCCAGCGGCAGGCCGACGACGTTGGTGTAACTGCCGTGGATCTGGCGCACCATGAAGGTGCCGATTCCCTGAATGGCGTAGGCCCCCGCCTTGTCCATCGGTTCGCCGGTCTCAATATAGCCGTCGATCTCCTGCGGATTCAAGGTGCGAAATTCCACCTCGGTGCAGACGGCGCCATCCAGGGTCAGCCCTCGGGTGCGGTCGTGGACGGCGAAGCCGGACCAGACTTGATGACGCTTTCCGGACAGGGCGCGCAGCATGGCGGCCGCCTCGTTCCGGTCGACCGGTTTGCCGAGGATCCGCCCGTCGAGCACCACAACGGTGTCGCTGCCGATGAAAAAGCGGCCATCCGGCTGGCCGGCCGCCACACTTTCGGCCTTGGCGCGGCTCAGGCGCCGGACATGTTCGTCCGGTGTTTCACCCGCAAGGCTTGTTTCATCAATGTGGGCCGGGACGACCTTGACGTGGATGCCGATGCGTTCAAGCAGTTCGCGCCGGCGGGGCGAGGCCGAGGCGAGTATGATGCTGTGGCTGGACAAGGAAACACCTCCTGAATTCTGGAGGTGCGATTTTAGTGGCAGTGGCCTTTCGGGGCAAGGTTTCAGATGAAAACGATTTTGTCGCGGGCCATGCCGGATTCATACACCGCTACCCGGTTGCGGCCATTTTCCTTGGCCTGGTAGAGGGCGCGGTCGGCGGCGTCGAGCAGGTCTTCGGCGTTGTCGCCGTCGCGCGGATAGCTGGCAACACCGATGCTGAGGGTCAGCCGGCCGCCGGGCAGGACATCTTCCTGGTAGAAGGGTTCCCGCTCGATACTGTGGCGGATGCGCTCACCGACCATGCGGGCTGCGTCCGGACCTGTTTCGGGCAGCAGGATGCAGAATTCTTCCCCGCCGTAACGGGCGACGGTGTCCATTTCGCGGGCGTTGCGGGCCAGCAGCTGGCCAAGTTTTTTCAGCGCCTTGTCGCCGGCGATATGGCCGCAGCGGTCGTTGTAGGTCTTGAAATGGTCCAAATCGAGCATGAGGACCGAAAATTCGAGTTTCTGACGGCTTGAGCGGTTCAGTTCCTCTTCGAGGCGCCGGTCGAGGAAACGGCGATTGTGCAGGCCGGTCAGCCCGTCGTTCCAGCTTAGTTTTTCCAGCATGCTGGCGCGTTCGAGCGTGTCGGCGCGTCGGATGAGGCTTCCGGCGTGCTGCAAAAACTCCTGAACCAGATTCAGGTCGGTCACGGTGAACGCTCCCCCGTTGGCCTTGTCGCTCAGGTTCAGAACTCCGACAATCTCCTGGTCACAGCGAATCGGCAGGCTGATGAACGAGCGGGTGGCAAAGCGCGGCCGTCGTTCCAGGGCCAGACGCTGTTCCTGGTCGAGATCGTGGACCAGCACCGGCGAGCCGGTGGCTGCCACCTGACCGGCGATGCCCTGCCCGCGTTTCAGGCGCAGATTGCGCGCCAGGTGCCGGTTCATGCCGATGCTGGCGACAATCTGCAGCCGGTCCTGGTCATTGTCGAGCAACATCAGTGAGGCCTTGGTCGCCTCGACCAGCTCGGCCGCCATCTCGACTGTGCCCTGGTAAAAATGCCGGGAATTCTCCAGCCTGGCCAGGCGACTGATCATGTCTACCAGACGGCGTGAACGGCTGCTTTCCTCCTCCCGGTTCCGGCGGCGGCGCAGGCGCACCAGCTTGTCGGCGACGCGGCCGGCGAGGAGTTCGATAATCATCAGATCGCGATTGGCCAGTTCGATGTCGAACAGAGCGAGAAAGCCGATCAGACGGCCGTCGACCACGAGGGGCAGGCAGGTGAGATGGTGCGCATCCAGATAAGGGAAGAGCTGTTTCAGCTTGTCACCCCGCAGCACCAGAATCCGGTGGCTGCGTTGGCGCAACAGTTCGCCGCTGCGTTTTGGTCCGAGACGGATGGCGCCATTCTCGAGCCCCAGAAGTCCTTTCAGGACCAGCTGTTGCCGGTTGCCTTGTGGATAGAGGATGGCGATGCGCGGGACCTCGAACATTACGGTCAGGGTTTCGCTGAGCAGTTCCAGCACCTGGTCAACGCTGCTGCAGCGGTCGATTTCCGGGCTCAGGTCGGAGACGGTGTTGATCAGGTCGATGGTGCGCTCGTAGGCGCGGGCGTAGTAGTTGTCCCGGCCGAGCAGAGGCATGATGCTGTAGATGTTGTCGATGACCTTCTGCACCTCGATACGGGTGGCGCAGGGGAGGCGTTCCCATTCGTCGAGAAAATAGATGCCGTTGATCTTGCGTTCGCGTGCCACCCGTTCGAGCTGTTCCAGGTCGATAAACTTCTCGCGGACCCCGCCGGCGAGCAGCAGGCAATCGTTCTGTTGCAGGTCCTTGAAGGGGATGACGAAATTGAGCAGGCCGGTGGCGCAGCGGAAGATGCGGGAGCGGCAGTTTTCCAGGGCGCGGGTGCTTTCGTCGATGTAGGTTTTGCGGCAGGATTCGACGCAGAGCCAGTGTTCACCGAACAGGCCGCACATACGCGTGCGGTCGCCCCGTTTGGCGATCAGCTCCGATCCGCAGAAGACGGCGAGGTGGTAGTCCCTGATGAAGGAAAACTCTCTCAGGGTGTCCAGCATCTCGACGGGATCGGCTATGATGCGGGTTTCATCCGCCATATCCCCCCTGTTCAACCGGGATCGGGTGGCAGTCAGCCCCGGTCACCTAAAACATAGCCAGAAAATGCTTGAAAGACAAGCATTTACCTTCAGGAGTCAGTTTTCGGAGGCAAAATCCGGGGGCAGGCCCAGCCAGGTACGCAGGTCGGCAAGCGCACGCCGGGCCAGGGCCAGACGTTTTTCGCTTCGTTTGCGCGGAGACTTTTGCAGCGGTGGAAACAGGCCGTAGGTGATGTTCATCGGCTGGAAGGAATCGGCCGGACTCTGTTGCAGATGGGTCAGCAGCGCACCCAGCGCCGTGGTGGATGGCGGTGGCTCGGGGGTCCGCCCCTGACAGAGGTCGGCGGCGAACCGGCCGGCGAGCCAGCCACAGGCGGCCGACTCGACATAACCTTCGACCCCGGTGATCTGTCCGGCAAACAGGATGTGGGGGGCGTTGCGCGCCTGCAGGTACGCGCCGAGACAGCGCGGCGCGTTGATGAACGTGTTGCGATGCATGCTGCCGAGCCGGGCGAAGCGCGCCTGCTCCAGTCCCGGAATCATGCGAAAGATGCGGCGCTGTTCCGGCCACGTCAGCTTGGTCTGGCAGCCGACCATGTTGTAGAGCTGGCCATGACGGTCGTCCTGGCGCAGCTGCACCACCGCGAAGGGCTCCTTGCCGGTGCGCGGATCGGGCAGGCCGACCGGCTTGAAGGGGCCGAAGGCGAGGGTCATCTCGCCCCGTTCGGCCAAAACTTCGATCGGCATGCAGCCTTCGAAATGGATCGCTTTTTCGAAGTCGCGGGTCGGCACCTTTTCGGCGGCCACCAGTTCGGCGACCAGTTTCAGGTAGGCCTCCCGGTCCAGCGGGCAGTTGATGTAGTCGGCCTCCCCCTTGTCGTAGCGTGAGGCACGCCAGGCCTTCGACATGTCGATGGAGTCCGCCTCGACGATAGGGGCGATGGCGTCGTAGAAATAGAGGTCATCCTGTCCGGTCAGGGCGGCGATCCGCGCAGCGAGAGCGTCGCTGGTCAGCGGGCCGCTGGCAACGATGGTCAGGCCCGTGTCCGGCAGATCCCTGACCTCTTCGTGGACCAGATCGATCAGGGGGTGGTTGGTAACGGCCCGGGTGACGGCGGCGGCAAAATCGTCCCGTGCAACGGCCAGAGCGCCGCCGGCCGGAATGGCACTGCTGTCGGCACAGCGCATGAACAGGCTGCCGGCCAGGCGCAGTTCTTCCTTGAGCAGACCGACGGCATTGGTCAGGGCGGCACCGCGCAGACTGTTGGAGCAGACCAGCTCACCGAGCAGATCCGACCGGTGCGCCGGGCTTTTCCGGTGCGGTTTCATTTCGAACAGCTGTACGCGAATGCCGCGCTCGGCCAGCTGCCAGGCCGCTTCGGTACCGGCAAGCCCGCCGCCGATGACACGTACGGGTTCAGCTGTTCGGTTGACGGAACTCATTTGTCCGCTTTGGCCGGCGCCTCGAGAGTCTCCTGCCAGTCACACCCCTCGTTGGGGCAGCGGCGTACGGTTCCGTAGCGCTTGGTGGTCTTGACGGTGGTGATGGCAGAGCCACACTGCGGGCAGGGGACGGCCTCGGGGCGGTCCCAGAGGGCGTACTTGCACTTGGGGTAGGCGCCGCAGGAATAGAAGATCTTGCCGCGCTTGCTGGTCTTTTCCATCAGTTCGCCCTCGTTGCAGGCGGGGCAGGTGATGCCCAGGCCCTTGGGCTTGACCAGCGGCTGGATGTTGCGGCAGTCGGGGTAGGCGCTGCAGGCCAGGTATTTGCCGTAGCGCCCCTGCTTGATGAGCATCCGGGCGCCGCACTTGTCACAGGTCTGGTCCGAGTAGACCGGTTCCTCCGGTTCTGCCTCCTGGCCATTCTTCAGCGCCTCGGTGTAGCGGCAGGCGGGGAAGCCGCTGCAGGCGAGAAAACGGCCGCGGCGGCCGAGACGGATGACCAGTTCCTTGCCGCATTCGGGGCAGTCGCGCCCGGTCTTTTCGGTGGTGACGTCCGCCTTGCTGACTTCCTGTTCCTTTTGTTCCAGCAGTTTGATGAACGGTTCCCAGAATTCCCGCAGAACCTCCCGCCAGGACAGTTCACCGCGCGAAATGGCGTCGAGTTTTTCCTCCATGCGGGCGGTGAAGTCGTAGTCGACGTAGCGGCTGAAGTGGTTGCTCAAAAGGTCGCTGACCACCCGGCCGGTATCTTCGGGGAAGAAGGTGCGTTTTTCCAGCCGGACGTATTTGCGGTTGACCAGGGTCTGGATGATGCTGGCATAGGTGGAGGGTCGACCGATGCCGTTTTCTTCCAGGGTTTTGACCAGCGAGGCCTCGGTATAGCGGGGCGGCGGCTGGGTGAAGTGTTGTTCCGGTAACAGCTGGTGCAGCGTCAGTGTTTCCCCCTCGTGCAGGGGCGGCAGCAGCCCGGTTTCTTCCTCGTCGGGTTCGTCGGTCCCCTCGGTGTAGAGCTGCATGAAGCCGGGGAAGCGCACCACCTGCCCCGTGGCCCGCAGGGTGAAGCGTTCGGATGCCTCGATATCGACGGTGGTGGCGTCCAGGACGGCGGCCGCCATCTGGGAGGCGACGGTACGCATCCAGATCAGCCGATAGAGCTTGAACTGGTCGGGGGAGAGGTGCTTTTTGACCTGTTCCGGCGTGCGAAACAGGCTGGTCGGCCGGATCGCTTCGTGCGCCTCCTGGGCGTTTTTGGCCTTGTTGCGAAAAGTGCGCGGCTTGCTCAGGGCGTATTCCGTGCCGAACCGTTCGCTGATCAGTTCTCTGGCCTCGTCCAGGGCCAGCTTTGACAACACCACCGAGTCGGTTCGCATGTAGGTGATCAGACCGACGGCGCCTTCACCGATGTCGATGCCCTCGTACAGTTTCTGCGCCAGCTGCATGGTTTTGCGGGCGGAAAAGCCGAGCTTGCGGCTGGCCTCCTGCTGCAGGGTACTGGTGGTGAAGGGCGGTGCCGGATTGCGTTTTTTCTGTTTGGTCTCCAGGCGGGCGACCCGGTAGCTCTGCCGCTCGAGTTGGGCGACCAGCTCACCGGCCATGGCTTCGGATTCGATGGCCAGTTTGTCGAGTTTTTTGCCGTCGAGGGCGAACAGCCGGGCGCGGAAGGTTTTGTCCGCCTGTCCTGAGAGTTCGGCCTGAATGGACCAGTACTCCCGGCTTTCAAACGCTTCGATTTCCTTTTCCCGCTCGCAGATCAGTCGCAGGGCCACCGACTGAACCCGGCCGGCGGACAGGCCGTAGCGGATCTTTTTCCACAGAAAGGGAGAGAGGTTGAAACCGACCAGATAGTCCAGAATCGAGCGGGCCTGCTGGGCGTCAACCAGCGGAGCCGAAATCGTGCCGGGATGCGCCATCGCCTCACGAATGGCGTCTTTGGTGATTTCGTGGAAGGTGACCCTCTTGACGGCCGGCTGCCCCTTGGCCGGGTCGATGCCCAATGCCTGCAGCAGATGCCAGGCGATGGCCTCCCCTTCGCGGTCGGGGTCGGTGGCGAGAATGAGCTCCGCGGCGTTTTTGGCCTCTTTTTTCAGGGCGCTGATATGTTTGCGGCTTTCCGGCAGTACCTGGTAGCGCGGTTCAAAATCGTTGGCGATATCGACCGAGCCCTGCTTGCTGGGCAGGGCGCGTACATGGCCGTAAGAGGCCATGACCTTGTAGCCCGGACCAAGGAATTTTTCGATGGTTTTGGCTTTGGCGGGGGATTCAACGATAACGAGAGATTTTGCCATGGTCTTTTTCATCCAAGGACGCCTGGGCGTCAAAGCAAACAGGCTGCGGTTTGCTACCGCAGCCTGTTGATTTCGGTTTCAGTTGATCAGGCGCGTCCAGTCGTCGCTCATGAAGCAGTCAACTTCCCGTTGCCAGTCCTGCTGGCTGTGGGCGAACAGCGTCAGAGCGGTCAGGGATTTGATGTCCTCCAGACTCAGCTGCTCGTCATGCAGACGTCCGGCGCGATCAAGAATCTCCTCCTGGATATCGTCGTCGATGATGCCCAGGGTGCGCAGGCGAATCAGAAACCCGCGCGCTTCCCGGCTGAGCAGCTGTTCCTCCTCAAAGGTAAAGATGCGAAACGTCGGCTGGTGCAGCCCCTCGTGGCGCTGCCGTTCGCGCTGTTCGATGGAAATCTGCTCCATCCAGGAAAAGGCGGCGTCGATTTCGTCGGCGGCGAACCCTTCTCCCAAAAGCTCTTCAACGATGTCGCTTTCGTTGAGGAACTCGCGCTCCTCCATGACGTATTGGGCAATCAGGGTGACAATGGCCAGAACCCGGTCTCGCACGTAAGACAGCTCTCTTCCGGTCGTGTTGGCATCGCCTAGGCGAGGCGCAGATAGTAGCCTCCGGGCTGCTGCACAACCAGTCCGGAGAGTTCCAAGTGCAGTAAAATATCGGAAAGCTCCGGGGGTGTCAAGCTGCTCTGCCGCAGAATCTCATCAATGTGGCGCGGCTCAAAATCCAATAATTTCAATAGCTTTTTCTGTTCATCGGTGAGATGTTCTGAAATGTCGGTTGTGCCTGCGGCGGTGCGCCCTGGGTGCCCCGGACGCAGCAGATCGAGGATGTCCCGGCTTTCGGTCACCACGTGGGCGCCATCCTTGATCAGTTGATTGGCCCCGGCGGAGGTGGGGCTGTCGACGGGATTGGGGACGGCGAAAACCTCCCGGCCGGTTTCCAGGGCAAACTCGGCGGTATGCAGCGAACCGCTGCCAGCGGCCGCCTCGACAACGAGAACTCCCAGGGACAGCCCGCTGATGATGCGGTTGCGGCCGGGAAAGTGACCTGCCAAAGGCGGTGTGCCGGGCGGGTACTCGCTCAAAATGGCGCCGCTGGATTCGATGGCGTGAAAAAGACGGGCGTTTTCCGGTGGGTAAACACGGTCGATGCCGCAGCCGAGGACCGCAACCGTCTGTTCCCCGGCATCGAGGGCGCCAAGGTGCGCGGCGGTGTCGATGCCCCGCGCCAGGCCGCTGACCACGATGAGGCCCGCCTCCGCCAGGTCGCGGGCCAGGGTGCGGGCAACCGTTCTGCCCCGGGGGCTGGCGCGCCGGGAACCGACAATGGCGAACATATCCCCGGCGGGCAGCCGGCCGCGCACGTACAGCAGGGCGGGCGGATCGGGAATGCGCCGCAAAGGCTCCGGATAGCGGTCGGCATCCCAGAAACTGACCATATCGACCTGAAGCCGGTCGAGTAACGCAAGCTTTTTATCCAGGACGGGATGTCCCGGGGGGATGCGGCCGGCGGCGACATCAGCGCGGATGCCGCAGCGGCACCAGTCGGCTGGGCCGGCCTCGAGGGCCGCCTGCGGGTGGCCGAAGTGCTCCATCAGGCGGAACAGCCCCCGGCGTCCGAGGCCCGGACACAGGTGCAGATGCAGCCAGGCTTTGCGGTCGTTCGCGTCCATGCGTCCCAACCTTCCGTCCATGAAAAAGGGGTTGGCCTGAGTTCAGGCCAACCCCGAGGTTTTCCGCATTGTCGTGTCAGTCTTCGATGGTGCTGACCCGGTCGCCGCGCAGCAACGGCTCGACCGCCTTGAGGACCAGGGCCGATGCCGTGTGGGGGGTGACGTCGAGCACCAGCAGCTGACCGAGCAGCATGTCGGGCAATTTCAGCTCGGTGCGCTCCAGCGCGTGTTCGGATGGCTGACGCTGGCGGGTGACATTGAGAAGGTTGCCCACCTCGATACCGTCTTCACCGCCGAGATCGATATAGACGATATCGAACTGCCCCAGGCCGATTTTGTCCTGCTTGGCGGCCACCAGATAACCGCTGGCGGGCCGGGATGATTTTTTCAGGGTGATTTCCATCTGCGGCGGATTGAAGGGGACCAGCAGGTGGGAGCGATGAATCTCGCGCGTGGCATTGAGGACCCGCCCGGTGGCCACCTGTTCGTTGACCGCGACGATTTCCAGGGTGCCGACTTCGTTGATCATCCGGCCAAAGGGCTGCCCGGTGACCGGGTGGGTGATTTCCTTGCCGACTTCGACCAGACTGTAGACATCCCCGGGCTGGACGTCGGCAAGGTCTTTCATCTGGCAGAAGACCGTATCGCCGGTGGCGATCATCAGTCGATCGTCGGTGGTATCGACGATGGTGCCGGCGCTGTCGATGGCGTCCAGGGAGAGAATGCCGGCAGCGGTGTCCATCGCCTTGACGGTTATCTCCTCGACCGGTTCGGGAGCCGGGGCCGGCTCCGGCTTGGCTTCCGGCTCCGGTTGCGGGGCCGGGGCCGGTTCTTCCTTCTTTGCCACCTCCGGCACGATTTCGATCCGTCCGTCATAGATGCGAACTTTCTGGCCCGGATAAATCAGATGCGGGTTGGCGATAAAGGGGTTGTTGGACCAGAGGTTGGGCCAGTAGTAGGGGTCTTTGAGAAACCGCTGTGAAATCCCCCACAGGGTGTCCCCCTTCTTGATGACATAGGTGCGCTCAGCCGGGCTTTTTTGGGCCAGTGCCGTGCCGGCAAGCAGGAGTGAAAGGGCCAGAAGCAACAGGATTGTTCGTTTCATGCAAACCCCCTGGGCATGTTCCCGTGCACGTTCCGCCAACTACATGGCCTCGAGCCGGCGAGCGGCGTTGCTGTCGGGAAAGTTCAGTCGGAGCTTTTGCAAAGCCTGTTCCGCGAGGGCAGGCTGTCCAAGTTGTCGGTAAATCTCCACCAGTCGTGCCAGGGCTTCGGGAACCCGCCCGGGCTGTTCCTTGCTGCCATAGGGCAGGACCTTCTCGAATTCGGACGCCGCCCGGCTGAACATGCGCTGGCGATAGTAGGATTCCGCCAGCCAGTACTGGGCGTTGCCGGCGAAAGGATTGTCCGGATAGCGGTTCAAAAAGGTACGGAAGGTGTCGGCCGCCTCGGCGTAGTGCCCGTCCGTATGCTGGGAGAACCCCTGCAGATAGAGCCGGTTCGGGCTCAAATCTGCCTGGGGAGCGGCCTCGACCACCACCTTTGGGGCCGGTTCTGCCGGTTGGGGTGTCGCTTTTTCACCACCCCGGGTGCCCATTTGTGCCGGTGCGGTCCGGGGAGCGCCTTCCTCAATCTGCTGCTTCAGCAGTTCCAGCTGGCTGGTGAGCAGCTCGACCTGACGGCGCATCTGCTGTTGCTCCTGACGCAGCTGCTCGATGTCCGCCCTGGTCACCGCAGGTGCGCCAGCGTGTTGGGTTTGGGCCGGTGGTGCGGCGCAACCGGCGATCAGCAGCAGCGGGATGGTCCAGCGAAAAGATTTCATCTTCTAAAAACAGCCTCGTCAGGTTGCCGCCCGGGAGGCGGCTTAGGCGAAATTCACTAAAAAGTATAAGGTTTTATGAGGGCTGTCAAGCAACAAGGGAACCGACAGCCGGGTTGTTTTATGTTATGCTCCGTCAGCCTGTTGCCTGAACAGGGCGGGCAAAAATCCAGGGATGCGGTTTTTATGTCACCAACGGAACTGCTGGCACCGGCCGGCGATATGGAAAAATTGCGGACCGCGCTCGATTTCGGCGCCGATGCCGTCTACCTGGGTCTCGACCGTTTCGGGCTGCGCGCCCAGGCGGGCAATGTGACCCTGGATGAATTGCGGCGGGCCTGCGACCTGTGCCATCGTCGCGGTTGTCGTCTGTACCTGACTCTGAACGCCTTTGTGCGTCAGTGCGAACTGGAGGAGCTGGCCGCGCTGCTGGAACGCCTGCGTCCGGTGCCGGTCGATGCCTACATCATCTCCGATCCCGGAGTGCTGAGCCTGGTGCGCAGCATCGACCCCGAGCGGGAGATTCATCTGTCGACCCAGGCGAACAGCACCAACGCCGCCGCCCTGGAGTTCTGGCGTCAGGCCGGGGTCAGCCGGGTCAACCTGGCGCGCGAGCTGAGTCTGGAGGAGATCGCCGTGCTGGCCGGGCGCAGTTCCGTGGAGCTGGAAGTGTTCGTCCACGGCGCCATGTGCGTCGCCTGGTCGGGTCGTTGTCTGATTTCTTCGGCCCTGACCGGCCGCAGCGCCAACCGGGGAGACTGTGCCCAGCCCTGCCGCTGGCAGTGGCCGCTTGTGGAGCCGACCCGCCCGGGAGAAATCTTCACCCTGGAACAGGACCGGGCCGGCAGCTACCTGTTCAACAGCCGGGATCTGTGCCTGATCGAGCATCTGCCGAAACTGCTGGAGCTCGGCATTTCCGCCCTGAAAATCGAGGGGCGCATGAAAAGCCGCTATTACGTTGCCGCGGTTACCCGGGTCTACCGGGCGGCCATCGACGCCTGGTATCAGAATCCCGAGGCTTGGCGCTGCGATCCGGTCTGGCTTGAGGAGCTGGACAAGGTCAGTCATCGCCCCTACGACACCGGTTTTCTCCTGCCGCGCCGGGATGCGGCCACGGAAACCGCCTCCAGCCGTTATGTACGCAGCTGCGATTTCGTCGGTGTTGTGATCGAGGGCGATGGGGGCTTGCTGGTGGAGGGGCGCAATCGTTTCTGCCTGGGGGAGCGCCTGGAACTGATTGGACCTGGGATGCGCACCGAATCTTTTATCGTCGAGGAGCTGAGCCGTCCGGACGGCACGGCGCTCGAGGCCGCCCATGCCAATTACCAGGTGCGGCTGCCGCTGCCGGACGGTGCCCGCCCCGGAGACCTGTTGCGGCGTTGCCGGCCGCAGGATGCCTAGCCGGCCGGAATCGACCAGCAGCGCCCCGAGGTCAAATCTAGGCAGCTCAGGCTGCCGCCGTAAACCGCGCCGGTGTCGAGGCCGATCCGGCCGGGGCGCCGAAGGATGCCGGCCTGGGGCGTGTGGCCGAAGACCACGGTGGCGCCGAAATCCCAGTCGCTGTGCAGAAACGGGCCGCGAATCCAGAGCAGGTCGTCCTCCTGCTGCTGGTCTACCGGTATTCCCGGCCGCAGGCCGGCATGCACAAAGATAAAGCCGTCTTCGCGGTGCAGGCTTGGCAAGCCGGCGAAAAAATCCCGGTGCTCATCCGGGATGGTGTCGAACCCGGCGCGCCGATAGCTGCTCAGGGTGGCGCCGCCGCCATTGGCGAGAAACATGAGCGTATCCCGCCCCGTCAGATAGTCGAGCAGCATCTGTTCATGGTTGCCGCGCAGCACCGTCAGCTGGGGGAGAACCGGGCGCAGCGCCAAAACCCGCTCGATGACGCCGAAGCTGTCCGGCCCCCGGTCGATGAGGTCGCCGAGCAGAATCAGCCTGTCATCGGGGCCCGGGGCGACCTGGTCCAGCAGGCGGTCAAACAGGTCGAGACAGCCGTGAATGTCACCGATGGCCAGCAGGCGTTTGTCTGGGGCGTCAGGCATTGGGTTCATATCGCTTCAGTATAGCCGCTCTGGCGGGCAGGATGTACCAGGGCAGCAATCTGCTATGCTGGACAGACAGAAACCACCAGGGGAATCTATGTCACCATCTGCCGACACCACCATCCACCGGGGCCGGATTCTTGATCTGGCGCTGGAAACCCATGTCCTGCCCGACGGTCGCGAGGCCGTTTTCGAGATGGTTCGTCATCCGGGCGGTGCCGGAGTGCTGCCAGTGCTGGAGGACGGCTCTGTTCTGCTCATCCGGCAGTTCCGGCCCGCCGCCGGCGGTGCCATTCTCGAGATTCCCGCCGGTCGCCTGGAGCAGGGCGAGGAGCCGGAGGACTGCGCCCGGCGCGAACTGCGCGAAGAGGCCGGGATGGTGGCGGAACAGCTGCAATCTCTCGGCTGGTTTTACAGCAGCGTCGGCTTCTGCGATGAGCGCATTCACCTTTACCTCGCCCGCAGACTGTTCCGGGTGGAAGCCCGTCCGGAGCCGGACGAGTTCATCGAACCGGTCCTCCTGAGCCCGGAACAGGCAAGGGCGTTGCTCGCCCGTGGCGAGGTGCGCGATGGCAAAACCCTGATTGCCCTGCAGTACTGGCTGCTGGAACAGGATTCATGAACGAGGTGCGTGAACGCATGCTGCGCCGTGCCCGCCTGCGGGCACTGCTGCTCTACTGGCTGGTGCTGCCGGCGGCGGTGATTCTGTCCGGTCTGGCACTGGATGCCCTGTTCGGCTGGCACCGCTGGCCGCTCTCCACCGCGGTCCTCCTGGTTGCCGGGCTGCTGATTGCCGCCGGGGTTCTGGTCATCCAGCGGGCCACCGCCGACCTGGCTCTTCTGGGCGGCGGCACGCCGGCGCCCCAGGACCCGGCCAAACGGCTGGTGACCGGCGGCAGCTATGCCTGGTGCCGCCATCCCATGTGGTTCGGCTATGACCTGGCGGCCCTGGGGGTGGTGCTCCTCTGGCGCTCGCCGGCAATGTTGCTGATTGCCTTCCCCCTCTTTATACTGTTGCAGGTGCGTTTTCTGCTCTTCAGGGAGGAGCCGCGCCTGGAGAGGCGCTTTGGCGACTCTTACCGCGCTTATCGCTCCAGGGTGCCGCTTTTGCTGCCGCGACCGCCCCGACACAGAAAGACAACATGAGCCTGTTCAGCCTGCGACATCTGCTGCCGTCGATTCGGGAACACCGCCGGGTGGAGGAGAAAATCCGTCAGCTGCTCAGCGAGACCCTGGAAAAAGATTACATTCGGCCCGAGGGCAAGGCCCCGGGGATTTTGCGCTACGCCCAGCGCCATATCTTCTCCATCTTGTTCCTGGCCGTCTACCGGGCCATCGGCATCGAGGACGACCGGCGGCTGCTTTATGGCGTCATCAATCACGCCATTCGCGGTATCGTCACCGGTACCGACAATCTGCTCGACGACGAATACAAGGAGATGCTGCCGCTGCGCTTTCCCGAGCGCGCCACCCGGTTCAAAAGCGTCATGCACATCCTGCTGTTCGACCGCTTTCTCTTCCGGGTTCTGGACGAGGCGGTTGCCGAGGGCCTGCTGCCGGCCGGGCAGCGCCAGCTGGTGCAGCAGAAGATCTTTCAGGCCATGGTCCCCATCGGCGAGGAGGAGTCGGGCGAGGAGGGGGGCGTCAGCGAGATTCTGGCTCCGGCCGAGATCCTGCGCTCGGTGCATGTCCACAAGGGGGGCAACCTGCTCCGGCTCGCCTTTGTCGCCCCCCGGCTGATGGAAAGGGAGCATTTTGATCGTCTGGAACTGGCGGACAACGGTATTTTCCGCATTGGTATGGCGTTGCAGGTGATCGACGATCTGACCGATTTTTACCAGGACATCGAAGACCGGCGCCACAACTATCTCGTCTCCTCGGTGCGTTTCGAAGGGAGCGGGGAGGAGCAGGCCCGCCTTGAGGCTCTGCTGACCGGTGCCGGGGAGCGGCTGCCCGTGGAGCAGGCCTTTCGCCCGTCGGTGCGGCGGGTGATGGCCCGGGCCATCGGCGAGGCCCTTGCCGGGTTCGACCAGCTGCACCAGGCCGGATTCTGGCTTGGGCGCGGCGATGCCGTTTTTCTCATCCGTTATCTGTTCCGGTTGCGTGGCGTCGGCTCGTTGCTGGCCCTCTGGCCGGACGGCACCGATTTGCCTACCCTGGAGTCCGCCGATGGATAAGCGCCCCAGGACCCGCGGCCGCGACCTGGACCATGTCGCCTGGCTCTATGACCCGATCATCGAGGGGCTCAGTTTCGGCCGGGAGCGCAGGTTTCGGGAGAAGACCCTGGAGTGGATGGATTTTGGCACCACCGACCGCATTCTCGATGTCGGCTGCGGCACCGGCAGCCTCACCCTGCTGGTCGCTGAACGGCTCGAGCCCCCCGGCGAGGCGATCGGTGTCGACGCCGCGCCGAAGATGATCGCCATCGCCCGCCGCAAGGCCGAAAGGCTCAGGGTGCCGGCACGTTTTGTCGCCGGTGTGGCGGAACAGCTGGAGTTTGCCGATGCCTCCTTCGACCTGGTGGTCAACTCCATGTTCACCCACCACATCGACACCGAGCTGAAGCAGCGCGCCTTTGCCGAGATGTTCCGGGTGCTGCGGCCAGGCGGAAAACTGGTCACCGCCGATGTCGACCGACC
This sequence comes from uncultured Geothermobacter sp., assembly GCA_964501815.1. Lineage (GTDB taxonomy): Bacteria > Desulfobacterota > Desulfuromonadia > Desulfuromonadales > Geothermobacteraceae > Geothermobacter. Next base: position 37,491 of record CAZCUR010000009.1, read on the forward strand.
CACCAGCCCGTTCGGCTGGCTGGCCGGCTGGGGGGCGCGCTGGCTGCTGGTGCAGAAGGAGCTGGTTGACAACCTGCGCGGTGACCTGCCGGCCCTGATGGAACAGGCCGGTTTTGCCGAGGTCCGCCGGGTCGACCATGTCTACGGGCTGGTCTCCTTCTTTACCGCCCGCAAACCGGGAGATGCCGCATGAGCGCTTCCTGGCTGCGCCTGGCCGCCCGCGGCCTCTGGCGCCATCCGCGCCGCTCCCTGCTGACCGCCGGGGCCATCGCCTTCGGGCTGGCCTGCCTGATCGTTTTTGCCGCTTTGAAACAGGGGCTCCACCGCGAAATGGTCACCAGCACCATCCGGCTCGACATCGGTTCGCTGCAGATTCACGCCGCCGGCTACCAGCCCGGCAGCCTGACCGTGACTCCGATGAAACAGGGGGGGGAGCTGCTCGCGCGACTGCGGGCCGAGGGATACGCTCCGGCGCCGCGGCTCAAGGCGCCGGCGCTCGTGATCGGACCGTCCGGCAGCGCCTCGGTGGTCCTCTCCGGGGTCGATCCTGCGGCCGAACGTCGACTGACCATCATCGCTGCGCGGGTGGTTGCCGGCGATTATCTCAAGGACCCGGAACAGCTGCTGATCGGCCGGAATCTGGCAGCCAGTCTCGGGCTGTCGCTGGGGGACGAACTGACCCTGGTGGTGCGCAACCTGTTTGGGCGCCCGAGCTCACGCAAGTTTGTCGTCGGCGGGCTGTTCGCCACCGAGCAGGCCGCCTTTGACCGTTCCCAGGTTTTTCTGCCTCTGCCGGCGGTCCAACAGCTGCTCGGGGCACAGGGAGCGCTGACGGAACTGGCGTTCTTGGTTTCTCAGGAGAGACTGCCGGAGGTGACGGTACGGCTGAGGCGCCTGCTCGATGCCGACCTTTACCGCCTCGACCGCTGGGATGAGATCGCCCTCGATGTCGCCCAGCTGATCGCGCTGAACGACGGTACCATGAACCTGCTGGTGCTTATTATCTTCTTTATCGTCGCGTTGGGAATTGCCAATACCATGACCATGGCCATCTACGAGCGCTACCGTGAGTTCGGGGTGCTTGCCGCCCTCGGTCTGCGCCCGGGCGGGATTGTCCGTCTGGTGCTGCTGGAGACCCTGATGCTCGGCCTTTTCGGCGCTCTGACCGGCAGCCTGGTCGGGATCGGCCTGGGCCTTTACTTTGCCGGACACGGCATCGACCTGACCAGCCTGACGAGCGCCAACCGCTACTTTGCCACCAGTCATATCCTGCATGCCGTGCTGGTCGGCCGGGATCTGCTGCTGGCCAATCTGGTGACGCTCGCGACCGCCTTTGCCGCCGGGCTGCTGCCGGCCTGGCGCGCTTCGAAGCTCAATCCGGTCGAGGCCCTGCGCCATCTTTAGGAGTCGTGTTGTGTGGCCTGAACGTTTTGCTTCTCCCCTGCATTTGCCCTTCAACCGCAGCGCCCTCAAGAGTCGCTTCTGTCTCCAGTCTCCCGATTCCGACCCGGGGCGGGCCGAATGCCTGCTGGTTCTGCAGCGCGGCGCACTTGTTCTCGACGAAGCCCGTGGCGATTTGCCGGCGGCCGACGGCCGACTGCCGGCAGGTGTCGCCCCGGATGTCCATGTCGGTCTCTGGGACGGTCGCCCGTGCCGGCTGCGTGTGCTTTCGGGAAAGACCGATCCTGGAAACGGATTCAGCTGTCACAGAATCAACGCCGTAGAGCCGACCCTGGGTCTTGATCTGCTCAGTCTCGGCGGTCTCGGCCAGCAGATGGCTCACTGGCTCAAGACCAGCCGTTGCTGCAGCCAGTGCGGTGCCGCGACCGTTTTCGTCCCCGGCAGCTGGGGACGGCGTTGCCCCGCCTGCGACGCCGAACGCTACCCGGCGGTCGCTCCCTGCGCCATTGTTCTGGTGCGGCGCGGCAACCGGGTGCTGCTGACCCGCAAGAGCAACTGGCCGGCCGGGCGCTACAGCCTGGTGGCCGGTTTTGTCGACCCCGGTGAATGCCTGGAAGAGACGGTCGTACGCGAGGTGCGTGAAGAAACCGGAGTCGAGGTCGACGGCATCCGCTATATCGGCAGTCAGTCCTGGCCCTTCCCGAGCCAGCTGATGGTCGGCTTTGTCGCGAAAGCCCTGACGGAGGACATCAGGGTCGATACCTCGGAACTCGAGGATGCCCGGTGGTTTCGCGTCGATGACCTGCCCGATCTGCCGCCGAAGCGTTCCATCGCCCGGTATCTTCTGGATCACTGTCTTGAAAAGTGACGGGGCTGAGACAAAAAAATCCCCCGATTGGGGAGAACCGGGGGAGTCGCATGGATATCTCTTTTTTGGGGAAACAGCCAGCTCTGGAGGAGGTTTCATGGCTGAAAAAGAGATACCGCGAAAAACGTCCGTTTTTTACTGTGGCTAAAAAACTTCAGCAAAAATAACGACAGTGCCGGATGGGGTCAAGAAAAAAATGGTCAGGGGACCAGACAGGGAATTCGAGCGCGTCTGTGTGCAGGTGGATCGGCGCTGGATTGCCGATATCCGCTTTCAGCTCGAGGCCTGGGAAGGGGTTGGGTTTGTGCGCACACTGGACCGGGCCGCGGCGGTGCTCGAATTTTGCTATCCGCCCAGCCAGAGAGCGCTGGCGCTCCGGTTGCTGAACTGGTTCAGCCAGGAGTATGGGGCCCGGCCGGCGTCGGCGCCGGCCGGGGTCGAACCGATCTGAGATGTCAGGCGGTGGTCACTTCAAACGCGGGTGGATCGAGGATGGCGCGCTTGACGGCACACTGGTCGGTGGCCTTGATGATGGCGGCGCGGTATTTCTCCGGAAAACCTTCCGGCAGGTGGATAGTAATGGCGACCCTGGCAAGCCGGTGTTTTTCGGCATCCCGCTCCGTCGTCAGGGTCAGGCGCAGGCCGGTGGTGTCGATGTTGCGCTGCTGACAGAAGCGCAGGGCGAAAAAGCCGGCGCAGTTGCCCAGACTGGCCAGAAAGAGATCGAAAGGGGATGGGGCCTGGTTTTGGCCGCCGTTGCCCTCCGGCTGGTCCGAGAGGATGGTGAAGCCTTTGTAGTCGGCCTGGACGGCGACGCCGCCCGGAAAACTGATGGTCATGTCCATGGTGTTGTCCCTCCGGATTGAAATCCCTGACCGCTCAGCGGTTGTCGGGGGTTCTGCCGGGTGCTAGTATCCGGCAGGTTCCGTCAACGTTTTAACATGAAATCATCATATCCGAAATGCTGAATCGTCTTTTCGACCTGCTCGCCTCGGTGCGCCTGACCCTGGTGCTGCTCTTTGGCCTTGCCCTGGTGTCGATCTTCGGAACTCTCCGGCCGTCGCGCGACGCCGAGCTGGAAGTGCTGCGCTACGAGCTGTTCTATCAGTCGCCCGGATTCCGGCTGCTGCTGGCATTGCTGGCGGCCAATCTGCTGGTCTGCAGCCTGAGGCTGCTCAAGCGTCGGCTCGGTGAGACGGAGCGGCTGCTCGCGACAAAACCTGCCGGGACCGGTGTCGTCCTGGCCGCGGGGGATGCCGAGGCGGTGGCGGCCCGGCTTCGCGCCCTCGGATTCCGCTCGCGCCAGCAGGGGGAGCGCATGGCGTTTTGGCGGCGTCGCTGGGGCCGGTTTGCCGCCCTGGTGATGCATGGCGCCCTGCTGCTGGTCATGGCCGGGGCGCTGGCTTCCCACTTCGGTTTCGTCGCCACCGTCAATGTCTATGAAGGGGATAGTACCGATGTCGCTTTTGACTGGGACCTGAAGGCCGACCGGCCTTTGGGGTTTACCCTGCAGGTCGATAAGGCCGACCTCATCTTCTATCCGATCGAGCTGAAAGTCGGAGCCATCGATCCGGCCACCGGTGGTGTGGTCCAGCAGTGGCAGGTTGCCGAGGGAGAGACTTTTGACCTGGGACGTGGCGGCTACCGGGTGCGGGTGGATGCCTTTGACCCTTTGACTAAGGAGCTGCGGCTCACTTTGCTGCGCGACGGCGGCGAGCAGAGAAGGATTACAAGTCGGGCCGGCGTCAAGGACCTGAGTGGGCAGGTTGAGGGCGTGATCCTCTATCCGCTCGCTTTTCGTGACCCGGTGCTCAAGCAGTATCGCAGTGAGGTGCGCCTGCTGGAACAGGGCCAGGTGGTTCGGCGGGGGGTGATTGAGGTGAACCGTCCCCTGATCCACCGGGGCGTGGCCATCTACCAGACCGCCTGGAACCGGGATGCGCAAGGGCGCCCCTACGCCGGTTTTCAGATTTCCAGGGACCCGGGCGAGCCGCTGGTCTGGGGGGGCTGCATCCTGTTTATGCTCGCCTTTTTGGCTCACCTTTACGCGCGGCCCCAGGCTCTGGTTCTTGCTCGGGGCGAAGAGCGCGCGTCCCTGTATCCCGCCATCGGTTTCGCGGGGCGTCGCCGCGAGGCCTGGCTGCAGTTGCTGGGCGAGCTCGGGCTGTCGCAAAAGTCCTGAAGCCGCCTTACCAGTCTTTCCCCAGTGGTTCGAGCCGCTTCAGTTCGTAACGGCGGCTGCCCAGACCGATCTTTTCCGCGTGTTCCAGCGTGACCTCCCAGTCGATGTCCGGATGCAGGCCGCGGAATTTGTCCTCCCCCGCTTTCAGGTTGCAGCAAAGAGCCGTGCCCGGCAGCGCCTCGGCCTGGTTGACCAGGTCGGCGCAGGCCTGGTCCAGGGCGACCGGGTCGTGGCTGACCAAAATTCCCTGGTCCGGGACGATGGGAGCGTCTGAATGGCCGTAGCAGTCGCACAGGGGAGAGACCTGCACGACGAAGTTGACGTAAAGGGTTTTGTCCTGTTTGTCCTGGACCGCAGCCAGGGCGTATTCGGCCATTTTGCGCATGGTCACGGCCGATTCCGAGCCCCAGTTGACCCTGATGGCGGTCACCGGACAGACGGTGATGCAGCGGGCGCAGCCGACACATGCGTCCGGATCGATACGGGCTTTGGCCTGTTCGACCGTGTGGATGGCGGCGTGGGCGCAGGTCCGGATGCAGGCGCCGCAGGAAATACATTTCTTTTCGTTGACCGTCGGCGCCAGGTTGCAGTGCTGTTCCATTTTGCCGGTGCGGCTGGAGCAGCCCATGCCCAGGTTCTTGATGGCGCCGCCGAAGCCGGTCAGTTCGTGGCACTTGAAGTGGCTGACGGCGATCAGCCCGTCCGCCTCGAGAATCGCTTCGGCGATTTCCGCCTCCTGCAGCACCTCCCCCTTGATGGCGACCTTGCGGGCGCTGTGCCCGCGCAGGCCGTCGCACATGATCAGCGGCGCGCCGGTGACGGCAAAATCCCAGCCGTTTTCGATGGCGCATTTCAGGGAGGAAACCGCTTCCTTGCGTTCGCCCGGATAGAGGGTGCTCGAATCGGTCAGAAACGGCAGGGCGCCGTGCCTTTTTACCAGGTCGACAATCCGGCGCAGGAAGGTCGGCCGGATGTAGGCGTGTCCGCCTTTTTCGCCAAAATGCACCTTGAGGGCGACCAGGTCCCCGCGATGGAGGCGCCCGGACAGGCCCGCCTCATTGAGCAGGCGCTCCAGTTTGTCAAACAGGTTTTCCCGGTAGCCGCTGCGGATATCTGCGAAGTAGACAGTGCTGGACATGGCATCTCCTCCGGATCATGGCGAAATCAGGGCAGGGCGCCTACACATTACCACAGGGTGAATTGGGTTTGAACGGTCAAATGTCAAACGGTGTTTTCTTTCCGTTCTGTCGCAACAGGAGGCCGTCCTGCAGGTGCTTGCCGGATGGGTCCGTCAAAAAGTGTTATAATTTCAGTCCAGTCCGGAAGGAGGTGCGGGGGTGCAGGAGGAACAGAAATTCCGCTATTTGCAGCGGGCCAGGCTGAAGAGAACTCTGCGCAGAGGGATTCTCCTCTTGCTGATCGGTGTGCTGATTTATGGCGTCTTTGCCCTGATCTACGCCACGCATACCTTTTACAAGGTGCGGCGCAATTACGCCGTCATCCTCGAAGACCTCGCGGGCGAGCGACGGGTGGTCGAAGAAGTCGGCTGGCACTGGCGCCTGCCCTTTTTCACCCGCATTGAACTCGAGGTGCCGCTGATGAACCAGGAACTCTACCTGGGGGGCAGCTCGGAGCCTCAGCGCATCATCTCCCGGGGCAACGTGGCCTTGTGGACCAGCGCCATGCTGACCTTCCGCATCCGTGACCTGGAGCGCTGGGGCATCGAGAACAAGAACGCCCGCGAGCTGTTGCAGACCGATTTTGACGGTATCGTCAAGGACGTGATGCAGCGTCATCCGGTGGACGACCTGATCAGCGACCGGGAGCGCATCAAGGAGGACATCTTCAAGGCCCTGAAGCAGCGCGCCATCAACGAGGGCGGGCCGAATATCGAAAGCAAATACGGCATCGAGATTGTCTCCTTTGTGCTGCGCGACACCCGCTTCGGCGACAAGCTGGCCCAGGCCAGTGAGGAAAAAAAACGGCGTGAGCTGATCGCCGAGGCGGAAAACTACGCCGCCGACCAGGAGGCGAGCCGCACCCGCAAGCTGTACGCCGCCTATTCCGAGGCGATTGCGCAGATGCGGGCCAGCCTGGGACTGAAACCGGATGATACCGCCGCTTTGTTCGCCTTTCTCAATCAGCAGAAGTGGGCGAGCGCCTATGAAAAGAACCAGTCAGGCCAGAACACCTTTGTCCTGAACAACACCGGCACCAGCCCGGCGGTGGTGCTGCCGGAACCCGGGCCTGCGGCACCACCGCCGGCGCCGGTGAAACGAGAGTAGTCCATGGGACGGTTTCGCAAGACTCGCAGCCCGGTCTACGTCAAGCTCTCCGAGGCCCGTATCCGCCAGATCAATGAGCTGGTGGCGGACTGGAGTTTTGAGACCCGTCTGTTCGTCCTGCGCCGCCTGCGTCAGCACCGGCCGTCCCATTCCCCGGTCAAACTGCTGACCGACTGGTGGCGGCGCACCTTCTGGCCGCGCGAGCGCCGCTTCGTGCATCTGCGTGATCCGGAAAAGCTGTCCGACTGGCGTCGGCGTATTGAGGTGTCCGGTTCGCAGAGCGCCTCGGCCACCTGGTCGCGCATCCTCGACAAAGAACTCGATCTGCATGATTACCGCTACCTGCGGCGCCTGCTCGAGGATCTGACCGCCGATATCTACGTGCCGCCGGCTCTGCGTGAACTGTTCGACCGTATCTATCACGCTCATCTGCTCAAGGAGTATTCGGACGATCCCTCGGTGCCGCGCAGCCCTCTGGTGCTGGTGATCGGGCCCTCGGGCAGCGGCAAGAGCGTCACCATTCAGGAGGCGATGGAACAGTCCTTTTTCCGCCGCGAAGTGCGCCCGATCGTCGACCTGAAGGCCAAGCGCGAAGAGGTGCTGGCCGACCAGCCGATCTGGGCGCGTCTGGAGGATGTCGATTTCGAGCTGGCGGTCGCCATCGAGCGGCATCGCAAGGTGGAACTGCTCCGTTTTCTCTCGCGTCTGCCCCTGATCAAGTTCTTTTACCGCAAGCGCATCAGCAGGGTTCTGTCCAGTCTGGAGGAAGAGGGGGTGCTGGTCGACTACGCCATGATTACCCCCAATGATTACCAGACCGCCTGGGCCGGTGAACCGGGCAACTATCTGCGCAAGGCGATGGGCGACCCGCGCCGGCTGTGCGTGCGCCACCTGGAGGAGGCTCACAGCGCCTTCGGCCGTCCTGACCAGGCCAGCCCGGTGAAGAGCCAGCAGTCGACTTTGGTCGATGCCGCCAACATCATCCTGGATGAGATCGCCCACGGCCGGCGCGACTGTCTGGTCATCGCCACCACCGACCAGCCCGAGAATCTCGACCCGGCCATTTACCGCCGTTTTGTCGAGGGGGGGCTGGTGATCGACATCGCCGAATACTGGAACGACCCGGCCAATTTGCGTGAGGTGGTGCGCATGGAGCTGCGCCGGCACAATTTCGATTTTGGGGGCGAATCGCTGCCCGGGCGCAAGCAGCTCAGCGAGGCGGATCTCGACCGAACCGTCGCCTTGCTCGGTCCGATTTTCCGTGAGCGCGGTCTGCGCATGACTCCGGCCTATGTGCGCCGGCTGATCGGCTCGGTCATTGCCCTGAACGGCGGCTTTGAGCCCGATTATCTCAATGACCAGTTTTTGGTGCGTGACGCGCTCAAGGCGGTGGCGCGCAACGTCTACGGTTCCCTCTATGCCAAGGTGGTCGGCAAGCTCGACCGCCAGGTCCACTGGTCGGAGTACATCGGCCAGATCAAGAACGAATTCTCCGAGATGGCCAACAACGCCCTCTACTACAACGTCAGCGAAGAAAAGGGGGTGGTGCTCACCGGACCGCCCGGTTCGGGCAAAACCTTCATGGTGCAGGCCTGGCTCGGCGACAACCTCGAGGTACAGGACCTGGCGGTGCAGCTCAATGACCTGGCCGACCCGGTGGCGCCTCTCGAAGGGATGGTCGCCAACCTGGAGCGGGTCTATGACATTGCCAAGATGCTCTCCCCGTGCATGGTCTTTTTCGACGAGGGGGACGCGGTCGCTCCGCGCCGTTCGGCCCAGGGCGGCAGCCCGTATGACAAGGTGACCAACAAGTTTCTGTCGATCATCGACGGCGAGCAGCCGCTGCACCGGGTTTTTACGGTGCTGACCACCAACCGGCTCGACATCCTCGACCCGGCGCTGATCCGTTCCAAGCGCCTGAAGGTGCTCAATGTCACCGGGCATCTGCGCGACGAGGACGCCCTGCGTATCCTGCAGAAGGAACTGGCCGGCATCCCCCTGGCCGAGGGGCTCAACCTGATGGAGGTGGTACGCTCGGCCCGGGGGCTGTGCGAGACGCCGGCCGATTTCACCGCCTACGCCGAAAAGGTGCGCAGCCTGCGCGCCACCGAGATCGAGGTCCTGACCAAACTGCGCCAGGCCATCGACGGCGACCTGGAGGAGAAGGCCCGTTTCGTGCGTTTCAACTACAAGATTCTGCTGGGGCTGCTCGAGGGGGTGGCCGGGGCTTCCGCCCTGGCGCTCAAGGCGCGTCAGGGTGAGGAGGAGCTGTTGCGTCTTCTCGACCGGGTGGCGGAGCTGTTTGCGCATGTCCACCAGGACCAGGACTACCCGGTGAGTACCTGGCATCTGCAGAGTGCCCGCCAGCAGCTGGCAGGCAGCCCGACCCGCAAGGGGAAGCAGGACCTCGACCAGTTCCTGCAGACCGAACTTTCCGAGGTTCCCCAGGTCGGTTTCGTGGTCGGCGTCGGTGCCAACGATACCAGCGGTGTGCTGCTGCCGATCGCCACCAGCCTGGTCTACCGGGTCTTTGCCGAGAAGATCGTGGTCACCGGCGCGGTCTCGTCTTCGGCGCCGGCGGCCGCCGAGCTCGATCTGGCGGTGCAGATGACCCGGCAGAGTGCGCAGGAGGCGCTGACTCTGGTGGAGAATTACCTGCAATCCCTCTGCCCGGAGTTCAACGTCTCCCGGGTGCTGGGCGACTACCTGCAGGATGCCAGCATCCATCATCAGCTGCTCTCCGCTTCCTACAGCGTCGGCGGCCCCTCCGCCGGCTTCGCCCTGGCCATCAATACCCTGTCGGTGCTGCTCGATTTGCCGGTGCTCAATGATTTCGGTATCACCGGCGCTCCCTGGACCAAGGGGGCGCGTCCCGGGGAGGTCGGGGCTTCGGTGATTATTGGCGGCCATCACAAGAAGGCCGAAAAGGTGCTGCAGCACCTGCCGCGCATGTACGTCCCCATGGCCAACTATCACGACTTCGAGCCGGAACTGCTCGAGGCCTACCGGCTCGAAGGGCGCGATATTCAGGGGGTGTCGAGCTTTTCCGGCCTGGTGCCCGAGGTGCTCTTTTTCGGTGACAGCGCGCGCCGGCGCTTGCAGGAGCTGATCGCGGAAAGGATCCGCCTCGAACTCGACCGGGCGCACGGGGTCCCCCATCCACGCTGTGAGGAGCAACTGCGTCAGGGGCTCGAGCACCTGCGGCGCGAGGCCGAACAGGAGATCGCCCGACGCATGCGCGCCATCCGCAACTACCTTCGGGAACCGGGCGAACGAGATCGCAGCCCGCAGGCGGTCTTCTCCGGTTCCGGCTGAGGATCTTGGCAACCATCGGCGCTCTGACGCATAATCGGGCGCGAACATGCTGACAACAGAAGGAGTGAGCCATGCCGATGGTCAAATGGAATCCGCTGCCCGAACTGGAAGACATCCGCCGGCGGATGGACCGCCTGCTTGATGCCAGCCGCGAGTCGATGAATGAACCGGTCGCTCGCGCCACCTGGCAGCCCCTCGCCGATATATGTGAAGACGAGGACAAGGTTGTCATTCGTATCGAACTGCCCGGAATTCCCCAGGATGAGATCGACCTGCGCCTTGAAGGTCACAGCCTGGTCATCTCTGGGGAACGGCCTTTGGCGTCGACCGAGGGGTATCAGAGGGTCGAGGGGAATTACGGCCCCTTTGAGCGCAGTTTCCTGCTGCCGCCCGGCATTGACGAGGAGGCGATCGTTGCCCGCTGTGAACTGGGCGTTCTTGAAGTGACCCTGCCGAAACAGCCGACCGGCGCCCCCAAGCAGATTGTCATCAAGACCGACTGATTCTTCCTGTGCCAGGGCCATCACCAGGGCGGCAGCGCGCGGGCGTTGCCGCCCTTTTTG
>CAZCUR010000010.1:0-47735 GCA_964501815.1 uncultured Geothermobacter sp.
GGTGGAAAAAACCATCCTGTTCAACCTCTCCGGTCATGGCCATGTCGACATGGCCGCTTATGATGCCTATTTCGCCGGGAATCTCGAAGACTATGCCTATCCGGCCGAGGCGATCGAAAAGTCTTTGGCCAACCTGCCGAAAGTCGAGGTTTGATGCAGCGTTGAGGGTTCGGGTCAAAATTTGCGGCATCACCAGCCTTGCGGACGCCCTGGCAGCCGTTGCCGCCGGGGCGGACGCGCTCGGCTTCGTCTTTTACCCCCAAAGTCCACGGGCGGTCGAACCGTCGCAGGCCGCCGACATCATCCGCCGCCTGCCGCCCTTTGTCACCACGGTCGGGCTCTTCGTCAACGAAAACCGTACCCGGATCGAAGAGGTTGTTCGGACCTGCGGGCTCGACCTGATTCAGCTTCATGGCGATGAGCCGCCTGATGCCTGCCGGTTTTTCGACCGTCAGGTGATCAAGGCGCTGCGCGTGCGCGACGCGTCCAGCCTGGAGGACGCCGACCGGTATGAGGTCGCCGGCCTGCTTCTGGATGCCTGGTCGGAGAAGGTCTACGGCGGCAGCGGCGAACGCTTCGACTGGACCCTGCTGCAGAATTTTGCCGGCCGGCGGCCCGTGATTCTGGCCGGTGGACTGTCCCCTGAAAATGTCGGCGAGGCGATCCGTACGGTGCGCCCCTATGCCGTGGATGTTTCCAGTGGCGTGGAGCTGGAACCGGGGCGCAAGGACCCCGAAAAGATCCGTGCCTTCATTGCTGCGGTCGCCAAGGCCGGACGGGAGCATGACTGAACCATGACTGATTACAACTATCCTGATGAACGGGGCCATTTCGGCCCTTTTGGCGGCCGTTACGTCGCCGAGACCCTGATGCCTGCGCTGCAGGAGCTGGAGGAAGCCTATCGCAAGGCGCGCGCCGACGCCGCATTTCAGCGGGAACTCGATTACTATTTTCGTCACTATGTCGGTCGCCCCAGCCCGCTCTATTACGCCCGCCGCCTGAGTGAACATCTGGGGGGCGCCAAAATCTATCTCAAGCGCGAAGACCTCAACCACACCGGCGCCCACAAGGTCAACAACACCATAGGTCAGGCGTTGCTGGCCCGGCGCATGGGCAAAAAGAAGGTGATCGCCGAGACGGGGGCCGGCCAGCACGGCGTGGCGACAGCCACCGTCGCCGCCCTGTTCGGTATGGATTGCCAGGTTTTCATGGGAGCCGAGGATATCCGGCGCCAGGCCCTGAACGTCTTTCGCATGAAACTGCTCGGTGCCGAAGTTCACGAGGTGACCAGCGGAACCGCGACCCTGAAGGACGCCATGAACGATGCCCTGCGCTACTGGGTCACCCATGTGCGTGACACCTTCTATGTCATCGGCACGGTTGCCGGCCCGCATCCCTATCCGGAAATGGTGCGTGATTTTCAGGCGGTGATCGGCCGGGAGGCCCGGCGGCAGATTCTTGAAGCCGAAGGGCGGCTGCCCGACGTCGCCATTGCCTGTATCGGCGGCGGCTCCAACGCCATGGGGCTGTTCTACCCCTTCGTTGAGGACGAGCAGGTGCAGCTGGTCGGTGTCGAGGCGGCCGGGCTCGGTGTCGCAAGCGGCAAACACGCCGCCTCCATCGGCGCCGGCCGGGTCGGCGTGCTGCATGGCAACAAGACCTATCTGCTGCAGAATACCGACGGTCAGATCGAGCATGCCCATTCCATCAGCGCCGGACTCGACTATCCCGGCGTCGGCCCGGAGCATGCCCTGCTGCACGAAATCGGCCGGGCCGAGTATGTCAGCGCCACCGATGACGAGGCCCTGGAAGCGTTCAACCTTCTGACACGGCTGGAGGGGATTATTCCGGCTCTGGAGAGCGCTCATGCCGTCGCCGAAGTTGTCCGGCGCGCCCCCGACATGGGGCGTGACCAGATCATGGTCGTGTGCCTGTCCGGGCGGGGCGACAAGGATATTCATACCGTCGCCGAAGCCATGGGGGTTGCGCTGTAAGTTGCAGGATGCGCCGTGTCGAACGGTAGCGGAAGGAAAAAAGGATGAAATTCAGTGATCTTGACCTGCCTGTCGAGGTGATGCAAGGCATCGACAAGGCTGGCTTCGTCGAGCTGACGCCGGTCCAGGAAGAGTCGATACCTCTGGCTCTGCAGGGGAAGGACGTGGCCGCGCAGGCGCAGACCGGTACCGGCAAGACGGCCGCTTTTCTCATCAGCCTGTTTACCAGGTTGTTGCGCCATCCGGCAAAAAAGAGTCCCGATCCGCGTGCCCTGATTATGGCTCCGACCCGGGAACTGGTGGTGCAGATCTGCCAGGACGCCGAGGTCCTTGGCGCCTTTTGCGGTCTGAAGATTCAGCCGATTTTCGGCGGGGTCGATTATGACAAGCAGCGGCGCGCCCTCAAGGACGGCGTTGATGTCATCGTTGCCACCCCGGGGCGGCTGATCGATTATTTCAAGCAGAAGGTTTTTTCCTTTCGCCGGATCGAGGCGGTGGTGATTGATGAGGCCGATCGCATGTTCGATATGGGCTTCATCAAGGATTTGCGCTATCTGCTGCGCAAGCTGCCGCCTTTTGACCAACGCCAGACCATGCTTTTTTCCGCGACTCTCAACCAGCGGGTCATGGAACTGGCTTACGAGTTCATGGACATTGCCGAAAAGGTTCGCATCGCTCCGGAACAGGTCACCGCCGAACGGGTCGAGCAGATTCTCTATCATGTGAGCCGGCGTGAAAAATTTCCCCTGCTGCTGGGGCTTTTGGCCAAAGAGGAGGGGCTGGAGCGGGTGCTGATCTTCGTCAACACCAAAAAGGAGGCCGAACATCTGGTCGATCGGCTCAATGCCAATGACCGTCGGGCCGCGGTGATTTCCGGTGATATCCCCCAACGCAAGCGCATGCGGATTCTGGATGAATTCAAGCAGGGAAAACTGCCGTTTCTGGTTGCGACCGATGTTGCCTCACGAGGTATTCATATCGAAGGGGTGACCCACGTCATCAACTACGACCTGCCCCAGGATCCCGAGGACTACGTCCATCGTATCGGCCGTACCGCCCGCGCCGGGGCTGTGGGCAAGGCGATCAGCCTGGCGGACGAGGATCTGGTGTTTCATCTGGAGGATATCGAAGCCTACCTGGGGCGCAAGATTCCCAGTGCCTTTCCGCTGGATGACGATTTTGTCTGGGATTACCGGCGGCCGCAGGCGCGCAAAAAGGCACCGCGGGCGCCGCGCCCGTCCGAGGACGGCAAGGCCGGTCGGTCCCGTCGTCGGCGCCGGCGTCCACGTCCGCGGTCCAAGCCGGAGGGGGGAGGCAAAAGCGGGTGAGCCGGTCGCCGCAGGGTATCGAACTGGCCGGTCTGCTCGATTGCCGCCGCTGTACCCGGCTGGTCGAGGGGATGCGGCAGCTGCAGCCGAAGCCGCCCTGGTCGCGCGCCGACTACTGGAGCCGCCCGGTTCCGGGCTTTGGTGATACGCGCGCACGTATCTGTCTGGTCGGTCTGGCCCCCGGAGCGCATGGCGCCAACCGCAGCGGGCGCCCCTTTACCGGAGACGGTGCCGGCGACTTCATGTACCCCCTGCTGCATCGTGCCGGATTTGCCAGCCGTCCCGACGCTGTCAGCCGGGATGACGGGCTGGTTCTGAAGGACCTCTATATCACCAACGCCGTCAAGTGTCTGCCGCCCGGCAACAAACCTGTGGCCCGGGAATTTGCCAGCTGCCGGCCCTGGCTGGAACAGGAACTGACCCGCCTTGCGCGCCTGCGGGTGATCGTAGCCCTGGGAGGGGACGCTTTCCGCAGTCTGCTGCAGCTTTACCGGGCTGCCGGTCATATCGCCCGGCTGGCCGACCATCCCTTCGGGCATGGTGTGATTTACCGCTTCGACCAGGCTCCGACCCTGGTCGGCAGCTATCACACCAGCCGCTATAACATTCAGACCGGTCGTCTGACCGAAGCGATGTTTCTGGAACTGCTTGAGCAGGTCCGCCGACTGCTCTGAGGCGGGATAATGGTTGAAAAGGCCTGAACCATTCTATAGACTGACCGAATTTGATTCTGACAGGCTGTGTATGCGTCGTATTGCTGATACATTTGCTAGACTGAAAAAGGATGGCCGCAGGGCGCTGATCCCCTTTCTCACGGCGGGGGACCCTGATTGCGCGACCACTGCGGCCCTGCTGGACTGCCTGGTGGCATCGGGGGCGGACATCATCGAGTTGGGTATCCCCTTTTCCGACCCGATGGCGGACGGTCCGGTGATTCAGGCGGCGTCGCTGCGAGCGTTGCAGGCTGGTACCACCCTGGGGGATGTCCTGGAGCTGGTGCGCGACTTCCGCCGCCGCAGTGAGACCCCGGTGGTGCTGATGGGGTACTACAACCCTGTGCTGCAGTTCGGCCCCGAACGCTTTGCCGAACAGGCGGCCGAGGCGGGTGTCGACGGCGTGTTGCTGGTTGACCTGCCGCCCGAGGAAGCGGAGGAACTGCGGCCGCATCTGCAGCGTTGCGGCGTTGCCACGATCACCCTGCTGGCGCCGACGACGCCCGTTGGGCGCCGGGAGGAGCTTGCCGGCCTGGCCGAGGGTTATCTGTATTACGTGTCGATGACCGGGGTGACCGGTGCGGCACGGGTCGACGCCGGTGCCATTGCCGCCGAGGTGGAGCAGGTGCGTCAGTGCAGTCAGGTGCCGGTCGCTGTCGGATTTGGAATCACCACTCCGCAGGATGCCGCCGCGGTCGCCGGCTTTGCCGACGGTGTGGTGGTGGGCAGCGCCCTGGTGCGGGTGATCGCCGAACATGGCGGTACCGATCGGCTGCTCGATGAAGTGTCAGCTTTTGTCCGGGCCCTTCGGCAGGGGATCGACGGCGCCTGAATCAGGGATTATGGGATGAGAATCAGGGTTCTGGGCAGCTACGGCGCCCGGCTGCCGGGCTTTCAAACCAGCAGTCTGCTGATCGACGAACGCATCCTTCTCGATGCCGGTACGGTCACGGCAGCCCTGGATCTCGACCGCCAGACCGCCATCGACCATGTGCTGCTGACCCATGCGCATCTCGATCATATGGTCGATCTGGCCTTTCTGGTCGACAATGTCCTGACCCTGCGACGTGAACCGATAACCATCTGGGCTCCGGAAGAGGTGCTCGAGAGCCTGAGGCGTCACCTGTTCAACGATGTCGTCTGGCCTGATTTCAGCAGGATTCCCGATGCGGGGCGGCCGATTTTGCGCTACCGTCCCCTGCCGGCCGGCCGTTCGGTGAGCATCGGCGGTTTGCAGGTAGAATGGCGCAGGACAGAGCATCCGGTTTTTACCGCCGGCTATCTGCTGCGCGGTGGCTGTGGTTCGATCCTCTTTTCCGGGGACACCGCTGCGACCGAAGCGATCTGGGACCTGGGCAGGGCCTGTGAGGATCTGGCCATGGTCTTTTTGGAGGTTTCATTTCCCGACCGTCTGGGCCCGCTGGCCCGGGCGAGCGGACATCTGACACCGGCCGGAGTGGCCGCAGAGCTGGAAAAGCTGGGCCGTCCGGATGTCCCGGTGATGTTATTCCATGTCAAACCCCAGTTTCTCGGGGAGGTTGAACAGGAAATCAAGGAGCTCGGCGACGAACGACTCAGGTTGCTCAAGGGTGGGGAGGTCTTTGACATCGCCGACCGGGCCCGAGCTGCGAGGTGAATCCATGCCCTGGTTCAAAAGAAAGAAAAAGCCGCTGTCGCAAAAGGCGGACCAGAAGAAGGTGCAGATGCCCGAGGGGGTCTGGACCAAGTGCAAGAATTGCGATGAGATCATCTACACCCGGGAGATTGAGCGGAATCTGAATGTCTGTCCCAAATGTGACTACCATTTCCGCATCTCCGCCCAGGCGCGTATCGAACTGGTGCTCGATGCCGGGAGCTTCGAGGAGATGGATGCCGGCATGCAGTCGGTCGACTTCCTCAACTTCAAGGACTCCAAAAAATACAAGGACCGCATCAAGGCGGCGGTCGCCAAATCGGGCGGCGGAGATGCCGTCGTCTGCGGCACCGGCACCATTGAGGGTATTCCGGTGGTCGTCGGCGTTTTCGATTTCGGCTTTATGGGCGGCAGCATGGGGTCGGTGGTCGGGGAGAAGATTACCCGGGCCATCGAGCGCGGGCTGGAGGAACGCCGCCCTGTCATCGTCTTCTCCTCGTCCGGTGGCGCGCGCATGCAGGAGAGTATCCTGTCCCTGATGCAGATGGCCAAAACCAGCGCCGCACTCGCCAGACTCAAGGAGGCCGGCATCCCCTTTATTTCGGTTCTGACCGACCCGACCACCGGCGGCGTGACCGCCTCGTTTGCCATGCTCGGTGATATCAACATGGCGGAACCGCGCGCCCTGATCGGATTTGCCGGTCCCAGGGTCATTGAGCAGACCATCCGCCAGCAGCTGCCCGAAGGCTTCCAGCGTTCCGAATACCTGCTGGAGCACGGCATGATCGACATGATCGTCCGTCGCCAGGAAATGAAAGCCAGGCTGGCCCAGATCCTGCGTATTTTCACCAAGAGCTGACCGGTGGATTACCGGGCCAGCCTCGACTATCTCTACGGGCTGCAGCGTTTCGGTATCAAGCTGGGGCTCGACAACATGCTCCGGATGCTCGATCGGCTCGACCATCCGGAGCAGTCGTATGTTTGCATCCACATTGCCGGTACCAACGGCAAGGGCTCGACGGCGGCCACGCTTGAGGCCATACTGCGCCAGGCGGGACTCCGTACCGGGTTGTACACCTCGCCGCATCTGGTCCGGTTCACAGAACGCATCCGTGTCGAGGGCGCCCAAATAAGGGAGTCGCAGGTCGCTGGGCTGACGAATGATCTGAGGCGGCTTGCCGGGGGCATTCCGGCGACCTTCTTCGAGTTCACCACCGCTTTGGCGCTCGAACATTTTCGCCGCACTCAGGTGGATGTGGCCATTTTGGAAACCGGCATGGGGGGGCGTCTGGATGCGACCAACGCCGTGGTGCCGCAATTGTGCCTGATCACCCGGGTCGCACTCGACCATCAGCAGTATCTGGGCGACACCCTCGCCGGCGTCGCCGCCGAAAAGGCCGGCATCATCAAAGAGGGGGTGCCGGTTCTCAGTGCGGCCCAGCATGCCGATGTCCGTCGGGTGCTGAAGCTGCGCGCCGACAGCCTTGGCGCCCCGCTGCTGCAGGCAGGCGTCGACTGGCAGATTGCTCCGCGCCCGGACGGAAGTTTTGACTACAGCGGGACAGGCTGGCAGCTGAAGCGGCTGCGTCCGGCCCTGGCCGGGCGGCATCAGTTCGACAATGCCGCCCTGGCGCTGGCGGCGGCTGAGCAGCTGGCGTCACGATTCGGTCTGCGTCCCGAGCAGGCGGCGGACGCGCTGGGGCGTGTCGAGTGGCCCGGCCGGTTGCAGACGATTGCCGGTTCTCCGGAATTGCTGCTCGACGGCGCGCATAATCCCGAAGCTTTTGCCCAGCTGTCCCATTGGCTGGAACAGCAACCCCGCAGGCCGCGGGTCTGGCTGGCGGCTTTCAAGAACGACAAAGACTGGTCCGTCGCCGTTGAACGGATGGCGGATCTGGTGGAGGGCGTCGTCTGTGTGCCCCTGGCCGGGCAGGAATCTGTGGCGCCGGCGCAGGTCGCTGCGCGTTGCCGTGAGCAAGGGCTTGACGCCGAAACGGCCGCGTCCGTACCGGAAGGTCTGGAAGTGGCCTGCAGGCGGGTCCCTCCCAACGGTCAGGTCGTGGTCGCCGGTTCCCTGTTTCTGGTCGGCGAGGTTCTGTCGGGCCTGGCCGCGGCAGGGTCGGCCTGAAATCCCCTGTGTGGAGTTTCGTGATGATGCGTTTGCTGGTGTCTGTGCTGCTGGTTTTGCTGGCGGGGACCGCTCCGGCCGCTGGAGCGGCCGGGATTCCGGGGTCCGGCAGCGCGACGGCACCTGCGCGGCAACGCCCGGCCCCGGCATCCGTTACCCCCTCGCCAAACCAGCCGGTCGCCCTGACGGCAGACAGTCTCAGGCGTGAGGACGATGCCTTTATTGCCGAGGGGCATGTGGAACTGGTGTCCGGGGATGTCACCCTGCGCGCCGAGCGGGTGCGCTACCTTGATGCTGCCCGGTTGGCCGAAGCTGAAGGGGAGGTAGAGGTCCGCGCGCCCGAAGGCGTGCTGCGCGGGGCCAAACTCGTCTTGAACCTCGCGGACCAGACCGGCCGGCTGGAGCAGGGGAGGGTCTTTCTGCGCCAGGGCAATTTTCATATCACGGGCGATCTGATCGAAAAGACAGGCCCCCAAACCTATCATCTGGACCGCGGCACCTTCACCTCCTGCGACGGGGACGAGCCCGACTGGCATTTTTCCGGTCGGGACCTGACTGTGACCGTTGACGGTTACGCCCGTGGCAAACATGCGCTGTTTTATGTCGATGACTGGCCGTTGCTGTACAGCCCCTGGGTCCTGTTCCCGGTCAAGCGGGGGCGGGAGACCGGATTTCTTCTGGGCAGCGCGGGCTATTCCGACCGCCGTGGCACCCAGGTTTCCATCCCGTTTTACTGGGCGATCGCGCCCAATCAGGATGCCACCTTCTATCTCGACTGGCTCTCTGAACTGGGGCTCGGCAAGGGGATCGAGTACCGCTACATTTTCGGCCGCGACCAGGCCGGGGAGGCGAGTACCTATCACATCTCCGGAATCTCCGGGGCAGCGGACCGCTACGCGCTGCGCTGGGACCACAACGGCACCTTCGAGAGCGGCTGGCACCTGACCTCCGACAGTGAATATGTCAGCAGCCGCGACTACTGGGAGGATTTCGGCGAGGCGGCCGGCGAGTACAACAAGGACAAGGTCGATGCGACCCTGTCGCTCGGCAACAGCTGGGGACGGACGGTCCTGACCGGTCAGCTGCGCTACAGCAAAAACCTCCAGGCCGCCAATGACACGACCCTGCAGCGTCTGCCCGAGGTGCATCTGGACCTGGTACGTCGCAGTCTGGGGCGGACGCCGTTTTCTTTCACCCTGGCATCCTCCACCACCTATTTCTGGCGCCGTGAAGGGGGCAAGGGTCAGCGGCTGCGGCTGCGGCCCGCCTTGTCGGCCGATTTTCACCCCGGCGGTTTTCTCGATCTTCAGCCGGAGCTCGGTTTTGTCGAAAGGCTCTACTGGACCCGCAACGTGGGGCCGGGAGAGGAGAACCTGGGCCTGTTCGATTTTTCGACCCGGCTGTCCACACGGCTGGCGCGGGTTTTCCCCGTCGGGTGGGGGCGTCTTGAGCGGTTGCGGCACAGCCTGCAGCCGGAGCTGACCTATGAATATATCCCCAACAGGGACCAGTCGGCCCTGCCCGAATTCGACAGCCAGGACCGTATCGCCCCGGTCAACCGCATCGCCTACGGTCTGACCCAGCGCCTGACCGGAAGGCTGGCCACCGGGGATGGCACCCCGGTCTACCGTGAATATCTTTATCTGCGGCTGTCACAGGAGTATGATATCCGGGAATCGCATCGTGGTCTGCTTGATCCCGCAGACGAACGCCGGCCCTTTTCCAGCTTGCGTGCGGAGATGATTGCGCGTCCTTCACAGCGCAGTCGCCTTGACCTGGACCTGCGTTACGATCCGGATGCCGGCGGTCGGCGGTTTGCGACCTTTGAGGTCGATACCGAACTTCAGGACCGGCGCGGAGACAGTCTGGACGTCGCGTATCGCTACGCCCGCGATGAGCGGGAGTACCTTGATGCCAGTCTCGGCCTGGACCTGTTCCGCCCGGTCTTCATCGATTACCGGCACCGCTTCGACCTGCGCCGGAGCGAAGAGCTGGAAAAGGTGCTCGACCTTGAATATCGCAGCCAGTGCTGGAGCCTGTTTCTGACCCTGCGGGACCGTCAAGATGACCGCAGCTTCATGGTGACCTTTGAGCTTGCCGGCCTGGGGCGGGTCGGCCGTATCGGCGGCAGCCTGGGCACGCGCTGACATGGGGATGGTTATGGCGGACGAGCCGAACAGAACGCATCAGCGGCGCTTTTCCCTCTGGTGGCTGGTGCCTGTGGGGGTGCTGCTCGGCTTCGCCCTGTTCGGCGACAACGGCGTCGTCGACCTGATCAGGCGCCATCAGTACCGGCAGCAGCTGCAGTCGCAGGTGGATCAGCTGCGGCGTGAAAACGAACAGCTGCACAGGGAGATCGAGGCCCTCAAAAGTGACTGGCGCACCATTGAGGCGATCGCCCGGCAAAAGCTCGGCATGGTGCGCCCGGACGAGGTGGTCTATCAGTTCCCGGGTGCGGATAAAGGTGAAAAAAGGGACGCAGTGAAGCCGGGAAAAAGACCGGAACCGTGAATCCGCCCGGCTTCCGAGCCGGCTTGACAGGCGTCGGAGACGGACCTAACATGGCCGCCCGCTTTGGGGGAGAGAATGACTCAGCAAAAACGCACATCCTGTCTGATTTGCGCCTGGCGGGAAAATTGCGCCAAGCGCTTTGCCATGGCCAAGGATGAGACTCTTTTCTGTCCCGATTTCTGTGAAGACCTCAGACTGAAAAAATCCCGGCCTGATGCCGATGCGCAGGCCGATGCCACCACGGATGACACATGAAGGATCGTATCAGAACACTCATCACCGAAAGCCTGAATCGCTGCTTCGCCAGGGGGGCGCTGGTCAGTGCCGAGGTGCCGGCCCATTTTACCGTCGAGGTTCCCGGCAACCCTGAGCATGGAGATTTTGCCACCAATGTTGCCATGATGATGGCCCGGGCGGAGAAAAAGGCGCCGCGCGCCATCGCCGAAATCCTCGTGGAGGAAATGGGGGACGGCGATGGTTTTCTGGAGCGGGTGGAGATCGCCGGCCCGGGATTTGTCAATTTTTACCTCAGCCGGCGCTGCTGGTATCAGGTGCTGTCGGAGATTCATGCCGCCGGCCGTTCCTACGGGCGTCTGAATATCGGCGCCGGAGAGAAGGTGCAGGTGGAGTTTGTTTCGGCCAATCCCACCGGCCCTTTGCACATCGGCCATGGCCGCGGTGCGGTGGTGGGAGATGCGGTCGCCAGTGTGCTGGAGGCGGCCGGGTACACTGTGGAACGGGAGTACTATATCAACGACGCCGGCAATCAGGTTGTGCTGCTGGGGCGGTCGATTCTCTGCCGCGCCCTGGAGCAGCTTGGCCGCCCGGTCGCCTTCCCGGAAGACGGCTACCGGGGTGAGTATATCCGCGATGTCGCTGCGGCTCTGCTGCAGCAGCACCCTGAAGTGGCCGAACTGCCGGAGGAGGAGGCGCTCAAACGGTGCAGCCGTTTCGGTGTCGACTTTCTGCTGGATCGGATTCGGGACGATCTGGAGCAATTCGGTATTCGATTTGATGTCTGGTACAGTGAACAGTCGCTCTATGACCGGGATATGGTCAGCCAGGAGCTGGCCAAGCTGACCGCGAAGGGACTGACGTTCGAGCAGGACGGCGCCCTGTGGCTGCGTACCACCGCCTACGGTGACGACAAGGACCGGGTCCTGATCCGTTCGGACGGTTCGCCGACCTATTTTGCTTCGGATGTCGCCTACCACATGGAGAAATTCGACCGCGGTTTTGACCGGGTGATCGATGTCTGGGGCGCCGACCATCACGGTTATGTGCCGCGCATGAAGGCGATGCTGGCAGGCCTCGGGCGGGACCCTGAGGCCCTTCAGATACTGATGATTCAAATGGTCAACCTGCTGCGCGGCGGAGAGCCGGTCACCATGGGCAAGCGCAGCGGCCAGTTTGTGACTCTGCGCGAGGTGGTCGACGAGGTCGGACGTGACGCGTGCCGGTTTTTCTTCCTGACCCGCAGGCCCGACAGCCAGCTCGATTTTGATTTGGAACTGGCCAAGCAGCAGAGTAACGACAACCCGGTCTATTATGTCCAGTACGCCCACGCACGGGTCTGCAGTGTGAACCGCAACGCTCGGGAGGCGGGTGTCGAACTGCCCGAATCGGGCGACGTCGACGTCGATCGGCTGGTTGACGAGGACGAGCTGGCTCTGGCCAAACTGCTGCAGCGCTATCCGGAAACCGTCGAGACGGCGGCCCGGCAGCTGGAGCCGCATCGGATTATCTACTACCTGCAGGAGCTGGCGGCGCAGTTCCACAGTTATTACAATCGCAGCCGTATCCTGGTGGAGGACGTTGCGACCAGCCGGGCCCGGCTCTATCTGGTCAATGCGGTGCGGCAGGTTCTTGCCAACGCGCTGGAACTGATGGGGGTCAGTGCACCGGAACGCATGTAGGAGGGGCTGATGGGCAACACACAGGCAACCCGCACCCAGAGACGCATGGCCCGGCGTCAGGCCATGATGCTGTTTGTCCTGGTGCTCGTGGTGGCATTGGTTTCTTTCTCGCTGGGGGTCATGGTCGGGCGCAGCGGCCGCCCCCCCGAGCCGGCTTACGTCGAAACCGGCCAGCCTCTGGTCCTGCCCGAGGCCAAACCGCAGGAGGAGACGACCGGGCCGGCGGGACAGGAGACGGGGGGCGCGCCGAAAGTGGAGGATTTGACCTTCTACGATACCCTGCCCAAGGGGGAGCTTCCTTTGGGCAGCGGCATCAACCTGCCGGCGCCACCCAAACCGGCCGCGGGGAGCGAGCCGGTTGCCGGCCTGGCCCCGGAGCCGCAGCCTGAACCGGCTCCGGCCGGGCCCCGGGAAAAGCCGCATACCGGCACGGTCTCTGTTTCGCCTCCTGCCACGACCAGGACGGCGCCCGATACGGCCGGCACCTCATCCGCCGTGCCCACGCCGTCATCTGCGGCCTCCGGGGGGAGATATGTACTCCAGGTTGCGTCCTTCAAGGACGCGGCCCAGGCCCGAACCCTGAGCCGGCGGCTGGCCGGCAAGGGGTATGTGACCTTTGTTCGTGACGCCGATCTGGGCCCCAAGGGGGTCTGGCACCGGGTTTTCGCCGGGCCCTACAGCGACCGGGCCACAGCGGACAAGGCGGCTGCCAGGCTGAAGAAAGAGGAGAAATTTTCACCCCTTGTGCGGCGTCAGTGAGTCGGGGAAAAATCTCTTGACTTTAGCAAAATCACCGGTTAAATTCCCAAGTCCTGACGCGGGGTGGAGCAGTCAGGTAGCTCGTCGGGCTCATAACCCGAAGGTCGGGGGTTCGAATCCCTCCCCCGCAACCAAAACAACAGGACCGTCGCCTGCGACGTGTCTTCACCAGGTTCACGGCGGTGTAGCTCAGTTGGTTAGAGCATGCGGCTCATATCCGCAGTGTCCGGAGTTCGAATCTCTGCACCGCCACCAATTCGCCGACAGCCCCCTTCAAGCCGAAGGGGGCTGTTCTGTTTTTCGGGCTTTGGGGCATGCTTGACCGGCTTGGGAACGTCCTTGTCGAACGTTGCGGTGTGGCCGCCGGAGACTCCCTCGTTGTCGCCTGCTCGGGCGGTGCCGACTCCGTTGCCCTGACCCTGATGCTGGTTCAGCTCCAGGACCGGTTTCCTTTGCAGCTCCATGTGGCTCATCTGGATCACGCCTTGCGTCCTGACAGCGGCGCGGACGCCGCTTTTGTCACCCGGTTGACCCGGCGGCTCAACCTGCCGCTGTACCACGAGCGGATCGATGTGACGGCACAGCGGCGCCGTGGAGAAAATGTCGAGGCTGCCGCCCGCAGGGTGCGGCGCGCCTTTTTGTGCCGGGTTGCCGAACGGGTTGGCGCCCGACATATCGCTTTGGGGCATCATTTGCGGGATCAGGCGGAGACAGTTCTGTTCCGGCTGGTGCGCGGAGCCGGAACCGCCGGCCTGTCAGGTATGGCCTGGTCGGACCCTCCCTTTGTCCGCCCCCTGCTCGCTATGCATCCGGAACGGCTGCGCCGGTGGCTGAGGCAGCAGGGGCAAAACTGGTGTGAAGATCCCAGCAACGCCGACACCCGTTTGAGTCGCAACCGGCTGCGGCATGACGTGCTGCCGCTGCTGGAGACGGTGAACGCCCGGGCGATGGAGCATCTGGTCGCCTTTGCAGGGCGCATGCGTCAGGACGACGACTGGTGGCGCCAGCAGGTCGCGCAGCAGCTGGCGGGCAGGGTGCGGAGGCTTCAGGGGATGATGGAGGTTGATCTCGATGCGATCCGACCCTGTCACCCCGCGTTGAGACGGCGGATCTGGCTGCACCTGCTGCGCCTGACGGCCGGCTTTCAGGTCGACATCGGTACTGTCCATCTGGAGGCCTGTGACCGGCTCCTTGAGGGTGCGCCCCAGGCGGACTGCCATCTGCCCGGGGTTTGGGTCGGCAGACGTTACGAGACGGTTCTGCTGGCGTCCGCTCCTCCTGCGCCTGCTGTCGATTTCGAGCTGGTACTGGACGGTCCGGGGTGCTACCGGCTGCCGGACGGCGCGCTGTTGCAGGTCGCTATCGCTGAGGATGCCGGAGACTCGGCCCCTTTCGAGGCCGTTTTTGATCTGGATTCCATCGCATTTCCGCTGCTGGTGCGCAATCGCAGGCCCGGGGACAGGTTCCGCCCCTTGGGGGCGCCCGGCGAGCGCAAGCTGAAGGATGTCCTGATCGATGCCCGCATCCCCCGGGAAAAAAGAGACCGGCTCCCGCTTCTGGTTTGCGGTGACAGCATCTTGTGGGTCGGCGGGTTCCGGCGCTCTTCCCTGGCCCTGCCGGTCGCCGGACAAAGGGTGCTCAAGGTTGGACTGCGGCCCCCCGACGGCCCGGAAACGGCTTGAGACGGGCGCGCATTCATGGTAAGTTTTGCTGATTGTCGAGGCGCTTAAGGCCTCGTTGAAACTGAAAAAAACCTTTTTAGGGGGTCGTGTGAATCAGTTCTACAAAAATCTCGCCCTGTGGCTGGTCATCTCTCTGGTCATGATCCTGTTGTTCAACATGATGACCCAGCGGGAGCAGACACAGAAACCGATATCCTATACCGCCTTTCTCGAGGCGGTCGAAGACGGCCGCGTCAAGGAGGTGACCATTCAGGGGCTCAATCTCCAGGGCCGTTTTGAAGACGACCGCCCCTTCAAGACCTACATCCCGGACGACCCGGATCTGATCAAGACCCTGAGAGCCAAGGGCGTGGTGATCGAGGCCCGTCCGGAGGAGGACCGCAGCTTCTGGTTTTCCCTGCTGGTCTCCTGGGGGCCGATTCTGCTGCTGATCGCCGTCTGGATCTTCTTCATGCGCCAGATGCAGGCCGGCGGCGGCAAGGCGATGAGTTTCGGCAAGAGCCGGGCCAAGCTGCTCAGCGACGGCATGGCCCGGGTCACCTTCAAGGATGTCGCCGGTATCGACGAAGCCAAGGAAGAGCTTGAGGAAATTGTCGCCTATCTGAAGGATCCGAAAAAATTCTCCCGGCTCGGCGGCCGCATCCCCAAGGGCGTGCTGCTGGTCGGTTCGCCGGGGACCGGCAAGACGCTGCTGGCGCGCGCCATTGCCGGAGAAGCCGGGGTCCCGTTCTTTTCCATTTCCGGTTCCGACTTCGTCGAGATGTTCGTTGGTGTCGGCGCCAGCCGGGTGCGTGACCTGTTTGTCCAGGGTAAAAAGAACGCCCCCTGTATCATCTTCATCGACGAGATCGACGCCGTCGGCCGCCATCGCGGCGCCGGTCTGGGCGGCGGTCACGACGAGCGCGAACAGACCCTGAACCAGCTGCTGGTGGAGATGGACGGTTTTGAGTCGAACGAAGGGGTCATTCTCATCGCCGCGACCAACCGTCCTGATGTCCTGGATCCGGCGCTGCTGCGCCCCGGGCGCTTTGACCGCCAGGTGGTGGTCCCGCGGCCGGATATCAAGGGGCGGCTCAAAATCCTCCAGGTCCATGCGCGCAAGGTGCACATGGCGCCGGGGGTCGACCTGGATATTATCGCCCGGGGTACGCCCGGGTTCTCCGGAGCGGACCTGGCCAACCTGATCAATGAAGCCGCCCTGCTGGCCGCGCGGGCCAACAAGAAGGCGGTGGATATGGACGATCTGGAGGCGGCCAAGGACAAGGTCATGATGGGGGCCGAACGCCGCTCGATGGTGATCACCGAAGAAGAGAAGAAGGTGACCGCCTATCACGAGGCCGGACACGCCCTGGTCGGCCTCTTTATTCCGGGCGCCGATCCGGTGCACAAGGTCTCCATCATCCCGCGCGGGCGGGCCATGGGGGTCACCATGTACCTGCCCGAAGAAGAAAAATACAACGAGACCAAAAGTGGCCTCTACACGCGCATCTGCACCCTGCTCGGCGGCCGTGTGGCCGAGGAGCTGACCTTTGACAGTGTCACCTCCGGCGCCTCCAACGATCTGGAGCGGGCCACGGCTATCGCCCGCAAAATGGTGTGTGAGTGGGGGATGAGTGACAAGCTTGGGCCGGTCACCTTCGGTGAAAAGGAAGGGGAGGTCTTTCTGGGCCGTGATATGGGCCATGTCAAGAACTACAGCGAGGCGACAGCCATTCAGATCGACGAGGAGATCCGGGCCATTGTGCAGTCCTGTTACGAGCGGACCCGCCAGCTGCTCAAGGAGCACCATGACGATCTGGTGAAGGTGGCCGAAGCCCTGCTGGAGCGCGAGAACCTGGACGGTGCCGAACTGAAGGAGCTGGTTTTCGGCCCGGAACGGGCCGAGGGGACGACCGGCCCCGAAGGTGGGACGGTGGCACCTTCGGCCGGCTCCTGCCTGGATGAGAACCGCCAGAGCGAAGAGAGCGGAGAGGATGCCTGATCCGCAGGCCGCCCCGGTTTTGCGTGGCGCCGGTTGTGCCATTGTGCTTGACCGGCCGCGCATAATGGGCATCCTCAACGTGACCCCCGATTCCTTCTTCGACGGCGGCCGCCATGCCGGTGTTGACCGAGCCTTGCGCCGGGTTGAGGCTATGGTGGCCGAAGGGGCCGACCTGATCGATATCGGCGGCGAAAGTACCCGTCCCGGTTCCGCGGGCGTGGACGCCAAAACCGAGCTTGAGCGGGTGCTGCCGGTGGTGGAGGCGGTACGCAAACGGTTTGCCGTCCCCTTGTCCATCGATACTACCAAAGCGGTCGTCGCGGCGGCCTGCCTCGATGCCGGCGCACATTTTGTCAATGATATCAGCGGCCTGAATTTTGAGCCGGAACTGGTTCGTCCGGTTGTGGAGCACGGAGCCGGGCTCTTTGTCATGCACACTCCGGCCCGGCCCGAGGTCATGCAGCAGCACACCGGGTACCGGGATATCGTTGCCGAGGTGCTCTCCAGTCTGAAATCGTCGGTTGACCGGGCGGTCCAGGCCGGAGTCAGCCGCGACCGCATTGCTGTGGATCCGGGTATCGGCTTCGGCAAGGACCTGCAGGGGAACCTGACTCTGCTGTCCCGTCTCGATGAGCTGGCGACCTTGGGGTGTCCCGTGCTGCTGGGGACTTCACGGAAAAGTTTTATCGGTCGGCTGCTGGGTCTCGATGACCCCGCAGACCGCCTGCATGGCACCTTGGCTACGGTGGCCCTGGGGGTGGCCAGAGGGGCCATGCTGCACCGGGTACATGATGTGCGCGCCGCACGCGAAACGGCCCTGGTCGCCTGGGCCGTCCTGCGGGGTGCCGAACCCTGTTGAACGGTTGGGTCAATGGCAGGATTGGTCGATGGATTCGGTCATATGCGCTGGCTGCTCGATATCATCGATATCGGGCTGGTGGCGTTTATCATTTACCGAATCATCCTGCTTATCAAGGGGACCCGGGCGGTACAGATGCTGCTCGGCCTGGTGGTCATTCTCATTGTTTACACCGCCTCCCAGGTGGGCGGGCTTTATACCCTCCACTGGCTGCTCGACAATTTTCTCTCCTCCATCATTCTGGTCATTGTGGTCATTTTCCAGAATGACATTCGCCGGGCGCTCATTCACGTGGGGCGCAATCCCTTTTTTGCCGACATGTCCTTCCGCGAGGGGACCGAGGTTATTGAGGAGCTTGTCAAGGCCTGCGTAACCATGGCCGGCCGCCGGATCGGCGCCCTTATCGTTATCGAACGGGAAACCGGCCTGAAGGATTTTCTCGAGGTCGGGGTTGAGCTGGACGCCAAGGTCAATGCCGATCTGGTGGTGGCGATTTTCAACCCGAAATCACCCATTCACGACGGTGCCCTGGTGCTGCAGCAGGGCCGGCTCAAACGCGCCGGCTGTTTTCTGCCTCTGGCCCAGGACACCGAAGTCAGTCGTCAGCTCGGCACCCGGCACCGCGCCGCCGTCGGTCTGACCGAACTGGTTGATGCTGTGGCGATTGTCGTGTCGGAGGAGACCGGCAAGATTTCGGTGGTTATCGGCGGGCGCATCACCCGTGACCTGGATGCCGCCAGCCTGAAGCGTGTGCTGTCGCGCCTTTTGGCCCCGCGGGAGCGCCGGCCGGGCGGACGCAAGCAGAAAAAGAGGGGCTGATGTTTGCCAACCTGACGGAAAACTGGTTCCTCAAGCTGATTTCCCTGGTCTTTGCCCTGATGCTGTGGTTTTTCGTCATGGGTGAACGACGTCAGGAAATCGGCTTCACTGTCCCCCTGAACCTGGTCAATATTCCCGAAGGCCTGATGGTGGCCAACGAGGTTCCCAATCTTGTCGATGTGCGCGTCAGCGGTCCGCGCACGGTGCTGATGAATCTGAGCCCGCAGGATATCAGCATCTCCGTCGACCTGAAGGACCTCAAGCCGGGGGTGACCTCCTTCAAGCGGCTGGATGAACGGCTCAATATCCCCAGCGCCCTGAAGGTGACGCGCCTGTCCCCTTCCTATATCGATGTCAAGCTGGAGCGTGTCCGCCAGAAGAAGGTTCCGGTCAAGGTGCTGCTGCAGGGGGAACCGCCTGAAGGCTATCGTTTGGGCAAGGTGACGGCCAAACCCGGACGGGTTGTTGTGCAGGGGGCCGAGAGCGAACTGAAGGATGTCAACGAGGTGGCCACCGAACCGGTCGATCTCACCCAGTCCAGGGAGAGCTTTACCCTGATGGTTCCTCTTGCCTATCGTGGCCGTTACACCCAGCTTGGAGAAACCGAAGCGGTTGAGGTCAGGGTCGACATTATCGGTCCCAGACCGCCTGCTACAGGGCTGGTCGAGCAGATTCCGGCCGAGGCTCAGCCGCAAGACACCAACAGAGACAAGACGAAACAATGAGCAGAAAACTTTTCGGAACCGATGGTGTGCGCGGGGTGGCCAACATCCACCCGATGACCACCGAAATCGCCATGCAGCTCGGCCGGGCCGCCGCCTACATCTTCAAGCAGGATGAGGAGCGGCGGCACAGGGTGGTTATCGGCAAGGATACCCGCCTGTCAGGCTACATGATCGAAAACGCACTGGCGGCGGGCATCTGCTCCATGGGGGTCGATGTTTTGCTGGTCGGTCCCTTGCCGACGCCCGGCATCGCTTTTATCACTTCGTCCATGCGGGCCGATGCGGGGGTGGTGATCTCGGCGTCCCACAACCCCTATCAGGACAACGGCATCAAGTTCTTTTCGCGCGACGGCTTCAAACTGCCGGACGAGCAGGAACTGCGCATCGAGGAGCTGATTTTCTCCCGTAGCATCGATACGCTGCGGCCGACCGCCGACGCGGTCGGCAAGGCCTTCAGGATCGACGATGCCGGCGGCCGCTATATCGTTTTTCTCAAGAACACCTTCCCGCGCGACCTCGATTTGGAAGGACTGAAGATCGTCCTCGATTGCGCCAACGGGGCCGCTTACAAGGTGGCGCCGGCGGTCCTGTCCGAGCTGGGCGCCGAACTGGTGCTGCTCGGGGTCTCTCCCGACGGGACCAACATCAACCGCGACTGTGGCAGCCTGCATCCCGAAGGGATTGCCGCCGCTGTGCGGCAGCACGGCGCCGACCTCGGCATTGCCCTGGACGGGGATGCCGACCGGGTGATTTTTGTCGACGAGAAGGGCAATGAGGTCGATGGTGACCACATCATGGCCCTGTGCGCCACCGACATGATGAGCCGGGACACACTCAGGCACAAAACCCTTGTGGCCACGGTCATGAGCAACATGGGACTTGAACTGGCCCTGCAGAAGGTCGGCGGCCGGGTGGTCCGGACCGCGGTCGGCGACCGGTATGTTGTCGAGGAGATGCGCCGCGGTGACTACAATCTGGGGGGCGAGCAGTCCGGACATATGATCTTTCTGGAACATAACACCACCGGCGATGGCCTGCTGTCCGCCCTGCAGGTGCTGGCCATTATGCAGCGCCGCGGCCGGCCCCTGTCCGAGCTGGCTTCGGTCATGGAGGCTCTGCCCCAGGTGCTGGTGAATGTCCGGGTACGGCAGAAGCCCGATCTGGCCACTGTCCCCGAGATCGCCAGGGGGATAGAAAAAGTCGAATCCGAGCTGGCCGGGCGGGGACGGGTGCTGGTGCGCTATTCCGGCACCGAGCCGCTGCTGCGCATCATGGTGGAAGGGGAAAACCGTGATCGGATTGAGGCCATGGCTGACGATCTGGCCTCGCTGGTTTCACGCCATATCGGCTGTGAAAAGGAGGGCTGATGGCGCTTTTGGGAGTCAATGTAGACCATGTCGCCACCATCCGGCAGGCGCGGGGCGGCAATGAGCCCGACCCGGTTGCGGCGGCAGTTTTGGCCGAGCTGGCCGGGGCCGACGGTATTACCGTCCATTTGCGCGAGGACCGGCGGCATATTCAGGATCGCGATGTCCGACTTCTTCGTCAGACCATTCGCACCCGGCTGAATCTGGAAATGGCGGCCACCGACGAGATGGTGGGCATTGCCCTCGATGTCCTGCCCGACAGTGTGACCCTGGTGCCGGAGCGGCGCGAGGAACTGACCACGGAAGGGGGGCTGGACGTCAGCCTGCATCGCAACCTGATCCGCAAACAGACCGAACTGCTGCGCCAGGCGGGTATCACGGTCAGCCTGTTCATTGACCCCGATCTGGAGCAGGTCAAGGCCGCTCACCGGGTCGGAGCCGATTTTATCGAGATACACACCGGCCGTTACTGCGAGGCCAAAACGGAAGAGTTAAGGCGCCGCGAACTGGAAAAGATCGAGACGGCGTTGCGGGCCGGCCGCAAACTCGGCCTCGGGGTCAATGCCGGCCACGGCCTCAATTATCACAACGTCGTGCCGGTGGCGCGGCTGAGCGGATTTCACGAGTTCAATATCGGTCACAGTATCGTTTCGCGCGCCGTGCTGGTCGGCATGGAGCGTGCGGTGCGTGACATGGCGGCGCTGATTCGCTGATGGCTCTGCAACCGCGCAGTGTCGGGCTTGGCGTCGATCTGGTACGCATCGAACGGTTTCGTGCGTTCCTGCGTCGTGACAAGCAGGCCTTGTTGCAACGGCTGTTCACCCGTGAGGAACTGGCCTACTGTCTGGCCCGGAAAGATCCGGCTCCTCATCTGGCCGCCCGTTTCGCCGCCAAGGAAGCCCTGCTCAAGGCCTTCGGGCTGGGGCTGCGCGACGGCCTGAGCTGGCAGGATATGGAGGTCGTGCGGGATTCTTTGGGCAAACCTTTCTTCCGCTTGAACGGTCGGGCGGCCGAACTGGTCGCCGAACGCCATCTGGCCGAGCCCCTGCTCTCCTACAGCCACGATGGCGACTACGCGACGGCGACTGTTATACTGGAGGCATCATGCGGGTGTTGACAGCCAGGCAGATGCGCGATCTGGACCGGCAGACCATTGAACGGATCGGTTTGCCCGGTCTGGTGCTGATGGAAAACGCCGGTCGGGGATGCGCCGGGCGCATCCTGGAGGCCTGGCCCGGGCTAGCCGGCCCGGTTCTGATCCTGTGTGGCAAGGGGAACAACGGCGGGGACGGTTTTGTTGTGGCCCGCTGTTTGCTGCAGGCCGGGCTCGAGGTTCGGGTTGTCCTGTTGGCGGCCCGGGAACAGGTCGGCGGCGATGCCGCTACGAACCTGGCTGTTTGGGAACGGCTGGGGCAGCCGGTTGCATGCTGTGGCGATGAAACGGCCCTGACCTCTTTTCTGCAACGCCAGTCTCCTGAACTGGTGGTTGATGCCCTGCTGGGAACCGGTCTGTCGAGCGAAGTGCGCGGCCTGTACCGCTGCGCCATCGACTGGATCAACCAGGTGCCCTGTCCTGTGGTTGCTGTCGATATCCCCTCCGGGGTCGATGCCGACAATGGCCGGGTTCTCGGCTGTGCCGTTCGGGCCGATATGACCGTGACCTTTGCCGCGGCCAAACTTGGCCACCTGCTGCCACCGGGCGCCGATTGCTGCGGCCGGCTCGACATTGTCGATATCGGTATCCCTGCCGGGCTTGAGCCCGACCCGCCCGACCGTTTTCTCTGGACGCGTCGGGAACAGGCGCAGGCGCTGGTGCCGGAGAGACCGAGACGGGGGCACAAGGGGACTTTTGGTCATCTGCTGGTGGTCGCCGGTTCCCGGGGCAAGAGCGGAGCCGCCTGTTTGAGCGCCCTGTCGGGATTGCGCGGCGGTTGCGGTTTGGCGACCCTGGCTCTGCCGGCATCTCTGCAGCCGATTGCCGCCTCGCTGCGGCCGGAGATCATGACGGAACCGCTCGCCGACCGGGACGGCCTGCTGACCGAGGAGGCCTGGCCGGCTCTGGAACGCCTGCTGGCGGGTAAAGACGCCCTGGCACTGGGCCCCGGTATCGGCCGATCGGCCTCGTCCGATGCCCTGGTGCGGCGTCTGGTTGCAGGGTGTGCCCTGCCGATGGTGATTGACGCCGACGCTCTCAATGCCCTGGCGGAAGACCTTTCGCCCCTCAGTGGCGCTCAGGCTGTCCCCCCTGTTTTGACGCCGCATCCCGGTGAAATGGCCCGGCTTTGCGGTGTGTCGGTCGCGGATGTTCTGGAAAAGGGCCCGGAGCTGGCGCGGGACTTTGCCCGGCGCCGCAAAGTGGTGCTGGTGCTCAAGGGGGCCCCGACCCTGGTGGCCGCACCCGATGGAACTCTGGCCATCAACGACAGCGGCACCCCCTGTTTGGCCACAGCCGGCAGCGGTGATGTCCTCACCGGTCTGATCGGGGCCTTGCTGGCCCGTGGCATGGAGCCTTTCGCCGCGGCGCGCCTGGGCGTGTATCTGCACGGTCTGGCCGGTGAGCTGCTGGCTGCAGGCGGTGCACAGGAAGGTTTTCTCGCCGGTGATGTCGCGGACGCACTGCCCGAGGCGTGGGCCCGCCTGCGCCGGGAAGGAGATGAACCATGCTGACGGCAAAAGACATTATGACCCGCGCTGTTCACAGCGTGACTCCGGAAACCCCCATTGACGAACTGGCGCGCCGGTTCGTCGAACTCAACAAGAACGCCCTGCCTGTTGTCGACGGGGAGAACCGGCTGGTCGGCCTGGTCAGCCAGAACGATCTCATTGAACAGGACAAGCCCCTGCATATCCCGACTGTCATAACCCTTTTTGACGCCGTGATCTATGTGGAGGGGGAAAAGAAATTCCGTGAGCAGCTGGAAAAGATGAGTGCCCGGACCGTCGGTGAGATTTGCAACCCCGATCCCGTGACCTGCCGGGAGGAGACCCCCGTGCCCGAGGTGGCCCGGCTGATGGTCGATCACGCCGCCCATCTGGTGCCTGTGGTCGATGCCGATCGTCGTGTCCTTGGGGTGGTGGCGCGGCTGGACATCATCCGGTCCATGAATCTGTAACCATGACGATTTCCCTTCTCAGTCAGTCGGAGGAAGAAACCGAAGCCCTTGGTTACCGGTTGGGACAACAGGCCGAATCGGGGGATGTTTTGTTGCTGGATGGTGAACTTGGCGCCGGGAAAACCTGCCTCGCCCGCGGACTGGCCCGCGGACTCGGGGTGCCCGGCGATACCCCGGTGACGAGCCCCAGTTATACCCTGCTCAACCAGTACCAGGGCCGCCTGCCTGTGTACCATTTTGACGTCTACCGCCTGGCGGATGTCGAGGAACTGCGGGAAATCGGCTTTGAAGAGTGTCTTTACGGGGACGGGGTGACCCTGGTGGAGTGGGTCCAGCGGTTCCCCGAACTGGACCTGGAAGGCCTTTGGGTCCGGATAACACCCGCAGCCGGCGATTGCCGGCGTCGTCTGCAGCTGTCCGCCCGCGGAGATCGGGCCCAGGCCTGGCTGGCCCGCTGCCGCCTGCAGGAGGAACCATCATGAAACAATACGATATCGCCATCATCGGTGCCGGCCCCGGAGGTTATGTCGCCGCCATTTGTGCCGCTCAGGCCGGAGCATCGGTTTGTCTGGTCGAAAAAGAGCGCCCCGGAGGAACCTGCCTGAACTGGGGCTGTATTCCCACCAAGGCCCTGTTCAGCAGCGCCCAGTTGTTGAAGAAATTGCGCCATGCCGAAGAGTTCGGTGTGCTGGTCGACAAGGTTGCCTTCGATTTCGGCCGGGCCGCCGAGCGCAAGGACAAGGTGGTCAATCAGCTTGTTGGCGGCATCGGTCAGCTGCTCAAGGGCAATGGTGTCGACCTGATCAGGGGGCATGGCTCCCTCGAAGGCCCCGGGCGGGTAAAGGTTCGTTGCGGCGGGGTTGTCGGGCATCTTGCTGCGCGCAATATCATCATCGCCAGTGGTTCGGTGCCGGTGGTGCCCAGAGCCCTGGCGGTCAATGGCCGAAATATTTTGACCAGTAAGGAAATTCTTGCTATCAAGGAGCTTCCCGAAAGCCTGCTGGTGATCGGCGGCGGTGTCATAGGTTGTGAATTTGCCAGCATTTTTTCCACCTTTGGCTGCCGGGTGACGGTGGTCGAGGCCCTGCCCCATCTCCTGACGGGGATCGACCGTCAGGCGGTGCGTGAGGTGGAAAAGGCCTTCAAGGCCGAGGGGGTGCAGGTGATAACCGGGACGTCGGTTGAAGCGTTGCAGGACACCGGTGACAGAGTGGTTGCCAGATTGACCGATGGCAGCAACATCGAGGTCGCCAAGGTGCTGGTCGCCATTGGCCGCCGGCCCAATGCCGAAGGTCTCGGACTGGCCGAAGCCGGTGTGCAAATGGACGAACGCGGAGCGGTGCCGGTTGATGACCACATGCGCACCAACGTTGAGGGGATTTATGCCATCGGTGATGTGACCGGCGGCATCCAGCTCGCCCACGTGGCCAGCTATCAGGCGGGTATCGCGGTCAAGAACGCTCTGGGCGGCGATGTGGCCGCCGACGACAGTGTGGTGCCCAGTTCGGTCTTCACCTTGCCGGAGATCAGCCAGGTGGGCAAGACCGAGGAGGAGTGCAAAAAAGAAGGCATCGCGGTCAAGGTCGGCCGCTTCTCCTATCTGGCAACCAGCAAGGCGGTGTGCGAAGGGGAGGTCGCCGGCAGTATCAAACTGGTGGCGGAGGCGGAATCAGGCCGGCTGCTCGGCGGTGTGATTGCCGGCGCCGAAGCTTCAAGCCTGATTGCCGAGGTGGCCGCGGCGGTTGCGGCCGGAATGACCGCCGGGCAGCTGGCGGACGTGATTCACTCCCATCCGACCCTGCCGGAGATGGTCAAGGAAGCCGCGGAGGATGCCGAGGGGCGCGCGATTCACAAGGTCTCCCGGCGACGCAGATAGTCCAGATCCCTGTGCAGGGATCTTCAAGGAGGATTGACACATCATGGCTTTGGTGGTCCAGAAATTCGGCGGCACCTCGGTCGGCAGCATTGAACGCATTCAGAATGTCGCCCGTCGGGTCGCCCGTACCTATGACGAAGGAAATCAGGTGGTGGTTATCGTCTCCGCCATGGCGGGGGAAACCAACCGTCTGGTCGCGTTGACCCAGGAAATCTGCGAGATTCCGGACGAGCGCGAATACGACGTGGTCGTTTCGACCGGTGAGCAGGTTACCATCGGTCTTCTGGCCATGTGCCTGAAGAGCATGGGCTACAAGGCGAAAAGCTATCTCGGTTTTCAGATCCCCATCCGTACCGACAGTGCCCACGCCAAGGCGCGCATCGCCAGTATTGATGATGCCCGCATGCGTGCCGACCTTGATGAAGGCAACATTCTGATCGTCGCCGGCTTTCAGGGGATCAACGACAAGGGAGATATCACGACCTTGGGGCGGGGCGGCTCCGATACGTCGGCGGTCGCGGTCGCCGCGGCGCTCAAGGCTGATGTCTGTGAGATCTACACCGATGTCGACGGCGTCTACACCACCGACCCGCGCATTGTCGACAACGCCTCCAAAATCGACAAGATCAGTTACGACGAAATGCTGGAGATGGCCTCGCTGGGGGCGAAGGTCCTGCAGATTCGCAGTGTCGAATTCGCCAAGAAATACGGGGTGGTCATTCACGTTCGTTCCAGTTTCAACGACAACCAGGGGACCCTGGTGATGAAGGAGGATGCCGATATGGAAACCGTGCTGGTTTCAGGTGTGACCTACAACAAGGATGAGGCCAAGATCTCCGTGCTGCGGGTGCCGGACAAGCCGGGGATTGCTTCGAAATTGTTTACCCCTCTGTCCGAGGCCAATATCACCGTCGACATGATCATCCAAAATGTCTCCATTGATGGTTTTACCGATATGACCTTTACCGTCCCGCGCGCCGACTTCAAAAAGGCGGTCCAGATCGTCGAACAGGCCGCTGCCGGCATCGGTGCCAGCGAGGTGCGCAGCGATGACCACATCGCCAAGGTTTCCATCGTCGGTGTCGGGATGCGTTCTCATTCCGGTGTCGCCAGCAAGATGTTCCAGGCGCTTTCGCAGGAAGGCATCAACATCGAGATGATTTCCACCAGCGAGATCAAGGTTTCCTGTGTGATCGATGCCAAATACACGGAACTGGCGGTGCGGGTGCTGCACGAAGCCTTCGGGCTCGGAACCAGTGACGTGAGCAAAGAAGAACTCTGATTTTTTTATCAGGATGTTATCGTTTGCGGCTCCATGTGGGGGCCGCCTTGATGCCAGGGGAGATAGCCCATGAGTCAGATCCGTTTGTATGATACCACTCTTCGTGACGGGACCCAGTCGGAGGATATTTCCTTTCTCGTTGCCGACAAGGTCCGCATTGCCCAGTTGCTCGATGACCTCGGTATCCACTATATCGAAGGCGGCTGGCCCGGTTCCAACCCCAAGGATATCGCCTTTTTCAAGGAAATCCGCCATGTCGAGCTGAAGCAGGCCAAAATCGCCGCCTTTGGCTCCACCCGCCGCGCCAAGGCGACCCCGGCCAGCGACAGTAACATCCGGACCCTGATTCAGGCAGAACCAGACACCGTCACCATTTTCGGCAAAACCTGGGATTTTCATGTCAAGGAAGCGCTGCGGATCAGTTTGGAGGAAAACCTCGAGCTGATCTACGATTCACTGGCTTACCTGAAGGAGCATGTGGACGAGGTCATTTATGATGCTGAACACTTCTTCGACGGCTACAAGGCGAATCCCGAGTACGCCCTGAAAACCCTTGAGGCCGCCGAGCGTGCCGGCGTCGACTGTATTGTTCTGTGCGACACCAACGGCGGCAGCCTTCCCTTTGAGGTGGGCGCTATCATTGATGAGGTGAAAAAGCACATCAAAACGCCTTTGGGCATCCACGCCCACAATGACAGCGAATGTGCCGTGGCCAATTCCCTGGTGGCCGTGGAACATGGCATTGTCCACGTTCAGGGAACCATCAACGGTTTCGGTGAACGCTGCGGCAACGCCAACCTGTGTTCCATTGCCCCGGCCCTCAACCTGAAAATGGGCAAGCCGTGCATGACCGAGGAGCAGCTGCGCAACCTGCGTGTGGTTTCGCGTACGGTCTATGAACTGGCCAACCTGGTCCCCAACAAGCACCAGCCCTATGTCGGCAACTCGGCTTTTGCCCACAAGGGCGGGGTGCATGTTTCGGCCATCCAGCGCCATCCCGAAACCTACGAGCATATCCGTCCGGAAAAGGTCGGCAATGTGACCCGGGTGCTGGTTTCCGACCTGAGCGGCAAATCGAACATTCTCGCCAAGGCGCAGGAGTTCAACATCAATCTTGACAGCAAGGATCCGGTGACCCAGGAGATTCTCGAGACCATCAAGGACCTGGAGAACCAGGGGTTCCAGTTCGAAGGAGCAGAGGCTTCGTTTGAACTGCTGATGCGTCGGGCTTTGGGTACGCTGCGGCACTACTTTTCGGTGGTTGGATTCCGGGTTCTTGACACCAAGGGACACGGGGATATCGAGCCGATGTCCGAGGCGACGGTACAGGTCAAGGTCGGGGGGCGGATCGAGCATACCGCCGCCGAGGGGCGCGGGCCGGTCAATGCTCTAGACAACGCCATGCGCAAGGCCCTGGAGAGTTTTTACCCTCAGCTGAAGGATATGAGGCTGTTCGACTACAAGGTGCGGGTGCTTCCGACCGGCAAGGGGACGGCTTCCGTGACCCGGGTGCTGATCGAATCAGGAGACAAGCTTGGGCGCTGGGGTACCGTGGGGGTCAGCGATAACATCATTGATGCATCCTATCAGGCGCTGATCGATGCCTATCAGTATAAACTGCTTCAGCACCAGGAGCGGCAGAACCGGGCTGGCTGATTCCTTCCGCTTTTGGCATCTCTCCAAAGCCGGGCATTGTCTGCAATGCCCGGCTTTTTTGGTGGTGTGTCCTCTGCCATCAAATAAATGACGCCTCCGCCCTTCGGGAGCGTCACTCGTTTGACGGGTTGTCGTATTGGGTAGCCAAACCCATGGCCGAATTCAGGGAAAGTCCTCATAAAAACAAGGTGTTGGAATGGAGCTGGGGGGAGGAGAACAAGCCTGGCGTCCGACGGCAGTGCGGCAAAGTGGATGTGCACGCGGTCAATCAGGCATTGGGGCTGCTGCGGAGGGGGAATGGCAGACAGGAAAAAACGTCAAATTTGTGGCGCCTTGTAGCAAACACAGGATCGACCGACCGGCCGGTTGCAGGAAAAATGGAGGAACCCGTTTTTTTTGAAAGTCTGGTAACTGCTTGAAAACAAATGAAAAAAACTTGCCTTTTTCGGTAGTGGTTCCGGTTTGGGGGGACAGATTGGCTTCGTTGGCACAGGCCGTGAAAAGAGATTGGTCACTCATGAACAATTTGGACGAAGGCTTGGACCAACCCCAGGAGGAAACACCATGAAATGTCCCAAATGCCGTGGCCGGATGTATTCGGAAAAGTATTACGACTTTGTCAGGTCGTTTGAAGCCTGGAAATGCTGTTCCTGCGGTGAGGTGATTGACCCGACAATCCTCGCCAACCGCGCCCGGAGAAACAATACCTTCCTTGGTTGATGGCTTTTGACGACTCCTGAATGGAAAAGGGGCGGGACCGGTTAAAGATCGGCCCCGCCTTTTTTGCATGGAGATGGTCCTGTTAGCGTTTCAGGGGAGAGAGAAAATGCTCATTGATGTGACCATGCCGTCTCTGGGAGATGACGGCAGAGAGGCTGTCCTGGTCAACTGGCTGGTGCAGGTCGGAGACAGGGTCGAAATGGGTGACCGGTTGGCCGAAATCGAAACGGACAAGGCAATCGTCGAAATGACCAGTTGTCACGCCGGGCACATTCGGGAACGGGTCGCGGCGGTCGGGCAAACGGTGCAGGCGGGGCAGGTCTTGGCGCGCATGGAGGTCGAACGCGCTGCCACAGACAACTGTGAAGCCGTGCCTCAGCGTTCGGTGTCGCAGGCAGCGCAGGATGAGCCGTTGCCTGTGACGGGCAAGAGCGATGGTAACAAAAAGTCCCTCAAAATCCGTCGCATTATGGCGCGCAAAATGACGGAAGGCTGGACCACCATCCCGCATTTCTATGTCACCTACGCGATTGACATGACCGATGTCATCCGTATCCGCCGGGATCTGGGGGTCACCATCAATGATTTTGTTCTGGCGGCCGCCGCCCGAACCCTTGCCGAACACCCCTGGGTCAACAGCTGGTGGGTTGACGGTGAGGCCGTGGAGCAGCCTCTGGTCAACATCGCCATGGCGGTTGCGACCGACCGGGGCTTGTACAATCCTGTCCTCAAAGATTGTGCCCGGCTGAATCTGAAGGAGATAAGTCGACGGGCCAAAGACCTGGCGGCCCGGGCGCACCAGAATCGCCTGGCACCGGAAGAGCTCGCGGACGGAACCTTCACGGTGACCAATATGGGCATGCTTGGGGTGGAGTCCTTTCGGGCCATCATCACCCCGCCTCAGGCCGCGGTGCTGGCGGTGGGGACGGTTCGGGGTGAAGTGGTTGTCGATGAATCGGGGGAACCGGCGGTGGCGCCCGTCGCCCGCATGACTCTGGCCGCGGACCACCGTATTCTGGACGGTGCCGATGCGGCCGATTTTATGCTCACCCTCAAAAGCTATCTGGAAGCACCCGTTACCCTGATCAGTTGTGATTACGGCCAGGAGTGAGAGCCCGTCCGGCCAGACAGATGATGATTGTCGGAAGGTTGAATTCAGTGGTAATGTGAAAGCACCAACCTTTCGACTTTGGACCCGCAATTATGTCTGGATCCGACTTTCCAGAAACCTGGTTTGCTTCTGCCGAACGCAGCGCGGCAGAGGTGCTTGCCCGCCAGCACGGACATTTCAACGATTCTCTGGCATCTGCCCTTCTTGACGCGTTGCCGGACCCTTGCGCCCTGCTCAACTCCCATCGTCAGGTGGTTCATGCCAACCGGGCCTTTTTGCGTTTGACCGGTCGGGAACACCCGGAAGAAATTGTCGGCCTGCGTCCTGGTGAAGTCCTCCAGTGCATTCATGTGGACTCCGGCCCGAACGGCTGCGGCACTTCGCCGTCCTGCGGCTCCTGTGGGGCAGTCATCAACATTCTTAAAGGGCAGGATGGGGGGCATGGCGATGCCCTTTGCCAGTTGCACTGCCATACCTCCGACGGGCGGGGCGTCTATGATTTTCGTGTTGTGACCGACTCGTTTGACCATGCCGGTGAGCGTTTCGTTCTGTTCAGGCTTGAGAACGTCACTGCGGAAAGACGCCGGCAAGAGCTGGAGCGGCTCTTTTTTCACGATGTTCTCAACCTCGTCGGAGCTATTCGCGGTTTTACCGAATTGCTCAACGATTATCCGTTGCAGGATCGGGATGCGCTCCATGAACTGCTGCTGCAGGCCTCTCACCAGCTGGTCGACCAGGTCCACGGACAGCGTCTGCTGCTCAAGGCCGAACAGGGGGATCTCAAACTGAAGCCCCAGCCCGTCGATGTCCTGCCCTTTCTCAAGGATCTGGTTGCTGTTTATCGCCACCATCCAGCGGTACAGCCGGTCAGGGTGTCGGTATCCCCTGCGAATCCGGAGGCGGTTATCTCGACCGATACGGCGTTGCTCAGCCGGATTATGGGGAACCTGCTGCTCAATGCCTGCGAGGCGGTCGGCCCCGGGGGGCACGTGGCCGTCGGCTGTGATGCCGAGGACGCAGGGGTACGCATCTGGGTGGAAAATGAAGGGGACATCCCCGCCCATGTACAGGAGAAAATCTTTGCCTGTACGGTCAGCAGCAAGGGGCGTGGGCGCGGCCTGGGGACCTACAGCGTGCGTCTGTTCTGTGATTATCTCGGCGGCCAGGTGAGCTTTTCCAGCCGCAACGGATTGACCCGTTTCTGGGTCAGCCTGCCCAAAGGGGATGGCCCTCACCGGGCCTGAACAACCCCTTTGGAACGCCAAAACTCCTGTGCGCCCGCGTGCAGGGGAATAACCACTCCTTTCAGGCCGCCGGCGAGACTCATTTGTCGGGCCGTCTTTTTCACCTTCACCATATAGGCCAGTCCTTCAGGGGAAAAGATCTCCTCCAGCGCTTTTCTGACCAGACTCTTCGGCACCTGGCCTCCCGCCACCCAGATGGCGGCATCCTGGAAAGAGGCAATATCCCGGTCCTGCCCGATATAGGTTCCTGCCGGGATGGTGACGGCGGTATAGAACGGATAGCGCAGTTTCAGCCGCTCTTCCGTTTCCGGGGTCCACAAATCGATCAACCTGACAGGACGTTTGGCGGCAAGCTGGGTGATGCTGGCATTGGGATAACCGGCGACAATCCACATGGCGTCGACCTTTCCCGCCAGCAGTGCCTGGGCGGCAAGGTTGTAACCGATGCTTTCGAGGCTGATTTTGTCTTTCAGCCCCAGAGCGGCAAAGTAGCGTCCGGCGGCGGTCGCGGCTCCCGATCCGGCGGGCCCGATGGCCAGACTGTGGCCTTCAAGGTCGGTCACCTTTTTCACGACACTTTCGGCTGGTACCGCCAGGTGGGCCGGTGCGCCGTAAAGAAAGGCCAGCGCG
Organism: uncultured Geothermobacter sp.; assembly: GCA_964501815.1. GTDB lineage: Bacteria > Desulfobacterota > Desulfuromonadia > Desulfuromonadales > Geothermobacteraceae > Geothermobacter. The sequence goes on from CAZCUR010000010.1 coordinate 32,048, forward strand.
TGCACATTCCGGTACTTTTTGGGGTCCCCTGCCAGAGCGCCTCGGCGCGCCAGCCAGAGGTCACCGGAATAGGCAATGGCGAAATCGGCTTCTCCGGCCTCGATTCGGCGGATGTTTTCGACCGAGCCGGCGGATGTTTTCAGTTCGATGCGGAACAGGTCCGGCATGCCACGGTTCAGCCGGGTGGCGATACCGTTGGCGAAATAATTGAACGTTCCCCCTTCCGGACCGCCGCTGAATGCGAGCCGGACAGGGCCGCCGGCCAGGGCAGGGGGGGCGCAGGCCAGCAGCCCGGCCAGAAAAAGGACGACAGATAGTTGCCGCAGCATGGCAGATGTCCTGATCAGGCTGGCAGCGGCACAACAAAGACCGGCCGTTTCGATTTGCGCAGAACCTTCTCGGCGGTGCTGCCCAGAAAGGTGTATTCAATGGGGCCCTTGCCGTGGGTTCCCATGACAATGACATCGGCATCGAGTTCGTCCGCCACTTTGAGGATGGCTGGAACCGGATGCCCGTGGACCACCGTTGTGCCGGCAAAGCGTTTCAGGTCTTCAGGGTGGTCCTGCAGTTCGGTTTGGGCGAACTGGTCGATTTTGCGGCGCACTTCTTCGCGGGCCTCCTCTTCATGGGCCTTTTCGAACTCCCCCAGTTTTCCTTCTCCCATGACCGCGGAGACATAGGTTTTGAAAGTGGCGTCCACTTCGGGAATGACGTGGAGCAGATGGATTTCTGCGCCATGTTCACGGGCGAGCATGACCGCATGCTTGAAGGCGTTTTCCGAGTTGGGGGTCAGGTCGGTCGCGACCAGAATGGTTTTGTATTTCGGCAGCATGGCAGACCTCCTTGACGAGGAATCATCCTGACACCAGTTTAGCATACGGATCGGCCGAGCCGGCCGGGGTGTTAAGGCGTTTTTCAGAAAAAAGGGCGGAGCCGTCCGGCTCCGCCCTGATTGGGTCGAGAGGCTCAGTACCCCTTGAGGTAATCGATATATTCCGGCAGCCAGAGCGAAATCTGCGGAATATAGGTGATCAGCGCCAGGAAGACCAGCAGGATCATCAGCCAGGGCAGGGCCGCCCTGAGGACCCAGGTGATGTTGTGCCCGGTTATGCCGGCGGTCACAAACAGGTTCAAACCGACCGGCGGCGTGATCATGCCGATTTCCATGTTGACGACCATGATAACCCCGAGATGGATCGGGTCGATGCCGAGTTTGACGGCGATGGGGAAGAGGATCGGCGCCATGATCAGCAAAATGGCCGAGGGTTCCATGAAGTTGCCGGCGGCGAGCAGCAGGATGTTGACCACGATCAGGAAACCCCAGGCCGGCAGGCCCCAGCCGACGATGATCTCGGCGATGTGGTGCGGGATGCGCTCGCTGGTCAGCACGTGGGCGAAAAGCATGGCATTGCCGATGATGAACAGCAGCATGATCGACACCTTGGAGGCGTCGCGGAAGACCTTGCGGGTGTCCGGGTGCAGAATCGAGCGGGGCAGGGTCAGGGCGATTTGGGTCACATTGTGAAAGATCACCTTGCCAAGAGAATCCCCGGGGTTCTGGCGCCAGGGCACACCCTTGAGCGGGCCCATGTCACGGTAGACGAAGGTGGCGACAAACCAGGCGTAAACGGCGGAGATAGCCGCGGCTTCGGTCGGGCTGCAGATGCCGCCGTAGATGGAGCCGAGTACGATAATGATCAGCATCAGGCCCCAGAAGGCGCTGATGAAGGATTTGCCCAGCTCCTTGAAGCCTTTCCAGGGCTGGGCCGGCAGGCCTTTGACCCGGGCGACGATGTAGATGACGATCATCAGCATGGTGCCCATGAGCAGGCCGGGCAGAAAACCGGCCATGAACAGGCGTGCGGCCGACTCCTCGGTGGCGGCGGCGTAAACCAGCATGACGATGGAGGGCGGAATCAGGATGCCCAGGGTGCCGGCGTTGGTGATGACGCCCGCGGCCAGTTCTTCGGGGTAGCCGGCCTTGACCATGCCGGCGATGACGATGGAGCCGATGGCGGCAACAGTCGCCGGCGAGGAACCGGAAACGGCGGCGAAGATCATGCAGGCCAGAACCGACGCCATGGCCAGACCGCCGCGAATCCAGCCGACGCAGTCGATGGCGAAGTTGATGATGCGGTTGGCGACCCCGCCGGTCGACAGAAAGGTCGATGACAGGATGAAGAAGGGAATCGCCAGCAGGGTGTAGTGCTCCGACTCGGCCTCAAACAGCTTCAGGGCGATGGAGGCAAGCGAGTCATGGGAAAAGAGCAGGATGGTCGTGATGCTCGACAGGCCGAGGGCAAAGGCGATCGGCATGCCGGTCACAAGACACAGAAGCAGCAGGATGAAAAGTGCAGCGGTGGTCATGCCGAATCACCTCCTTTCTCAGCCAGTTTTTGCGCTTCTTCGGCAAGGTGCATGCTCTCCTGGGCCTCGTCGACCATCGTGAAGCCTTCGGCCTTGCCGGTGAGGATGTTCCAGAGCAGAATCAACAGTCGTATGGCCATCAGCACCATGCCGATAACGATGATGCTGTGAGCGATCCATTTCGGAATCGGCATGTCCTCGAGTTCGATGCCGATCAGGTGCATTTTTTTCAGATAGATCCAGCCGCCGTAGGTGAACAGGCCGGTATAGACCAGACAGCCACAGACGGCGATGGCGCTGACAAAGCGCCGCAGCCACGATGGGAGAATCTTGACCAGGGCGTCCACACCGATGTGCGAACCGATCTTGATGCCGTAGGAGGCGCCGAACAGCACCATCCAGGCCGAAATGTGCAGGGTGGCCTCCTGGGCCCACATGATGCCGGTGCCAAAACCGAATCTGAGGACCACCTCCACGAAAACCAGCAGGGTCATGGCCGCAAGCAGGATCGAGATGATCGCTTCCTCGAGGCCATTGATCATTCGGGTCAGCATGGTTCAAACCTCACGTAAATACCGCGCAGCAATGGGATGACAAGAAAAGGCGGGCCCCAAATCGGGGCCCGCCAGGGTGGTGATGGGCCTCAGTTGCACTTGACAGCGGCGTCGATGTAGTCCTTGCCGATTTGATCTTCGAACTTCTTCCAGACCGGTTTCATCACCTCGACCCACTGCTGACGCTGAGCGTCGGTCAGCTGGATGATTTCCGAACGGCCGGAGTCGATAATCTTCTGGCGGTCGGAAATGGCCTTTTCGGCAGCAACCTGGTTGCCGTAGGCGATGGCTTCGTCCAGGGCCTTTTTCAGCTCGGTGCGGATGTCATCCGGCAGACCCATCCAGAACTCGACGGAGGTGACGACCAGGTAGTCGAGCACGCCGTGGTTCGACTCGGTGATGTAGGGCTGCACTTCGTAGAACTTCTTGGAGTAGATATTGCTCCAGGTGTTCTCCTGGCCGTCGATGGCCTTGGTCTGCAGCAGGGTGAAGACCTCGGAGAAAGGCTTTTTCAGCGGCATGGCGTCCACAGCCTCGAACTGGGCGGCGAGCACGTCGGAACTCATGATGCGGAATTTCTTGCCCTTGGCGTCAGCCGGAACGCGCAGCGGCGAGTTGGCCGAAAGCTGCTTCAAGCCGTTGTGCAGGTAGCCGAGGCCGATCAGGCCCTTGTTCTTCATGCTCATCAGCAGTTCCTGCCCTTTGGGACTCTGCTGGAAGCATTCGACCGCCTTCATGTCCTTGAACAGGAAGGGCAGATCGAACAGCTGCAGTTTTTTCGTGTACTTTTTGAACTTGGACAGGGACGGAGCCGCGAGCTGGACATCGCCAAGCAGCATGGCCTCGAGAACCTTGTTGTCACCAAACAGCTGGCTGTTGGGGTAGACCTCGACCACAACCTTGCCGCCGAGGCGCTGGTCGACCAGTTCCTTGAACTTGTTGGCCATCTTGCCCTTGGGGGTGTTCTCGGCAACGACGTGGGAGAACTTGATGACGATGGGGCCGGCCATGGCGACGGTGGAACCGAGGACCATGGCGAAGGCGGTGAACAGGGTGACGAACAACAGCTTTCTCTTCATGTCTTCCTCTCCTTCTTTGCAGAATTGAAGCGGGTTGTAAATGTGTTGCCCGAAGGCAACGGCCGATTGAAGATGTCCCCGCCTGTCGGGGATGCCGAACCGGCCGCCAACCAGTCTATCAGGTTTGCCGGACCGGTGCAGACATCGCCTTGTGAGCAATTTGAATGCCAGCCTTTTTCTTGTGGGGCTCAATCACGGATGATGTGGAGACCGAAGGCGCGGAAAAACCGGCTCATGTGAGGGGTGATTGGAAAATAAAATTTGTTTTTAAAATTTTCTAGTGTTGTCGGCGACAGAGTCGGTGGCAAGGGCGTCGGTCGGGAAAGGGCAACGGGGTCAGCCGGGTTGTTGTCTTATAACCTACCGAAAATATTCTGTTTTACCGGAATTGTTGGAAAGGGCTTGTTGCCGGAGGCGTGGCCTGTTTTGCCGGGGGAGGCCAAAACCGGTTTTGAATGGGGGGAGGGCGGCCAATATCCGCCGTTCTGTCATGGGGTGGCTGAAATTGGCCATTGGCTGTTTTTGAAACAATGTGTCATGAAACAGGCGGGATATTGTGGTTGTGGTTGAGGGAGGTGCGGGTTAGGCTGACGACAGGACTGTGTACCGGGAGGATGTTTTTACGATCATGAATTCAGAACGCTCCGAGATCACTCTGGCTGCTCCGGCCAAAATCAATCTCTGGCTGCATGTCCTGGGCCGGCGGCCCGACGGTTACCACGATCTCGATATGCTTATGCAGCGTATCGACCTATGTGACCGGGTGAGGCTGCAGCTGGTCACAAAGCCCGGGGTGCGGGTGGACTGCCCCGGTCTGGTGCTGCCGGAGGGGGTCGATAACCTGGCCGCCAAGGCCGCCAGGCAAATGCTGGCGTTCGCAGGGAAGGATGGGCTGGGCTGTCATATCCACATCGCCAAATCGATACCTGCGGCAGCCGGACTGGGGGGCGGGTCGTCTGATGCGGCATCGGTCATGCTTGGTCTGAACCGGCTGCTCGATCTGAACCTTCCGCCTGAGGAGCTGATTGCCCTGGGCGTGCACCTGGGGGCGGATGTTCCTTTCTTTCTTCTTGATGCACCGGCCGCCCATGCCCAGGGGGTCGGCGAGAGGCTTGTGCCAGTGGCTGATTTGCCCGAGTTGTATTATCTGCTGGTCAATCCCGGCATACCGGTTTCAACGGCCACAGTCTTTGGAAATTTGGGGTTGACAGCCCCGGGGGCGGGGGCTAAACTGCGCGAGTTTCCCCGGACGCCGGAGGGATTGGTGCGTCTGCTGCATAATGACCTGCAGCCGGTGACCAGTCGTCTTGTCCCGCAGGTTGCCGATGTGGTGGGTCGGTTGCGGGCGACGGGGGCTGAAGGCGTGCTGATGTCGGGCAGTGGGGCCACGGTCTTTGCGGTTTTTTCGGACCGCGCCGCCCTGGATGAGGCCCATCGTGCCCTGGAGACGGATCCTGGCTGGTTTGTGACCGTTGTCAGGCCCTTTGCCGGATCGGTTTTTGACGGTTGAAAGATTGGCTCTGTTGGGGCGTCGCCAAGCGGTAAGGCACCGGATTTTGATTCCGGCATTCCCAGGTTCGAATCCTGGCGCCCCAGCCATTTAAAAATAAACGGGACGGTGCTTGCCAGGATTCGAAGCGGAGCGAGCGCGTCCTGCGGACGATAAGCGGCCGGGAAGGCCGCGGCAGCGAGCGCAGGGGAGCCGACGCAGGAGCCGCCACGAGGGCGGCGACGGAGTGGGCGAATCCTGGCGCCCCAGCCATTTAAAAATAAACGGGACGGTGCTTGCCAGGATTCGAAGCGGAGCGAGCGCGTCCTGCGGACGATAAGCGGCCGGGTGGGGAATTCTGCCCCGCCCGACGGCCCGTGTCCGGGCTCTGTACAGTATTGTTTGACTGGGATTGTTTGCTGGTTCGACTGTTTCGTCGCTAACCAAGACAGGTCATGGCGTTTCCATGGCCTTGTCTGTTTTTTACGGGACGCCGTGGATGAGTGCCAAGATGATCGAGAAGCTGAAGATTTTTGCCGGGAATTCCAATCTTGAGCTGGCGCGGGAAATTTGCTCCACGCTTTCGGTGCCGCTTGGCAAGGCCAATGTCAAGACGTTTTCCGATGGCGAAATCATGGTTGAGATTGGCGAGAATGTCCGCGGCTGTGATGTCTACATCATTCAGTCGACCTGCAAGCCGTCAAACAACAATCTGATGGAAATGCTGGTGATGACCGACGCCCTCAAGCGGGCTTCGGCTGCGAGCATCACTGCGGTTGTGCCCTACTTTGGCTATGCCCGTCAGGACCGCAAGGTTGCTCCGCGCACGCCGATTACCAGCAAGCTGGTCGCCGATCTGATTTCGGTTGCCGGTATCAGCCGTCTGGTGACCATGGACCTGCATGCCGGCCAGATTCAGGGCTTTTTCAATGTGCCGGTTGATCACCTCTACGCCGCTCCGGTGATGCTCACCGCTATCAAGGAGCGATTTGCCGGCGAGTCGCTGGTGGTTGTATCCCCCGATGCCGGGGGGACAGAGCGTGCCCGGGCCTTTGCCAAACGGCTGGATGCCGGCCTGGCAATTATCGACAAGCGGCGCAGTGGCCCCAATGTTTCCGAGGTGATGCACATCATCGGCGATGTCGCTGACAAAACCTGTCTCATCGTCGATGATATGATCGATACGGCTGGCACCTTGTGTCAGGCGGCTCAGGCTATCAGGGAAAAGGGGGCTGCGCAGATCTTTGCCTGTGCCACCCATCCGGTGCTGTCAGGCCCGGCCATCGAGCGCATCAATGACAGCTGTCTCGAGGAGGTCTGGGTGACCAATACGATTCCCGCCGAGGACAAGTTGGCCCAGTGCGACCGCCTGCGTATTTTGTCCGTCGCCGAGCTTCTGGCTGAGGCAATCCGTCGGATTCATGGCGACGAATCGGTCAGCTCCCTTTTTGTGTGAAACCGATAAGAACAGAACTTTAAGACCATTGGAGGATTCTCGAAATGGCTCAAGCTGAACTGAATGTCAACGCCCGTGTCCGCACCGGCAAGGGCGGTGCCCGTGAGCTGCGTCGGCAAAATCTGGTTCCCGCCATCGTTTATGGCAAGGGAATGGAGCCCATTCCCGTCAGCGTCGATCCCAAGGCTCTGAAGAAGGTGCTTGATCCCCAGGCCGGCTGGAACACTTTGCTGACCCTCAAGGGGGAGGGGCCCTTTGAGGGCAAGCAGGTAATCGTCAAGGACATGCAGGTTGATCCCCTTAGCCGTAACGTCCTCCATGTCGATTTTCAGGCTGTCGACCTCAAGGCCAAGGTCAGTGTCATGGTTCCGGTTGTGACCGTCGGCAAGGCCGAGGGCGAGAAGCTGGGCGGCAACCTCGAAGTTATCCGCCATGAGCTTGAGGTGGTCTGTCTGCCCACCGACATCCCTTCGGCCATTGAGATCGACGTCAGCCACCTCCAGATTGGGGATGTGCTGCACGTTGCTGATGTCAAGGCCCCGGAGGGCGTTGAAATCCCCTTTGATGTCAACTTCACCGTTTTGACCTGCACCGGCCACAAGGCCGAGGCCGCTGAAGGTGAAGAGGGCGAAGAGGCCGCCGAGGTCTCCGAGGAAGAATAAATCTTTCAGCAATGAAGCTGGTCGTCGGTCTGGGCAACCCCGGCGAAGCCTATCGGGAGACCCGGCACAATATCGGTTTTATGGTTGCCGGACGGCTGGCGGCCGACCATGGGATCGCCCTGAAGCGAAAGGGCTACCAGGGGCTGTATGGCGTCGGGAGCATCCATGGGGTGCAGGTGACCATATTGCTGCCCCAGACCTTTATGAATCGCAGCGGAGTCAGTGTTGGCTCCGCTCTTGCGTCCCTCGGCATCGAGCCGGGGGATTTGATTGTGGTCCACGACGATCTGGATCTTGAATTCGGTCGTATCCGCCTGCGCAGCGGTGGTGGGCATGGAGGGCACAACGGCCTGCGCCACATTATGCAGACCTTGGGGCATGGCGCTTTTGCCCGATGCAAGCTTGGTATCGGCCGCCCCCCCGAAGGGCAGGACGTGGTTGACTATGTCCTGAGACCCTTTTCGCGCTCTGAAAAAGGGGTGCTTGATCATTTTGTGGGCCAGGCCGCCGAGGCCGTGGCGCTCTTTGCCACCGAGGGGCTGCAGACGGCCATGAACCGTTACAACAATCGTTCGCTGATCGATTCATAAATCACACAGACAGAGAGGGAAAAGCCAATGGAACTGCAGATTTTTGCTCCCATTCTGGGGGTGATCGGTTTCGCTATTGCCATTGTTCTCTACAATCTGGTCAAGGCGCAGCCGGTCGGCAACGACACCATGAAGGAAATTTCCGAAGCGATCCATGCCGGTGCCATGGCCTTTCTCGGGCGTGAGTACCGGGTGCTGGCCATTTTTATCGTGCTGGTGTTTGGCCTGATCGCCATGGCCATGAATTTTCAGACCGCCTTTGCCTTTCTCGGTGGTGCCATCTGTTCCATGACCTGCGGCTTTATCGGCATGAAGGCTGCGACGCGTGCCAATGTACGCACCTCCGAAGCCGCCCGGGCTGAGGGGCAGGCCAAGGCGCTGCTGGTCAGCTTCAACGGTGGCGCCGTCATGGGTCTTGCTGTCGCCTCCCTGGGGCTGGTTGGTGTCGGGATTGCCTTTATCGTCTTCGGCGGAGATCCGGTCACGGCGCAGTACATCAACGGTTTTGCCATGGGGGCTTCCTCCATTGCCCTGTTTGCCCGCGTCGGCGGCGGAATCTACACCAAGGCGGCCGATGTCGGTGCCGACCTGGTGGGCAAGGTTGAGGCCGGTATTCCCGAGGACGACCCCCGCAATCCGGGCGTTATTGCCGATAACGTGGGTGACTGTGTCGGCGATACGGCCGGTATGGGCGCTGACATCTTTGAATCGTATGTCGGTTCCATCATCGCCACCATCGCCATTGCGGCCGCCGCCAGCCCGCAACTGCTGCTGAAGCTTGGCGGGCCTCAGGTTCAGGGTGCGGCCATGCTTCTGCCCCTGGCCCTGGCCATGATCGGCCTGGTCTTTTCGGTGGTGGGCATTGCCTCCATGCGTGTTCTCAAAAACATGGATCCCGCCAAGGCGCTGCATTACACCACCTTTGTCGCCGCCGGTGGCTTCCTGATCGCCAGCATTGTGCTCATCAAGGCCCTCGGCATTGCCTTCGGAGTTTTCTGGGCGATTCTCGCCGGGACCCTGGCCGGTATCGCCATCGGGCAGATTACCGAGTACTACACGGCGCATACGCCGGTGGCCCGTATCGCCAATGCCAGCAAGACCGGGCCGGCGACCAACATCATCCATGGCCTGGCTGTCGGGCTTGAGTCCTGCGCCCTGCCGATCCTGTTTATCTGCGTCGGTATCTTTGTCGCCAACTACTTTGCCGGCCTTTACGGCATCGGTATCGCGGCTGTCGGCATGCTTGCCACCGTCGGCGTTACCATGACCGTCGATGCCTACGGACCGATCGCCGACAACGCCGGCGGTATTTCCGAAATGGCCGGTCTGGGTCCCGAAGTCCGCAAGATTACCGACGGCCTCGACGCCATCGGCAACACCACGGCCGCCATCGGCAAGGGTTTCGCCATCGGTTCCGCGGCCCTGACCGCACTGGCCCTCTTCTCCGCCTATGCCACCACTGTTGGGCTCAAGGCGATCAACCTGACCGATCCGTCCGTGGTCATCGGTCTGCTGATCGGTGGGGTGCTGCCGTTCTTCATCGGCGCCCTGACCATGACCAGTGTCGGCCGCGCCGCCGGCAAGATGGTCGACGAGATCCGTCGTCAGTTTCGGGAAATTCCGGGGCTGCTTGAGGGCAAGCCCGGTGTGAAGCCCGAGCCTGAAAAGTGTGTCGACATCTCGGCTCAGGCGGCCCTGAAGGAGATGGTGCTGCCCGGTGTGGTGGCTGTCGTGGCACCGGTTATTGTCGGCTTTGTGCTGGGCAAGGAAGCTCTCGGCGGTATGCTCGCCGGCGCCACCCTGGCCGGTGTGCTGCTCGCCCTGATGATGGCCAACGCCGGCGGGGCCTGGGACAACGCCAAGAAATACATCGAAAAAGGTGAACTTGAAGGTGAGCAGAAGGGCGGCGATGCGCACGCGGCCGCGGTTATCGGTGACACCGTTGGCGACCCCTTCAAGGACACCTCGGGTCCGGCCATGAACATCCTCATCAAGCTGATGAGTGTTGTTTCGCTGGTGATTGCCCCGCTGCTGGTCTGATCCGCAGCCAGACAGGAATTGTTTGCGATAGCCGGGCCCTGCCCGGCTATCGGTCTTTTGACAGGACTCGGTATGGGATTCAAGTGCGGTATCGTCGGTCTGCCCAATGTGGGCAAATCGACCATTTTCAACGCCATTACCAGTGCCGGTGCCGAATCGGCCAATTACCCTTTTTGCACCATCGAGCCGAACGTCGGCGTCGTTGCCGTCCCTGATGACCGGCTTGACAAACTGGCTGAGATTGTGCAGCCGCAACAGGTGTTGCCGACCACCATCGAATTTGTCGATATTGCCGGTCTGGTGCGCGGCGCCAGCAAGGGGGAAGGTCTGGGCAACCAGTTTTTGGGGCATATCCGCCAGGTGGATGCGGTCGCGCATGTCGTGCGCTGCTTTGCGGACGATAACGTCGTCCATGTCGATGGGGCCGTCGATCCGTTGCGGGATGTCGAAGTCATCCAGACCGAACTGAATCTGGCCGATTTGGCCACGGTGGAAAAACGGATTGCCCGTATCGACAAACAGGCCCGCAGCGGCGACAAGGCGATGCAGCGTGAGCTGGAGGTGCTCAGGAGAATCGAGACGACTCTCAACGAGGGACGTCCGGCACGCGCCGCCGGGCTGGGGGAGGAAGACGCTGCGCTGGTGCGTGAACTCTGCCTGATTACCGCCAAGCCGGTCCTCTATGTGGCCAATGTCGGTGAGGACGATCTGCCCGACGGCAACGACCTGTCCAGACAGCTGGAGGAATTCGCCGCCAAAGAGGGCGCCGAAGTGGTGGTCATCTGCGGTCGTATCGAAGCAGAAATCGCCGAGCTGGACGGTGAGGAAAAAGCCGAATTTCTGGCCGAGCTGGGTCTGGAGCAGTCCGGACTGGACCGGATGATTCAAGCCGGGTATCGGCTTCTGGGCTTGCTGACCTATTTCACCGCCGGCGTCAAGGAGGTTCGGGCCTGGACAGTCCCGGCCGGTACCAGGGCCCCCCAGGCGGCCGGGGTCATTCACACCGATTTCGAAAAGGGTTTTATCCGTGCTGAGGTCATCGCCTATGAGGATTTCGTCGCCTCGGGCGGCGAGGCGGGCGCCCGGGAAAAAGGCCTGATGCGCCTCGAAGGGAAGGATTACGTCGTCAACGACGGTGACGTGATGCATTTTCGGTTTAATGTCTGAGGCGCCTCGTCAGCCAGGTTGCCTTCAGGCGGAAATCGTGGTAAACAAATCTTCTTTTGCGCCGGATGGGCCGGCGCAGCTCCTTGCTCCGCGCGGTGCGGGGCTAAACACTCGAGAGGAGGAACGTTCAAGATGCGTAACTATGAAACCATGGTCATCCTCAATCCGGAACTGGCCGGAGATGAGCTGACCGCAGAGGTTGAGAAACTCAAAGGGTTTCTCGCCAAGATCAATGCCGAGATCCTCAAGGTTGAGGAGTGGGGTGTGCGCAAGCTGGCCTATCTGGTCAAAAAGCATGCCCGGGGCATCTACTGTCTTTTCGTTTACAGGGTCGATCCGGCTGCCGTAAGCGAGTTTGAGCGCCGCCTGCGCATTGAAGATGCGGTTCTCAAGTTTCAGACCGTCGGTCTCGAGGACGACTACGAAGTCGTCGAACCGGAACAGGCCGCCGAACAGTCCGGTGACGAAGATGTTGCCGAGGCCGCCGAAGCCACCGAGTCTGAGACCGAAGCCCAGGACTAATCTGTAGCGAAAAGGAGACAGGAAAATGGCCAATCCGAGACATTCCGGAAATCCCCGCCGGCGCTACGGCCGGCGCAAGGGCTGCCGTTTTTGCGCTGATAAAACCCTTGTCATCGATTACAAGCAGACGGACACCCTGAAATATTTTCTTTCCGAGCGCGGCAAGATTGTTCCGCGCCGTATTTCCGGCAACTGTGCCAAGCATCAGCGGCAGTTGACCGAGGCGATCAAACGGGCCCGCAACATTGCGCTGCTGCCGTTCACTGCCAGCCAGGTACCGGAATAATCGGTTGCGCTGACCGGCCGGAGAACATGCTAGCGCTGATACGTCCGGTATTGCTTGCCGCGGCTGCCAGTCTCCTGCTGCAACTTGTGGCAGCGAGCCTGGGAATGGCCGGTACCCTCATCCAGTTACTGATACCGGTGCCTCTGGCCCTGGTGGTCATGAGCGGCGGCCTGCCGGCCGGAGGGATGACCACCTTTGTTATCTTTGTGGTCCTCTGGTTTACCGGGGGGCCGGCCGCCATGGCGGTTTTTGCCTTGCAGTACGCGGCACCGGCGTTGTTTCTGGCCGAACTGCTGCGCCGGGGCCTGGCCTGGGAAAAGGCCGTCGCGGTCGGGGTGGTGGCCGTTTTCGCTCTGTGCGCCGCCGGGCTGGCCCTGTATGCCGGTTGGGTCGACCGGCCGCTGATGGACCTGGTAGGCGGCTATCTGCAGAGTGAAATCGACACCGCCATGCAGATGGGGGAGGCCGGCCAGTTGTCTCCTGAACAGCTGGACCGATACCGGGAGGTTGTGACCGGGATGGGCGAGCTGCTCCGGAGCACCTTTGTCGGCTGGGCGCTTTTGGTCATTGAAGTCATGCTCGCCGTGCAGGTCTTTTTTCTGCACCGGCTGGGCAAAGGGCGGTTTCTGATCGCCGGATGCGAGTTCCGCCGCTTCAAGACGCCCGAGTGGCTGATCTGGCCCCTGATTGCCGCCGGGTTTGCCGCTGTGTTGGGCGGTGGCGCGCTGCGGGTCGTTGGCCTGAACGCCCTGATTGTGCTGCTGCCGGTTTATTTCCTCCAGGGCATGGCCATCGTCGCCTGGTTTTTTGCCCGCAAGGGGGTGCCGCCGGTAATGCGTGGAGCCGGATACGTGCTTATCGCGCTGGTGAATCCGTTGCCGCTGCTGGTAACGGGCCTGGGAGTTTTTGACCTGTGGGTTGACTTTCGGGCGCCGCGCCTGAAACAGAACAAATCCTGAACGAGACTGCTGACTCAGCTTGGAGGAAAGCGATGGAAATCATTCTGACCGAAAACGTAGAAGGGTTGGGGCAGATCGGTGATCTGGTCCAGGTCAAGCCGGGCTATGCCCGCAATTACCTGGTGCCCAAAGGACTCGCCGTGGTCGCCAACAAACGCAACATCAAGGAACTGGAACACCAGAAGCGTCAGGCCGAACGCAAATTCCAGCGTGTCGTCCAGGCTGCGGAGGTGCTCAAGGGCAAAATCGAAGGTGTCGCCCTGCAGGTTGCGCACAAAGCCGGCGAAGAAGGCAAACTCTACGGCGCCGTCACCGCCATGGAGATTGAAAGCAAGCTGGCTGAGCAGGGCATCGAGATCGACCGGCGCAAAATCCAGCTCGATGAACCGATCAAAAACGTCGGTGACTATGAAATCCCCGTCAAGCTCGACGCCGGCGTGGTCGCCACCATCAAGCTGACCGTCGTTGCCGAAGCCGAATAATTGAAGTCCGGGCCGGGGCTTTGCCCCCGGCCCTTATTTATCCCGCCGCACCATCCCCGGTGACATGGGGAGGGCAGTATTGTGCCGCCTTCCCCGGGGCAGGGCTGTATCCAGGCCGTCCGCGGAGCATCGATATGTCAGTCAGTGACATCAGGGTTCCCCCGCAAAGTCTCGAAGCGGAAATGTCGGTTTTGGGCGGCATTCTGCTCGACAACAATGCCCTCAACCAGGTGCTGGAGATTCTTGTCGCCGACGATTTCTACCGGGAGGCCCACCGGCGCATCTTTCAGGCCATTGTTGATTTGAACGAGCGCGGCGAACCGGCTGACATGGTCACACTCAGTGCCGAGCTGGAAGCCCGCGGCACCCTGGAGACTGTCGGCGGCTCGGTTTTTCTGGCCTCTCTGGTCGATCAGGTTCCCACCGCCGCCAACGTCGCCTACTACGCCAGGCTGGTCAAGGAAAAGGCCATTGCCCGGCGCCTCATTTCCACCGCGACCGAAATTGCGACCAAAGGCTACGAAGGGGGCGATGTCGAGGAAATTCTCGACTGGGCGGAAAAATCCATCTTTGACATTACCGGGATGAAAACCCGGCCTTCCTACTATGCCGCCCGGGACATTCTCCCCGGAACCTTCAAGGCGATTGAGGAGCTGTTCAATCGCAAGGAAGCGGTGACGGGGGTGCCCACCGGTTTTACCGACCTGGACCATATGACGGCGGGCCTTCAGCCGGGGGACCTGGTCATTGTTGCCGGGCGTCCCTCGATGGGCAAGACCGCCTTCTGTCTCAATATTGTCGAGAACGCCGCGGTTCACAGCAAAAAGAAGGTCCCGACGGTTATCTTCTCCCTGGAGATGGGCAAGGAACAGCTCATCCAGCGCATGCTGTGCTCTTTGGCCCGGGTCGATGCCGGTCGCATGCGCATCGGGCAGCTGCGTGACGAGGACTGGCCTCTTTTGACCACGGCGGCCGGCCTTTTGAACGACGCACCGATTTTTATCGACGACACGCCAGGTATCAGCATTCTCGAACTGCGCAGCAAGGCCCGCCGGCTCAAGGCTGACCAGGGACTCGGCCTGGTGGTCGTCGACTACCTGCAGCTGATGACCGGGCACAATGCCGAAAGCCGCCAGCAGGAGATCTCGGAAATCTCACGCTCCCTCAAGGCCCTGGCCAAGGAGCTCAACGTGCCGGTGGTCGCGCTTTCCCAGTTGAACCGGTCCCTGGAAAACCGTACCGACAAACGCCCCATAATGGCCGACCTGCGTGAATCGGGTGCCATTGAGCAGGACGCGGACGTCATCATGTTTGTCTATCGGGCGGCGGTGTATTGCGATGCCTGCCGCAACAAGGACAAGACGTGCGACAAGGGACACGAGATGGACGCCGAGATCATCATCGGCAAGCAGCGTAACGGTCCGATCGGTACGGTTCATCTGACCTTCCGCGGGATGTTCACCCGTTTTGAAAATCAGGCGAAACACTACGAGGACGATTAAGGCGGATCGGCGGCTATCCGGCGGTAGACACTGCGGCTGAAACCGTTGTGGTCCGTGCGCGCCGTTTCCCGCCAGCAGGACCAGTCGATAGCCGGAAAAGTGACATCGCCGGCAAAGTCCCCGGCAATCCAGCTCACAACCATCAGGTCACACCGGGCGATCCCTTCCGCGAAAATCTGCCGTCCCCCCAGCAAAAAAACGGGGCCTCCACGCCGCTCTCCCTCAAGCAACGCTTCGGACAGGGACGGGACGATTTGGATACCGGAGTCTGCCGCAAGGGTCTTGCTGACGACCAGATGATGCCGGCCGTGCAGGGGCGCCGGCAGGGACTGCCAGGTTTTGCGCCCCATAATCAACGTACCGCCCAGAGTCAAATGGCGAAACTGGCGCAAATCGTCAGGGATGTGCCAGGGAAGGCGGTTTTCGCGGCCGATGACCCCCGCGCGGGTCATGGCGACAACGAGGATGATGGCGTTCTTTTTCGCTGAGCCGGTCATGACAGGTAGTATAATCGAAGTCAGATCGACGGGTGT